>JAMWCI010000122.1:0-1560 GCA_023818655.1 Candidatus Omnitrophota bacterium
TGCCCTTGCCATTAAACACCTCCGTCATCAATCTTGACTGACTTTATCCTGCCAAATTGGGCGCACAGGTCGAATATCTCTTCTGGTTCGGAAACCACTATGTTTATTTTAAAGTCTCTGCCTAGCCGGGCCTCTGCGTCAAGACAATCCTGCACCTCCACATCCTCTCCGAATTCCGCCAGAGAGCTTTTAATCGCCTGCCCTGTAGTATTGTACGTGTGCAATATAAACTCAATACGGTATTTTTGCATAATTTTATCTGAGCATTATTACAGAAATCATCCTGCCGCAGGATTTGCCTTCTTTGCGAAACGAGAAAAATCTATGGTTCTGACAAGAGGTACAGATACCGGAATCGATTATATTATATTTTATAATGCCTGCATCAAATAGTTGCGCCTTATTGACTTCTATAATATCCAAGTAATAAGTCCCGTCTCTCTTTTGCAACCCATAAGAAAAATACCTGTTCATCTTCTCCTCTACCTCATAACAACAACTCCTTATCGCCGGACCAAAATAAACCTGTAGTCTCTTAGGATTTATAAAAAAATTATCCTGCATCATCTTTACCGTATTTTTGACGATATGCTCGCATGTGCTGCGCCATCCGGCATGCACCAGCCCTATAACCGAGCGCTCTTGGTCATAAAGGAATATTGGAAGGCAATCCGCTGTAAAAACAGCCAGCGCCATCTGCGGTTGATCTGTAACAAGGGCATCCGTAGCCTCAATGGCGGTTTCGTAGTTAAAGGCGCCTTTACCTCTATCTGTCTCTCTTACGCAGACAATATTCGAAGAATGGACTTGCTTGGCGCAGACAAGGTAAGCGGGGTTTATCTTAAATTTACCCAGAAAATTGTTCCGGTTCTCCAAAGACATAGATACATCTCCGTGATTAAGGGACATATTGCCGTCGGAGCGCTCGCTAAAAACACTGATTACTTCCTGCGAAAACTCAAACATTGACTTCTACGGTTTTATCCTTTGATTTCAAGCCTTTTACAATCCTGAGTTCGTATTTCTTTACTCCCAGATATTCGGCGAGAAGCTCAATAACTTTCGCGTTAGCCATCCCGTCCTGAGCAGGGCTAGTTACGTATACCTTGAGGCGGCCGCCTTCATCCTTAACTCTGCTACTAGATGCCTTGGCGACCACGCGGATATTCAAAATTTTCATTTTGCCTCAATCTTCTTTGTCTCCTGTATATCCGCGATACGCTGCGCAATCCTTTCTATCCTGCGTTGCGCATCATGATATTTTGTCCCTGCATTCGATAGATGCGCTCCCAAGATGTTAAAGTCCTCGCGAAACCTGTCTATTTCCAGAGACAGAGAGCTCAGATTCTTTAAAATATCCTTGGCGTTTTCTTCTATCTCTAATCCCTTTAGCCCGAGACAAATTACTTGAAGATAAGCATAAAAAGTATTTGGAGATACAGGAATCACCCTTTTGTTTAAAGAATAAGAAAACAGGTCTTCTTTGATGATAGTTTCATAATAGACGTTTTCCGCGGGTATGTACATAAGGGCAAAATCATAGGTATTTTCTTGCGGAAG
>JAMWCI010000122.1:1570-3257 GCA_023818655.1 Candidatus Omnitrophota bacterium
CAATCCGGTTCTTTACATCCTGGATAAACCTTTTGCGGTAGACGGATTTTGTCTGCTCATCACCTGACTCCAGCGTCTTCTGGAAATTTTCTAAACTAAACTTTGCGTCTATGGGTACCAGCCGCTCGCCCAGTTTTACCACCGCATCTACCGTATCAGAACTCTGAAAACGATACTGCATCGTATAATACCCTGCTGGCAATACCTGAGAAAGCAGGTTTTCCAAAAAGGTTTCTCCCATACCCCCTCTGAACTTGGGCACTTTTAATAAATCCTGCAGCGCAGATATCTCCTTGCTAATCTCGAGAACCTCGCGGTTGGTCTCTTCAAGTCTACCTAACTGTTCCATAACGTTGCCGAAGGTAACAGTGGCGTTACCTAAATTCTGACCGATAATCTTATTTGCCTCTTGGATTGTCTGCTGCATCTGGTTCAGCCGCTCATTTACTTGAGAGAATATCTTAAAGAGGAAGGCAATAATTGCGCCGCCGAACAGTAGAGCTATTATATAAATTCCCCAATCCATATTTAACTACCGATTATAGAACCTTGGTTAGCGGGCATAAGCTTGACATAATTATACCACATTAAGCCCATTCTTAAAGCAAATACTCCTTTTTAATCCTTTTTGTGGCCCTGAAGATATTGGTCCTGATGTCTGGGTTTACTTTTTCCAGCTCCTCTATAATCCTAGAGACTTTGGTACGATTGGAGGTAACAGAGTTAGGGCAACTGCATTTGTGGTGCGGAAAATCCGCTACTTTGGCAAATTTTACAATTAACCTCTCTTCCACATAAGCTAGTGGCCGTATAATCACGATTTTACCGTTAAAAAGCTCTTGTTTGGGCGCCATAGAAGATATCTCGCCGTGAAAAAATAAATTCATAAGCGTAGTCTCAATGATATCATCTTTGTGGTGACCCAAGGCAACCTTGGTGCATCCAAAACGCTCTGCTGTTTCAAAGAGCGCTCGTCGCCTGTTCCAAGAGCACCAGAAACAGGAGATATCTTTACGCGTCTGACCAGGTTTTAAGATATTAACCTTCTCAATGCGGTATTCTATACCGTGCCGCTTAAAATACTCCGACAGGATTTTGGGGTGGTGACAAGGATATCCCATATCAATATGCACCGCCAAAAGATTGTATTTTATCGGAACAAACTTTCTGCGGTCATATAATACTCGTAGCAATGTAAGGCTGTCTTTTCCGCCGGAAACCGCCACCAGTATCTTATCCCCGTCAGATATCATATCATAATCCATAATCGCCTTGCCTACGCGTTTGGAAATATAAAACTCTGGACCCTGTATAACCGACATAGCTTTAATTATACCTTCTCAAGCCAAAAATCCCAAATACAATCTTTGCTTTCTGGGATTAAATCTGTTAGACAACGCTATAGAAACAACTGTTGCCTATATATTTCAATATTACAAGAAACCCTTGATTTTCTCTTTAACTATTCTGGCTATAGCAAAGAGAGCTGGTAAGACCCGAGGATTCAATGCCGATTAGATTGACAAAACCAAAAAGACCGTTGGCGTTTTCATCGTTAATAATAAAATCTCTGAACTCATCTTGCGGACCTTGCAGTTTCGGCCTTATCCCGGAGGTATCTGGACTCAGGTCTTCTAACTCAATAAAAGGCAAGAAATTTCTGATATTCTCATAAAAAACCTTTGCT
>JAMWCI010000123.1 GCA_023818655.1 Candidatus Omnitrophota bacterium
AGAATCACGCAAGGATTTCAAGCCATGACTTATCAACACAGGATAACTAAAAACGGAATTGACCTCGCGCAGCCGCTGAGGAAAAGACAAAAGTTCATTCTGCAAGTTATCTCTTATCGTATTTAAAGAAGGAAATTTATAACAAACCCTGCCTTTATCCACTACCTTCTTTAACAATGGAACGCCATTTATCCTCTCATCCTCCAACCCCAAGATATCCTCTATAAATATGCCATTCTTATCTTTGATACGAAAAACCTGTTTCCTACCTGGATAAGTAGCTTTCTTCTGACTTAACTTCATAGTCGGTAAAAAATGCGCCTCGCTGTCGGTAACCTCGGTTATTTTATAAATTACATCCAGAGACGGCGCATCCATACTTGTGCCCATATTCGTCCCCACTCCAAAACTATCCACCTGCGCTCCTTTTTTAATAAGGCAGATAATCTTGAATTCGTCTAGATTTCCGCTGGCAAAAATTTTTACGTCATTAAGTCCGGCCTTGTCAAAAAGTCGGCGCGCCAGTTTAGAAAAATAAACTATATCGCCGCTATCCAAACGAATACCCTGCAGATGATAACCTTTTTCTTTCAAATATAAACCTACCTTCACGGCATTGTCTATACCTTTGGAGGTATTGTAACTATCCACCAGAAGTATAGACCGGGAAGGAAAGGTCTCAGCATAAGCCAAGAAAGCGTCTATCTCTTGACGAAAAGACATTACAAATGAATGCGCCATTGTTCCGGCAACAGGTATACCGTAACGTTTTGCCGCCAAGAGATTGGAGGTGCCACTAAATCCGGCGATATAAGATGCCCGGGCAACCTTGATAGCCGCATCCTGACCATGGGTTCGACGCAAGGAAAAGTCATATACCCTCCTGCCTCCTGCCGCGCTTACCACGCGAGAAGCCTTGCTGGCAATCATAGTCTGCAAGTTGATGGTGTTCAGCAGGAAACTCTCGATAACCTGGGCTTGGATAATAGGGGCCGTTACGCGGATAAGCGGCTCTTGGGCAAAACAAACCGTGCCCTCTGGCATCGCCCAGACATCTCCTTGAAAGCGAAAATTCTTAAGATACAATAAAAATCTTTCGGAAAACAACTTCTGGGTGCGCAAAAACTTTAAATCATCTTCGCTAAAACGCAATTCTCTGATGTAGCGAAGAACATCTTCTAACCCGCAGGCAACAAGATAATTGCGATTTTCCGGTAAACTCCGCACAAAGAGTTCAAATGTAGAGAGGGTATCCTCCTTGTAAAGGGAATAGCTATCCCCCATAGTCAACTCATACAAATCTAACAACAAAGCATTATCCATAATCTAGCGTATCACTTTAAAACAAGTTCTTCAAACCTTTCCTCGGAGAAATAGTGTTCTTGGGCAACTACGCGCCCTTCTTTATTGATAAATATATATGTGGGGACACCGAATACCCCGAAAGAATCCGCCACCTCTCCCTGTTTATCCAGAAGAACCTTAAAATTCAACTCGTTCTTTGCTTTAAAATGCTCTACCTTCCATTTTTGTTCACCTATGTTGATGGCTAAAATTACAATCCCCATCTCTGAAAAACCAGCGTATTTATCTTTCAGGATACGCAATTCCTGCCGACAATACGCGCACCAGCTAGTCCAGAAAAAGAGCACTACCGGTTGCACGCCTTTATATTCACTGAGACTGACTGAGTAGTTGTCTGTGTCCTGCAGAGTAAAATCCTGAGCAAAAATAGCTTCTTTCTCAACGTTATCCTGCGCTACACTAAATTTCCCCATAAGAGACAAAAATGCAAACATCGCTATGAAGATAGTTTTTATAATATACTTATCCATCTTTATAATCTCCCTATTCCAGTGTAGATAAAATATATGGCAGCCGCCATCATTATGGCCGCACATATCCTTTTTATATACATAAGCCAATTTCCAGATTTGGGTAGATTCGCCAGCATTCCGCTGAAGGTACCGATAAGAATTAAGACTGCTCCCATCCCATACGCAAAACTGAATAAGAGAAACGCGCCATATAACAGATTTCTTTTAGTAGCCAGATACGCCAATATAGACGCTAATGCGGGGGTCAGACAAGGAGAAACGATTAAACCCGAAGCCAAACCAAGGATGAAAGCGGAAAAATAATTTTTCTTCTTTATCCTGGGTAACCTTGTTATACCGAATATGGGTATCTTAAAAAGACCCAACATGGAGAGTGCAAAAACAATAATGGCTACTCCCAAGATAATATGGGTCACTGGATGTGAACTAACCCTGCCAAAGAGGCTGCCGGTTAAAACAGCGAATATCCCTAATATAGAGTAAGTAATCGCCATGCCAGTGGTATAAAAAAGACTCAGGACAAAACCTTTCATTCTTGAACCGCTGGCGTTAGCCCCGATATAACCGGCAGTAATGGGGATAAGCGGATATATGCACGGCGTAAAACTTACCGCCAATCCCCAAAAAAAAGCCAAGATAAAATCTAAAGGATTACCCAACAGATTCATCTATCCAGTCTAAGTACGCCTTATAGCCATCGATAATAGGCAGACAGATTATCTCAGGCACATCATAACTATGCAGAGATTTTACCGTTTTAATTATCTGCCTGGTGTTCCTACGTTTTGATTTTATCGCCAAGAGCCACTCTCTCGCTCTGTCGATCTTTCCCTTCCACCAGAAAAATGAATCTATCTTATTATTGAGTATGTTCACGCAAGCCGCAAGTCTTTTTTTTAGTATGTCCTCAGCAATCCGCCGGGCCTTGCCTTTAGAAGGAACTGTTACCAATATAACTATATACATAACCTACCCCCTTAATTTTTTGGTAAGTCCAGCGATGCGTTCGCCCAAACGCAGGCATTCTTTTATTACCCGGCTATCCATAGAGCCAAGCGCTACCGGGCCGTAATGGTCGCCTTGCGGGTCACCGTAAATAATCATGCCATGTATAAGCATAGCATTCAGTATGTTCAGAATAGTTGTTTCATTTCCGCCAGCAACATTGACGCTGGAAGAAAACGCAGCTCCAATCCTGCCATCCAGTTTTCCGTGCAACTTTACCGAATCATCCAACAGCTTTTTTATCTCAGCGCTCATCGCGCCGTAATAGGTAGGCGAGCCGATAATAATGGCATCATATTCCAAAAGTTCATCTACCACTACTTCTTTAACATCTTTTAACTTAGCCTCTACCCCTCCTGCCTCAATCCCTTCTACAATCCGTTCCGCCATCT
>JAMWCI010000039.1 GCA_023818655.1 Candidatus Omnitrophota bacterium
AATCCCACAGGATGCGTTTATTCCGAAACAGAGTTAAGAGGACTCGCAGAGATATGCGTTAAAAAAAAGGTTTTTATTATCAGCGATGAGATATACGAAAAACTGATTTATGACGGCCTTAAGCATTTTTCCATTGCCAGTCTCAATAAAGATATCTATGATTTAACCGTTACTATAAACGGTTTTTCTAAAAGTTACTCTATGACGGGATGGCGTATAGGTTATTTAGGGGCTCCTCCAGATATAGCGGAAGCTGTAAGCCGACTTCAGGACCACTCTACTTCTAATCCTAATTCTATAGCGCAAAAGGCAGCTGTAGAGGCATTGACTACCCAAGGAGGTTTTATCCAAAAAATATCCGCTGAATTTGCCAGAAGGAGAGATTTTTGTCTCCAGAGACTCTCCCGGATGAAAAAAATCAGTTTTTATAAACCACAAGGCGCTTTCTATATCTTCTGCGATATTTCAAAGACAGGACTTAGCTCATCTGTCTTTTCCGAGCGGCTCCTAGAAGAGAAATATGTTAGCGTTATACCGGGAGAGGGGTTTGGTCGTGATGACTATGTGCGTATTAGCTTTGCCACAGGCATAGAGCAGCTTCAAAAAGGTATGGACAGGATAGAGGAATGGCTGGAAAAACAATAGCCGAAAAAATATTAAGCAGACATGCCGGCAGAGATTTAGTTGCCGGAGATTTTGCTATCTGTAAGGTTGATTACACCTTTGGACAGGACGGAACATCGTCTATTATCATTGACCGGGTAAAGGAGTTAGGGTTAAAAGAACTTAAAACTAGGTTTTGTATGGTAATAGACCACAGCGCGCCTTCTCCTAACGAGGGTGTTTCGCGTGTCCATAAGAAGATGCGCGATTTTTCCGTTGAGTACTCAGCGGATTTATTTGATATAGGATGCGGGGTATGTCATCAGGTTATACCTGAATCAGGCCAAATCCTTCCGGGGGATTTGGTTTTGGGAGCTGATTCCCATACCTGCACTTACGGGGCATTAGGCGCTTTATCCACAGGGGTTGGCTCAACGGATTTGGCAATAGCCTTGGCTACTGGGAGAAACTGGTTTAAGGTTCCCCAATCGATAAAAATACGGCTGGAGGGCAGGATTCCGAAAGGCATCTACGCAAAAGACATAATTCTATATATAATAGGCAAAATGAGGGCTGATGGCGCAACTTATAAGTCCGTGGAGTTTTGCGGTTCTGTAATTGAGGAACTGGATATGGACGGCCGCTTCACTATTTGTAATATGCTTGTAGAGATGGGGGCTAAATGCGGGTTTGTTCCTGTAGATAAAAAAACTTTCAAATGGCTTAAAGAAAGACGAGTGAATCCGAGAAAGATAAATCCGGTCAATGCGGATAAAGATGCTTCATATGAACGGGTGATTGAATTTGATATATCGGAGTTAGCCCCGCAAGTCGCCTGTCCGCACAATGTGGATAATACAAAAGACGTTGCAGAGCTTCAAAACGTTAAAATCAACGAGGCGTTTTTGGGAACGTGCACCAATGCGCGTCTCGACGATTTTAAAGTCGCCGCGTCCATATTGAAGGGAAAAAAGATTGCCTCTGGCGTAAAATTTATTATCGCTCCCAGTTCCCGTCAGATTTATCTTGAGGCAGTCAAAAAAGGCTATATAGATATTTTTGTTCAGGCCGGCGCTGTAATAGTCGCGCCAGGCTGCGGTCCCTGCGTAGGTACGCATAATGGCGTGCCCGCAGATGGAGAAACAGTAATCTCCACAGCTAACAGAAATTTTAAGGGCAGGATGGGCAATCCCAATGCCTTTATTTACTTAGCATCGCCGGCTACGGTAGCTGCCTCTGTCTTAAATGGATGTATAACCGATCCGCGGGAGTTTCTTTAACAAAAACACAAAAATAGAGGAGGTAAATTATGGAATTGCGCGACCTACTTATGCTCTGTATCGAAAAAAAAGCCTCTGACTTGCACCTTACGGAAAATGAACCACCTATCTTGCGTATAGATGGGAAGATATTCAGGACAGGATTTCCTTCCTTAAACAGGAGTGATATAAAAAGACTTATCTATACGGTGCTGACCGATTTGCAGAAAGAGAAGTTTGAGAGAGAGTTGGAGCTGGATTTTTCTTTGGCATTGCCAAGCCTTGACCGTTTTCGCGTGAATCTGCATATACAAAGGGGGTCAACCGAAGCTGCGCTTAGGCGCGTACCGCTAGAAGTCCCTTCAATACACGAACTGGGGTTGCCGCCGATTATACCGGAACTGGCACGCAAGGCAAATGGTCTTGTTTTGGTTACCGGTCCTACTGGTATGGGTAAGACTACTACTTTAGCGGTAATGGTCAACCTGATTAACAATGAAAGAGAATGCCTTATCATAAGCATAGAGGACCCGATTGAGTTTATCTTTACTAACAAAAAGAGTATTATAAAACAGAGAGAGGTCTATGCAGATACTCGCTCTTTTTCAGAGGCATTACGTCATGCGTTAAGGCAAGACCCCAATGTTATTGTTGTAGGAGAGATGCGTGATTTGGAAACAATCTCTACCGCCTTAACCGCTGCCGAGACCGGTCATTTGGTTTTGGCTACTCTGCATACACCGGACGCGCCTCAGACTATAGAAAGAATTATTGATGTCTTTCCGCCTTACCAACAGCAACAGGTTAGACTTCAGCTGGCGGATTCTCTTCAGGCGGTTGTCTCTCAGCTATTGTTACCGCATTCTTCCGGAAAGGGTCGGGTATTGGCAACAGAGATAATGGTGGCTACCCCCGGCATTAGGAATCTTATTCGTGAACAGGAGATTGAACAAATCCCGACTCTTATACAGACTGGTTCTCAATACGGTATGAAGACAATGGACAAGTCATTGAAGGAGCTTGTGCAGAGAGGGCTGATTACCTTGGATACTGCTATGTCCAAGGTAAAAGACATAGAAGAGTTCAAACAATTATGAGAATAAACGGACAGATAATAAAGTTAGGCGATAACATCAACACCGATTTCATCATTTCTGGTAGATACAAATTCTCTATTACCGATATGAAGGAGTTGAGTAAACATATTATGGAGGATATAGACCCGACATTTGCGGCTAAGATTAAACCGGGAAACTCTATAATAGCGGCGGGGAATAATTTTGGCATGGGCTCATCCCGCGAACAGGCGCCGTTGGTGATAAGAGAGTCCGGTATTGTAGCGGTGTTAGCCAAGTCATTCGCCAGGATTTTTTATCGCAATGCTTTCAATATCGGTCTGCTTCTGGTAGAGACGGATACGGACAAGATAAATGAACTTGATCGGATTGAGATAGATTTAGATAGAGGTATAATCAGGAATCTTTCCAAAAATACCGATCTAACTATAAAGCCGTTTCCTAAGTTTATGCAGGAATTGCTTGATGCCGGCGGAATTATCAATTATTACAAAAAATACGGAGAATTGAAACTTTAAAGATGACGCATAAGGTTACCCTTATACCCGGAGATGGAATCGGTCCGGAAGTTACCTTTGCAGCGAGGCGCTGTATTGAGGCTACCGGCGTTAAAATTGAGTGGGAAGAGGCCATTGCTGGCGAGGAGGCTTTGCAGAAGACCGGAGAATTGTTGCCGGAAGAGACGCTGGAGTCTATAAAAAGAAACAAGGTTTGTCTTAAAGGACCGATTACTACACCCATAGGCAGCGGTTTTCGCTCGGTAAATGTCGCTATAAGGCAGGCATTGGATTTATACGCCTGCCTGCGGCCCGCAAAAAGTTACCCGGGGGTAAAAAGTAGTTACAAGGATATAGACCTTGTGGTTGTACGAGAGAATAGCGAAGACCTTTATGCCGGTATTGAGTTTGAAGAGGGTAAAACCGCTACTTTAGAGGTTATTGCGGAAATTGAGAGAGAGGCGGGGAAAAAAATTCGTCTCGGTTCCGCTGTCTCCATAAAACCAATTTCAAGGTTTGCCTCTGAAAGAATAGCTGTTTTCGCGTTTGAGTATGCGATGAGATTTAAACGTAGAAAGATAACGGTAGTTACTAAGGCAAATATTATGAAGTTTACCGACGGTTTGTTTTTAAATGTTGCCAGGGAAGTCGCAAAAAGATATGCGGGTAAGATTGTTTTTGAAGAGGCGTTGGTGGATAACATGGCGATGCAATTGGTGCAAAAACCGCATAATTTTGATATCCTGCTTTTGCCTAACCTCTACGGCGATATTCTTTCTGATCTCTGCGCAGGGCTTGTCGGTGGCTTGGGTGTAGCCCCGGGAGCAAATTTTGGCGATGGGATTGCAGTGTTTGAGGCAGTGCATGGTTCTGCTCCAAAATATAAAGGTATGAATAAGGTTAATCCAACCGCGATGATTCTTTCCGGGGCGCTGATGTTAAGATACATCCAGGAGGGAAAAGCCGCGGATAAGTTAGAGACAGCGGTAAAAGAGGTTATAGCGGAAGGTAAAGACGTCACTTACGACTTAAAACCTGCTCCAGATGACCATACGGCAGCAGGAACTCAGGAGATGGCTAACGCCATCATCTCAAGAATCAAAAAATGAAGATAAGTATAATCGGTGCAGGCAATGTAGGCGCTCTCTCGGCGATGCGTCTTGCCGAAATTGGCTTTGATAATATCACCCTTATTGATATTGCAAAGGGCATTGCCTATGGCAAAGCCATGGATATAGAGGATACTCAGGCGCTTCTTAAGATGAATTATCATCTTAGGGGAAGCGAGGATATAAACCAGATTAGAGATTCCGATATCATATTAATTACTGCCGGGTTTGCGCGCAAACCCGGTATGACCAGAGAAGAGTTGCTGGCTAAAAATGCGCAAATCCTTAAAGGTATTTCTGCGGAGATAAAGAAGCTTTCTTCTGAAGCTATAATTGTAGTGGTGACTAATCCGCTTGACCTTATGACATATTTTGTTTTAAAATCAACCGGTTTTGCCACACAAAGGGTTATAGGGATGGGGATAAGTCTTGATGCAGCCCGTTTTGCCAATCTAATCAGCAAAGAGTTAAATATACCTGTTAACGATATAGAGCCTTATGTCATCGGGTCTCACGGCGAAGGGATGTTGCCTTTGGCGCGCCTAACCAAAATAAAGGGCGTAGAGTTAGAAGAATTTATGGATGACAAAAAAATAGAATCACTTATCCGTAAAACAATAAATCGGGGGGCTGAGATAGTTGCGGCATTAGGCAGCACAAGCGCGTATTTTGCACCTTCTGCCGCAGCGGCCAATTTAGTTAAGGCGATAGCCAAAGACGAGAAACGCGTTATCGGTGTATGCGCATACCTTTCAGGAGAGTACGGTCTAAAGGATATCTGCATAGGAGTGCCTTGTCGTATAGGAAGAAACGGTATAGAGAAAATTATAGAATTAGAACTCAATACTCAGGAAAAAGAAAGTCTCCAGAAATCAGCTCAATCCGTTAGTCAAAATATAAAATTACTTAAGTCCTTATTTTAATGGATTACGACCTTTGCGTAATCGGCTCAGGTTGGGCAGGTTTTAATGCCGCATTAAAAGCCAGAGAGCTTGGTTTAAAGACTTGCCTGATTGAAAAAACTCTTTTAGGCGGAACCTGCCTTAATATAGGTTGCATTCCTACCAAAACACTTATCCAATCCGCAAAGATATATTCCTTAATTAAAAAATCAGACGCTTTTGGCGTAGAAACAGATACCGGCCGTTTAAATTTCTTGAGAATCCAGACGCGCAAAGAAAAAATAATTATGCAACTGCGTCAGGGGATGCAATTTCTGGCTAAAGGAGTGGATTTCATAAATTCAGAAGCCAGAATTCGTTCTTCTGAAACAATAGAGATAAATGGCAAAATCCTAAAAACAAAGAATATACTTATCGCTAGCGGCTCGCGTCCTTTTCCTTTGCCTTCCTTTGAATTTGACGGAAAGAGAATAGTTTCTAGCGATGATATATTGAGTTTAAACGAAATACCCGCATCGCTTTTAATTATAGGAGGAGGGGTTATCGGTTGCGAGTTCGCCGCCTTGTTTGCAGCTTTTGGGACAAAGGTGACCATATTAGAAAAGATGCCGCAATTGCTGCCGGGGTTAGATAAAGAGTTAGCTAAGAAGATAGAAGCGGTATTCAAAAAAAAAGGTATATCTATAAATACAAACACTGATGCCTCTGGTTTTAATCATTTTGATTATGACAAGACGCTAGTTTGCGTGGGCAGGACTCCAAATACCTCTGGCTTGGGACTGGAAGAGTTGGGTGTAAAGACAGAAAAAGGCAGGATTATAGTTGATGAATATTTAAAGACGAATATACCGAATATTTATGCTGCCGGAGATTGTGCTAGTGCGATAATGCTGGCTCATTTTGCCCGTTATCAGGGAATATCCGCCGCTTATAATATTGCTCATCCGGATAAACCGAAAAAAGCAGAAAACGACCTTGTTCCAAATTGTATCTTTACTGACCCGGAGATTGCCTATGTTGGTATGAACGAGGAGATCGCCATAAGAAACGGCAAAGAGACAAATATATATCGCTTTGATTTTCTGGGAAATGTGATGGCCAGGATAAAGGAAGAAACAGAGGGTTTTATAAAAATAGTTGTGGATAAAAATACAGGACAACTGCTTGGAGCTTTTATTATCGGACCAAGCGCAACTGAGCTTATAGGCACCTTGACCATAGCAATCTCTTCTGGTTTGACTATTACTGCTCTTAAAAATACTATCTTTGCCCATCCTACCTTGTCTGAGGCGATAGGAGAAGTCTTGTAATGGAGATAAGGGTATTTAATCTGGGAATAACAGATTTTGAAAACGTGTGGAAACTTCAGAGAGACCTCGTAGTCCAAGCAGAAAACGCCATTATTCCTTTCAACTTGGTTGTTTGTCAACACTACCCGGTATTTACCTGCGGCAGAAAGACAGACGTAAACACTATTTTAGCCACGGAGAAGAAAGCCAGGGAGGAAGGGATAAGGGTCTATGTAATAGAACGGGGAGGGGATATTACCTATCATGGTCCAGGTCAGGTTACGGTTTATCCAGTATTTGATTTGCGTTTTTTAAAGAAGGACTTGCACTGGTTTTTAAGGTCGCTTGAAGAAGTAGCTTTGGAATTATTGGTTGAATTTGGCGCAAGGGGAGAAAGGAAGACTGGGATGACCGGCGCATGGTTTGGCGCTTGTAAATTCGCCTCTATCGGTATTGCAGTAAAGAATTGGATTACTTTTCATGGGATGAGCATCAATGTAAAAAGAGATGACTTGCGGAACTTCCAGTTGATAAAGCCCTGCGGAATGGATATAGAAATGACCTGTCTGGAAAATATCCTAGGCCTGAATTTAAAAATAGATGAGATTAAAAGGATAGTGGTCAGAAAAATAGGCGAGTTGATATCTCAAGGGATAACAAGGCCAGGTCTTCTCTGGCAATACGAACAGAGAGCTCCTTATTACGTATCCCTGTCAGGGAGTATAAGGATGACTGTTGGGCAATAATTATAATTAAGCGTAAAGGAGAGGTATATGCGAAACATTATTTTACCGGAATTGGGTGAAGGGATAGAAAAGGCGACAGTTTCCTACTGGTTCGTTAAAGAAGGGGATAGAGTTAATCTGAAAGATGACTTGGTTGAGATTACGACAGACAAGGCCGCCTTTAATATTCCAGCCCCTTGCTCGGGCATACTTACTCAGATTATCCTGCATGAAGGAGACACTGTTCGTATTGGTGAGATATTAGGGGTAATAGAAGAAGACTAAGAAACGGGGTCAGATTTATTTTTTACTATTTTTATCCTTGGCCTTCCTGGCAGTCTAAAAATAATCTCTCTGTGAGTGAGCTTTTCTATTGATTCTCTAAAGTCATTACCTCCTACTATACCATTTCTTTTTGTCATATTTCTTATTAGAGTGTAAGGTATTTCAGGTCGAAAGTGTTGAAAGAAGTTGCGATATTTCATTTGTCGTTCTGTTTCATTGTTCCCCAAAGCATTGTACCAAAGGTCTAGGTCTATTATAGAATTTTTTTCTCCAAACGCCCTGACACGATAGCTGCTCCAGGGGTAAAATTCAGGTGAATTAACTATACCCTTCCTAACAGGATTCATTTCGATGTAATGTAAGCAGGCCAAGAAATATAATTCTTTATCAATAAGAGAACTTTTGAAACGGCCCTCCCAAAGTGTCCCTGTGCGTTTATAAGCGTTATTAAAATAACGCACATACTTGCCGCCTAAGAGTTTCATTAGCCAACTAATATTATCTTTTTCTTTAGGTTCAACTAATAAATGGAAATGATTGGGCATAAGACAGTAGCTATAGATAAAACAAGGATGTTTAATCTTTGCTTCTTGAAATATTTCTAGAAAACAAGAATAGTCACGTTTAGAGAAAAATATAGGGTTTCGATTGTTACCTCGTTGAACGATATGGTAAGGTATATTTGCTACAAATAAACGCGGTTTTCTAGCAATAAATAATTACATCCTCCTTATAATATAGACGCTGAATAACCAAAAATCTAACCAACGCAACACAATAAAAACAATAAAAAATAAATCTGACCCCAATTACATAAATCTGACCCCAATTACAATTATCAATAAAAACAATAAAAAATAAATCTGACCCCAATTATTTTATTCGTAATTAATACTTGACAAGACTAAGTTTACTTAGTATATATATGATTATCGTAAATATGCTTAAATGAGGTGAGATATGAAAGAGATTTTAACTACTAAAGAAGTTGCTGAGTATCTTAAAATTCATCCTCTCACAGTGCACAAGTACGCGCGGGAAGGTAAAATTCCCGCATTTAAGATTGGCACTGACTGGCGGTTTCACAAGAAGTACATTGAGAGATGGATTAAGGAAAAATCCAGTTACAACATCCGGGAAAGAGAAGCACGGAAGTCGCTTTTTGAAAAAGCGCAATAAAGTCAAAGACACACAGATGAATACTTTTGCTTATATTGCCAGTCCTGATTCGATAGAGAAGATTAAAATCATCTGGCCCAGCGCAAGATATCTGCCGTCATTTGCCATAAAGGTGCTATTAAGGAAGAATAGATTAATTAAAACAGTGTATATTAAAGGTATAAAATCAATTCTGGGTAAAGAAATCTCCGGTTTCATTGCGCTTTGTCCGTTATTAGAGATAGATAATTTATTTTTAGAAGATAAATTAATGGAGGCGCTCGTTTATTGTCAAAATCAAAGGGTATCGGTAATAGGGATAGATGGACGCGTTTCTTCTCTGGCTGATAGAATCTACCAAAAAATAAATAGCAAAATAAAAACACCCATTACTGACGGCAATGCCTTTACTGCCTGGTCAGTAGTGGAAGCGATTTACCGTTATATAAAAACAAAAGGCAGGGATATTAAAAATTTAACTCTTTATATCAGTGATAGCGATACTGTGCTGGGCAGGCTCTGCAAAGAAAAGTTGTCAGAATACACTGCCGAAATAACAGAATCCATAAGCGAGGCGGATATAGTGGTTATTTTGCATCCCGGGCAGACTGGCGAATCCGAAATTATAAACAAGATAAAATCGCAAGCAGTTCTCTGCGAGGTTTATTCTTATAGCGGGGCATATGAGAAAATACGTCGCGAGGATATATTTTATATCCGAGGCGGCTTGGTAAAGTTGCCTTATCCGGGGAATATCAAAATAAAAACTCCTTTTCCGCCGGGGGTTATCTGGACATCTTTGGCGGAAACAATGCTTTTTGCTTTTGCCAAAATACCTTTTGCGCATCATTTTGGCAGCGCTATAAATCCCGATATTCCGGAGGAGATAGCTAATATTGCAGTGCAACATGGATTTGAAGTTTGGGTCCCAGAGGCGCCTTTGATCTAAAAATGTGGTATTGGTTTTTTAAGATTTTGTTTACTCCTATATTCAAGATATTCTTCCGTCTGAAGGTTGAGGGGCTTGAGAATTTGCCTAAAAAGACCAATTTCATAATTGTGGCTAATCATCGGAGTTATCTTGATGCGTTGGTAGTTATGGTTGCTATCCCCAAGAAAATAAATGTCATTGCAATGCGCCTTCTTTATAAGATATGGTGGTTAAGGTGGTTTCTGAATATTAACGGCGCTTTACCCTGCGGTAGTGCTTCGCAAAAAGCGGCAGAGCTTCTGATGAAAAATAAAAATGTAGGTTTGTTTCCTGAGGGCGGTATAAGCCCCGACGGAAAACTCATGGAATTTAGGAGAGGCGCGGCCCTGCTGGCGATAAAGACTGGCAGACCTATTGTGCCCTGCGCGATACTCGGCACATTTGAGGCTTTCCCTTTAGGCGCAAAGTTCCCCAGATTTACCCCCTTGAAAGTAAAAATAGCAAAACCGGTTTATATGCTTAAAGAAATAGACGATGTAATTGAAGATATATATTTGCAGGAAGGTATGCTTAGAGTCCGCAATATTATCAAGGAGATGCTGAATGCTGGATAATAATCCTGTGGATAAAGATATAATAGAGATAAAGGTCTCGCGGGTAATCCCTGCTGAAAAATGGCGCGTTATACGTCTGCTTACCAAGGTATGGGAATTTCCTTCCTATATCCCTTCTGTCAAAGAAGCCACTGTTTTAAGCAAGAGCGGCCATAAGATGGTCACTAAATGGCGCATACAGGTAGATAAAGTTCCGATAAGCTGGATAGAAGAGGATACACTGGAGATAGCCAAAAACAAGATTTCATTTTGCGAAAAAGAAGGCGATTTAGAGGCATTCAGCGGAGAATGGCTTTTTAATACTCATCCTGAAGGCACAGAGGTTTTAGTAACCGTACATTTAAAAGTTGGCGTGCCGGCAATAAGAGAGTTCGCTGATAGTTATATCAGAAAACTCATTGTTTTAAATTTTGAGGCGATTCTTTCGGCTATAGAAAAAAGGTTAATATCCCTGAGGTATATAAGTTACAGGAAAGGGGATACTGATAAAATCGCCGGTTTCGGCATTATTGGTCATCTTTATAACTTTTATCATCTAGAAAAGTGTTTTCATATATTGAATCCGGAGGTAAAACTTCCCTCGCGTGAATTCTTAAGCCAGCTTTTTCATCTGACACCGTCTTTTAAGCTTTATGACATAAAGGATTTCAAATCCAAAACAGGAGAATTAGTAAATGGTTTCTTTATTATCGCTACTTTTATCCCGGATATGATAGAAAAAGACGTGTGGTTGGTATTCTCCAAGGTAGTCAAGGCCTGTAAGCTGGCGGAAAAAAAAGGCGTGGGGATAGTCACTTTAGGCGGATTTACTTCTATTGTTGCCGAGAAAGTCGGGCATGAGATTTCCGAACAGGTGGATGTGGCAGTAACTACAGGAAACAGTTTTACTGCCGCTATGGCTATTGAAGGCGTGCTAAAAGCCGTTCAACTCCTCGGGCGGGATATATCTAATTTAGCACTGACTATTGTAGGCGGCACAGGAGATATCGGAAGCGCCTGCTCTAGGGTTTTGGTAGACAAAGTAAGGCAACTTACTCTAACCGGAAGGACAAAAAGCAACCTGCAGCTTATGCACAAAGAGCTTTCCCGTCACAGAAAGGCAAAAGTTTTTGTCACCACTGATAATGAGGCTGCGGTTAGAGCAGCGGATATTGTCATTTCTGCTGCCAGCGCCACCTCCTCAATATTGAAAGTGGATTGGTTTAAGCCCGGAGCCATAATCTGTGATGTAGGTTATCCCAAAAATATCTCTTACGCGCCTACAGAAAGGAAAGATATCTTTATCTTCTCCGGTGGTTTGAGCAAACCACCCACTTCTCTTTCTTTTCCTATTGACGTAGGATTACCTGCCCCGGATACGCTTTACGGCTGTTTCTCTGAATCAATAATCCTTGCTCTTGATAAACGTTATGAGAACTTTAGTTTTGGAAGGGGCAATATTACCCCGGAAAAAATACAAGAGATAAAATCGCTTGGTGAAAAACACGGTTTTACCTTGGCAGATTTCTACTGGGGCGATAAGCGAATAGACAGTGATACCATAGAGTGCGTAAAGGAAGCCGTTGCTCGCATAGTTAAATGACTTTTTTTGAACAAAAAAAGGATCTACGCAAGTGATACCCGCAGGAATTTTTGAGATTTCTAATTACTATTTCAACCCCTACGCCATTGCGGTATTTTCCGCAAGCGTAATTGTCATTTTTTCCGGATTTTTTGTTTTCATCCAGAATAGAAGGTCCATGATAAATACCGCTTTTTTTCTGCAGTGTTTTAGCGTCGCCTTCTGGCTTTTTATGATTTCTATCGTCTATTCCAGCCGCACGCAGGCAATAGCCATCTTCTGGTACCGTTATTTTACCTTTTTGGGAGTGGTTAACATAATGCCCAGCGTATATTTGTTTGCGGTTGCCTGGTCGCAGGAATACGAACAAAAGAAAACGATGGTGCGGTTAAATTATGTCCTCTCTAATCTGTTTTATCTTATGGCAATAACCACGGATAAGTTTATATTGCCAGATGTCGCTAACAGGTATTTCTGGGGTTTTTATCCTGTCTATCAACCTCAGGCAGTGATATTTCTGATATTTTTTGCCTTTCAGTTTGCGATAGGTTTTAGGATGCTTTGCCTTTCTTGCAAAAGAGAAATAGTTGCCGCAAAGAAAAGGCAGATGAAGATGATTACCATAGCTACCTTGATTGCCTTTGCCGCCTCCTTTGATTTTATACCTAAGTTTTTCCGTTATTCGCTTTATCCATTCGGTTATATTCCTATGTTAATTTATATCCTTATTGTCGCTTATTCTATTGTCAAATACCGGACATTTGATATAGAGACGGCCATACATAAAACCGCTATGTGGCTGCTTACTTTTTCTTTGGCGATAATACCGCTTTTTATCGTTTACCGATGGGTTTATCCATATATACAAAAGGTATT
>JAMWCI010000124.1 GCA_023818655.1 Candidatus Omnitrophota bacterium
AAAATTTAAGTTGAAAGCTTTAATTTTTGAGTTTTAGTTTTGACTTTTGAGCTTTGACTTTTTACTTCTAAAGCTACGTACGATGTACTATGTACTACGTACGCAACACAACATGTGACAAGTGGCTTGAGACGTGTGACTTGATGACGAGGGAGATGCGATGGGCGATATTAAGGGGTTCCTGAAGGTAGAAAGGAAAACTATGCAGAACCGTCCGGTATGCGAGCGGATAAAGGATTTCTGCGCCGTTATGATGCTTGCGGATAGCCGGCATTCCCAGGAGCAGGCATCGCGCTGCATGGACTGTGGTACACCTTTCTGCCATTGGGGCTGCCCAATCGGCAATTATATACCGGAGTGGAATGACCTCTTGTTTAAGGGCCGCTGGGCTGATGCGTTCCGTCTGCTTCAGGCAATGAATAATTTTCCCGAAGTTACCGCAAGGGTCTGCCCGGCGCCCTGCGAATATGCCTGTGTCTTGGGGATAAACGATAGTCCCGTGACAATTAGAGAGAATGAACTGGCGATTATCGAACAGGCATTTGAGCAAGGGCTGGTTAAACCTAATCCACCAAAGAAGCGTACGGGAAAGAAAATTGCAGTAGTCGGCTCAGGCCCGGCTGGATTGGCAGCAGCTGACCAGCTCAATAAGGTAGGCCATAAGGTAACGGTCTTTGAAAAAGACGAGAGAATCGGCGGTATTTTACGTTATGGCATTCCGGACTTTAAGTTGGAAAAGTGGGTTTTAGACAGGCGATTTTCGATTTTAGAAAAAGAAGGAATTGAGTTTAGGGAATCAACGCATGTAGGGATTGACTTGCCAGTTTCAAAATTAAAGAACGAGTTTGATATTGTTTGTCTTGCCTGCGGCAGTAGAGAACCGCGGGATCTAGCAATAGAAGGACGTAGTTTATCCGGGATTCACTTTGCCATGGATTACCTGATTCAGACAAATGAGCGGGTTGCAGGAAAAGTGTTCCCGCAGGAAGCGCTCATTGATGCTAAAGGAAAAAAAGTGGTAGTTATTGGAGGAGGGGATACGGGTGCGGATTGTGTAGGGGTTGCACATCGGCAAGGAGCTGCTTGTGTTGTACAGATAGAGATTTTGCCTAAGCCTGCTGATTGCCGTACCCCGGATTTCCCTTGGCCTACCTACCCGATGATTTTAAAGACCTCAACCAGTCATGAGGAAGGCGGCATACGCGAATGGTCAGTCTTGACTAAGGGCTTTCTCGGTGAAAATGGCCGTGTAAAAAAACTTTCTTGCGTAAGGGTGGAGTTTAAAAAGGACTCCGCAGGTTGTATGAGGATGCAGGAGATACCTGGTACCGAATTCCAGATAGAGGCAGATCTGGTAATCCTGGCATTAGGTTTTTTGCACCCTGTTCACAGAGGATTGATTGAAGAGCTGAAGATAGAACTGGATGAGCGGGGCAATGTCAGGACGGGTAAGGATTTTATGACTTCGCTTAACGCAGTATTCTCCTGCGGAGATATGCGTAGGGGCCAGTCTCAGGTTGCCTGGGCAATTGCCGATGGAAGGAGCGTTGCCCATTATATTGACAGATACCTGATAGGCAGGAGCAGGTTACCGATAATTTAAAATGTTTGATTTATCAAAGAAACGTGATAAACTAAAAGATAGTTCGAGGTTGAACTACGGGTTAAACAACGGCGTTTAAATGCCGGATTATCGGCTGAAGACGCCTTTTTTTATTGAGACCACAACTTATGGAGCAGTAATTTAATTTTTGGCGACATAAGTTGTATGCCCGAAATAATCCCGTACCTTTTATCTGTCTGCTTAAGAATGTAAAAGGTGCGGGATAGGATGCTAATGTAATATGGCAAAATTCATTTTTGTTACTGGAGGAGTGGTTTCCAGCTTAGGCAAAGGTATTACCTCTGCTTCAATCGGAAAAATCCTTGAAGCGCGGGGTTTAAAGGTAAGCCTTATGAAGTTTGATCCCTATATCAATGTTGACCCGGGGACGATGAACCCCTACCAGCACGGCGAGGTCTATGTCACCGATGACGGAGCTGAGACAGACCTGGATCTGGGTCATTACGAACGCTTTACTCACGCCAGAACCACTAAGCTTAACAATGTTACCACCGGTCAGGTTTACCATGCCGTGATTTCAAAGGAAAGGCGCGGCGATTATTTAGGTAAGACCATCCAGGTAATTCCACATATCACTGCCGAAATAAAGGAAAGGATCAAAAAGGTTGCCGATGCATCCGCAGCGGATATCGTGATTTCCGAGATAGGCGGGACAGTCGGAGATATCGAGAGCTTGCCATTTTTAGAAGCAGCCAGGCAATTCGGGCTTGAGATGGGTAGAGAAAATGTCCTGTACGTCCATGTAACGCTGGTTCCTTTTATTAAGAGCGCTGAAGAGATAAAAACCAAGCCTACCCAGCACAGCGTAGGGACCCTGAGAGAGATAGGGATACAGCCGGATGTGTTAATCTGCCGCACAGAAAAGGCCTTGTCCGGCGAGATAAAGGAAAAGATTTCCCTTTTTTGTAACGTACAGAAAGAAGCGGTTATTGAGGCAAAGGACGTTGCTTCAATCTATCAAATTCCCATTATATTCAAGGAGCAGGTCCTGGATGAGATAATCTTAAGCCACTTCAAGCTGATTGCCCGTTATTCGCAACTGAAGGCCTGGGAAAAAGACGTAGTCGAAAAGGCACTTAATCCCCAGCATAAGGTGAGCATTGCCCTGGTGGGAAAGTATATCAGCCTGCAGGACTCTTATAAATCCATCTATGAAGCATTAGCGCATGCAGGTATTGCTAATGACGCAAGGGTTGAGGTGAAGAAGGTTGATTCTGAGGATATCGAGAAGCAGGGCGTAGCTAAGCTCTTACATGGCGTAAGCGGCATACTTGTGCCCGGCGGCTTTGGTTACCGCGGTATTGAAGGCAAGATTAAGGCAATCCGCTATGCCAGTGAAAATAAGATTCCATTTCTGGGCCTGTGTCTTGGCATGCAGTGCGCAGTGATTGAGTTTGCCAGGAATGTCTGCGGCTTGAAAGAGGCAAATTCTACGGAATTTAGGCCCCAGACAAAATATCCGGTTATCAGTCTATTAGAGGAGCAGAGAGATACCAAAAGGAGTTTTTTTTACCCAAAAAAAGAAAATTGCCGATCCCCTTTCTTTCCCCCAATTGGAGACTTTTTTGAAAGCCGGGGTTTTGGCCAGTAATGCCATGG
>JAMWCI010000040.1 GCA_023818655.1 Candidatus Omnitrophota bacterium
CATCAATTTTAATATTTTCTACTACTTTCTGTATCTTAATCTCCTTAGCTTTAGCCCCTAATCTTTCCTTAAGCGCCGCGATACTTAACAGGCGCAGTTTTCTGCCATCAGGATATGTATATACTTTACTACCTGAAAATAAAGAAGGGGCGTTGTCTGTAATAACTTCTGGGTATTCTATCGCTAAACAGTTGGGCTGAAATCCATTTTCCTTACCTTGTAATTGAGCAAGGAGACTTTCGCAATCATCTTTTTGAAGAGAAGAACAATAATTCCTCCATTTAAGGAAATTGAAGATTATTACGCCAACTAATACTGCCGAGCCTAACAACATGATATAAACCAACCATATGGCGGCCTTTTTGAGGCGCATAAGCATAAACTCTTCTCTGACCATTTCGCGGTATGAAGGCTTCATAGACTTAAGCAGGCGCGGGTCAATCTGAACGGCTTTGGCAAAACAATACTTGGCCTTATCAATTTCGTTTAACCGAAGAAAAAACTCTCCGCACATCACCCAATCAAATAAGTTCGTAGACCCTCTTCTTGTGCTCTCCAAGAAAGCGATAAACGCCTCCGGGCCCCTTCGGCAACCAAGATAAGCAATACCTAAATTATGAAAAATCCGGAAATCCGGCTCTTTTCTTGAAAAGTGCAGTACACGTCGATAAGCCAAAGCAGCATCTTCAAACCTCCTGCAGCATAATGAAGTTAGGCCGAGGCCATGAAAGTGCTTTTCTACATCTGGTTCAACAGCGACTATTCTCCAGAAAGTATCCGCAGCCTGTTCCCATAAACGAAGTCGCATCATTTCAGCAGCAAGATACTCTTCGCTTTGGATATTGGGTATAACAACTGGCGCTGGTTGGAAAAATGCCTTTTCCTGAATATCCCGGATATCCACTGTGCTAACTGCCGTGTTTGAAATTAACGCAAACCATGCAATACAAATATAAACAGTCAATTTCCCGAATAATCCCTTGAATAAGTTATATATCCTCTCCGCTAGAGAAATGAATGATTGAATTCGCCCAATTTTAACAAATAATCTTTCTCCAGCTTTTTCATCTATTACTATCCTTAAATCAGGATGTCTTTGTAATACAGAAGCTGGCACTTTTGTGGTAACAGGACCACGCAACGCCTCTGCGATAATCTCCGCTTTATCCTTACCTTTTGCAAATAAGAAAATGGTCTTCCCGCGCATAATATCTCGCAGGCCAAGAGTAAAAGCGTATGGATTATTTTCTATGGACGGATATCCCTTTTTATTCGTCAAAATCGTTGCTTTACTTAATCTTACTTTCCGCATTCCGCTTTCAAAGTTTGTATATGGCTCATTAAAAGCAATATGCCTATTTATGCCTATGCCTAAGATTACTATATCTGGCCCGCCGTATTGCATTAGTTCTCTAGGATAAACATCCAGATTAGGACGAGCGCCATTAATAAAATGTATATTTTTTTTGTGCAGAGAGACTTTGGAAAAAAGATATTTCTGCAAGAAATAGGCAAAAGAGCAAGGGTTGTCAGGAGATAAACCACTGTATTCATCCAAATGAAAAACCTGAATTCTTTTCCAATTGATATTGGGCTGTTCGCTGAGACGCGTCAAAAATCCGACCATTGTGTTGCCGGAAGCAAAGACTATGACTACGTCTCTTGTTAGGGTTTTTTGTAACTCATTGATTTTCGCCGCTACTAAAGAAGCGGTAATCCGCGCAAATTCGTCCTCAGTAGAAGCAACAGACAAAGAAAACTGCCCTACGGCAAATCTTTGTCCTGCCTCTGCAGACTTTTTCCTTTTATCTTGTAGATAGCGGATTACTGAGAAGAAGATATCATTTACCTTTAAAAACACTGAAATAAGAATGCCTGCGCCATATAAAAGTAAAGCCTGAAGCGTAAAAGGTTCTCTTTGAGGCTTTGACAGCTTTGGTTGCAGTTGCGGTTTAAGTTCTCTCTTTGGCGTAGGTATGCTAGATGGCATTCTTGCAGGTTGTATTTGTGGTTTTTGGCGTTTTCTTCTGGTGGTAAAGTTTCTGCCCATACCCCCTGTGGCCGGATAGACATGTTGGGAAAATTTATTTCTTACCACCGCCCCTATCGCCCTCAGCGATGACCCATTTGACGTTGCCAATATCCTGTGAAGAACGTCGGCCTGCGCCGTTGCCAAAGCTATATTAAATAAATATATTGAATTGCACTTTTTCAAAGTCTCACTATGAAGATATAATATCCCCAAACTAAAAACATATAACATACGCACGGTCAAAAAGACAAGATTATTACCGGCGTGAATCAATATAGCTAAAAATTTATTGCTGGGAGCGTGTTTTTCAATGAAACCACGCAAACTCACAAGTGCATCTCTATCTCTAAGGGGATGCCGATCTAGCCATTCCTCTACCGCCTTATTGCGCTCAGCTGTATTGGGGGCAGATTTATAAATACTAAACTCTTCTATGAACGGAGCTAAAATAAAAGCGCAGAAACCTGCTAATGAAAGAAAGAGTATCTTGAAGAAAAGCGGAATGCCTAAAATCAAACTGGCTATTCCTGCCCAGAAAGAAACTTCAAAGAAGATGCGCATCTTTAATCTCATTCCTAAAGAGACGGTAGGCGCGGCAGGGAAATCGGGCCCCACCAGCCACGGAGAGGTCACCCGAGAAGACGCTTCCTGCCGCGCCTCTAATAAAGACGATTTATTTTTATCCGGTAAAGACGTTACAGGCGAACTACCGCCACAAATACTTGAACGCGGCGGCAAATAAAATTCGACCATACCCTTAAGTTTTTCTTCGGTGCGCCTAAAATTGTCTTCAAGTGCCTCCTTCTTACAGTAGAGCATCTGCAGGTTGCTATCTATCTGCTCTACCGCTTGTTCAGTCAATTCCCCAGCTTGCTGGCGTTTAGCAAGCAGCCGGTTTATATCAGCATTAATATTGACAATATTTTCTTTATGCGGGTCAAAACGGGAAAATACACCTCTGTCTCCTGCAGGAACCTCCACAAACAGTGTCTGCGGGAAAAACTGGGTAATCTGGCCTAATAAGCGCACAAACTGGACAACAGGCAGTTTTCTGTCCCGCTCAGCGAAAATACCCATATCACCGATAATCCTCCTGTCTAAATCTGCAATTTTTACTCTTAAGTCTGCTTTTGCCTTGGTATCATGCGGAGTACTCCTGACCTGTTGATAACGTAGATGCAACTCTTTCAGTTCGTCCCATTCGATACCAAACATATTTGGAATTAAAGGCAGGTAAAAATGATAGTTGGCAGTGTTATTGTAGCCGAACTTACGGTTGTATTCCTGCTGGTCTTGGTTGCGTAACTTCATAAAGGGATTATTGGGATCTTTCGGGTTGCCGAATTCCGGGCCTTCCCTTAATTGCAACCGAGGCTGTCCGGGAGGAACTTTATCTTCCTTCCAGAAGACTAGTGAACCTCCTACTGGTTCATTAGGTTGTTTTCTGTTTACCTCGCAAAGCACCGGCTTTCCAGAGAGATAAAGCATGGCTACCAATACCGGCTCTACAGTAGCCACCAAGTTATCTATATTAGAAACGGCTAAGATTTCCTTTCCGGAAATTACCAGATTGTAAAGTGTATCGCTTAAAAGTAGGGAACGGATAGTGTCAAAGTGGCCCTGCGGAATAAAGTCTTGCTTGCGATTGCCAGTGTGGATAAAATTTCCATCATGCTCGCGCATCCGGCGGTGGCTATCATTGAAGTAAAAAATGCAGTTATTACAACCCAAACCGAAATAATCGTGGCTTTCATACTCTGTTATAATATCTGCCTCAGTAAAGAAACTTAAAAGCTGCACCAGAGGAATATCTGCGCCGTAGTGTCGGCGCGCCCATAACAGATGCGCAGCCCCAATCTCAGTAAAGCTCCTGCCTCCGAAAATAGGTATGATACCTGTGCCTTTTGCCTTATCCTCATACCCGGGAACTGCCCAGCGCGTACCCAGCCCACTGTTAGGCCGGCCAAATGCATAGCGCTGCATTAATTTTAATTCCTGACAAATCTGGTATAACTCTTTGCGGGTAAGGTTAATTAAAGTTTGACCTTCCCTTGTGAATATATTCTGCCTGTATTGCTCCGGAACTCTGTCCACATCCACTTCAAAAGTTACTGTCTCCTCTTCTTGTACCGGAAGCGCAGGTAAAGGAGGTAGCTCCTCAAAATCATCAGGGTCTTTACTGATAACACAAGATTCCGGCGAAAGCTCTCCTTTTCTGTAGCGGGCTTGTAATACAAGTTGGGCTTCTCCATTATCCGGAAACTCAATATCCGGGAGTTTCTCGGCAAGGAATTCTCTGGCTTTCTTTTTATCAGCTTCCTGTCCATAAGCTAAAACATATCCCAAGTGGTCTCTTCCTAAATCGCAGTAAATATCGGCCAAGAGTCTGTTATATTCGCGAATTACTTTCTCTGCCTTTATATAATAGCATTCGGCAATGTGCATATGGGTATCTGAGCTAAATGCCGAAAGATAGGTGGTGTGTATGGTTTCGCGCGCTGTCTCTCTTAAATATTTAACAATATCTCCCTTTACCTTATAGGTCAAATGCAATCCGGTCTTACGCAACATATCCACAATATGAAGAAGCGCTTCAGCATGAAGAGAGTGCGCTTCTTTCTTAATCAGATTTTCATCCATAGCCACAGAGTCCTCAAGTCCGGTTTCCTTGGTTACATGTTTTACCCGATGCAGGATGCCTTCTGTGACAAAAGTTAATAATATCCGCTGCGCGTCTAGAGTATCATTCAATACCTCATAAAGCACCGCTAAAATTTCTAAGTCAGCGAGGTCGAAATACGCCTGTTTCCTTTTGCGGCTGACGGTATGCAGGTAAATATCTGCAGCAAACTCGTCCGCGCGCAAACCCCTGGCAATGATAACGTCAAAATCAGGGGGGATTTCCTTTAAATAGGCAAGTCCAATAAGCTTGCGAAAGAATTCTGCCTTAATCGGACTCAAAGTGAGCAGGTTTTCTTCAAGATAATCCATAAAAGGAGATATTGACCGGTCTTTGCTAAACATAGGTACTGTTCTTCTTCCAAAAAGCGAATAAAGCTCGCAGGCAGAGGCAATGATTGAGCCTATATATCTTCTTACCTTGATTATTGTTGCTGCCTTATAAGCAATAGCCTCTACAGGTTCGCCTATCTCTCTTTGCGCCCGCTCTGAAATCTCTCTTAAGACATTCTCCAAAGCTGCAACTGCAGTAAGACCGTTATTGACATGTCTGGAAAATAAGAAAAGCAGAGAATTAACTGTGGAGATATTGTTATCCAGTCGAGTGACTACTGTCCGGTAAGAAATACGCTGCATATTTCCGGAATTAACCAGCCCCCAGGTTTTTATCCCTAAAACAAACATAATGCCGTTGACGAGATGGTTGATATAGCAGATATCATCCTTAAAATTATCCGGGATAAGGACTATACGCCAATGCAGAATAATCTTGTCTTTCTCTATGATTGCCGGCGCAGGAATATCCCCCCTGAATTCTACTGTCAACTGTTTTCCTTTTGCATCTCCGCCTAACCAGCGGGAAAACTTCAACGGCTCTCTCTGTTTTGTCAGCGTAAATGCGCGGGTAAAGGCGCGAGAAATGGCTTCAGCAATTATCCTATTTAGACCGCTGGGCAAACCTTGTGGAAATTCCACTACTACCTTTTCCTTTAATTCTTTCACAATGGCAGTTCGGGTATCAGGAGCACGGTCATGAGGCTGGCATTGTAGAAGATGCGCCGGCAGGTCTCTGCTTTTATCTTCGGCTTCCTCAGCTTTAATCTGCGCCTTGGCCTCTGCCTCTTGGAGATTGGCTCCTTGCGTAAGCAAGACTAAGAGATAGTGGGTCTTTGTGGCTTCATAAACAACGGTGGGCAAGTTTTCGATGTGCTCGACAGCGGAAATATCCGGAGCAATAAAGATACGTATATCCTGCAGGGAAATCGGCCTATCAATACCAGCTATATTCTTAATATAAACGAATCCGTAGGCATCAGAGAAAATCTTCTCTAAATCCCCGTGCTGCGCAACAAACTCTTTTGGAGGCGCATGTATCTGGTTGCATCGGCCTAAATATTCCAAGGTGGCTGCTACATCATGCTCACCTTGCCGATGTAACTCCGCCACTGCCTTGGTAATCGCCCCTTCACTTAATACAGGAGTCTGCTCTATACCGGATATTGAGCTTATGCGCAAAGCAAGCCGCTCTACATTCAATGGGGTCTTTCCCGGCCGCGGCCTGCAGGAAACAGAGGAAGATGCTTGTTTAACCAAAGTAAATTTGCCTTCTGCGTTTCTCTCTGCGAGATAAATTATACAACCGGGATTGCGCCTACCGCAGTATTCCACTAATCTCTGTATCTCAAACGCACCGCCGGAATTCTGTTCAAACTCAAAGAATAATAGGTTGGCCTGTGAATACTGGTCAGCGGGATAACCCCAATCATCTCTGATTTTGGCTTCTAAACCAGATAAACATACATGGACCTCTTCCCAAGAGGAATTCTTTTTTCTAAACGCAACTATCTCTTCACTAATATCCGTTATCCTGTTTAGCTGGCCATGGGTCTGCCGGTAAGGATTCCAAAACACTCTATGAACAAATTCGTCTTTTTCTGCGCGGGTCTTAAGCTGCCAGCTAATGGCTATCTGGTGGACGAGTCTTACTTTTCTGGATTCTTCTACCACATTTTTTCTGGGCATATGCAGATGATAATGCAACATGTTCTCTATAAAAGCTTGCGGTATATTTAACTCATGATATAGACGCGCTACTAATTCTTTAATTTCTTCATTGACTCTCTTTTCATGCAGAGTATTAGGCAACGGTTCAGTCGAGACAACCCGATAAGATTGAGAGCGCAAATCCATTCCCGTATATCCGGCAAACTTCTGATAAGGAACAACCGGCAGGCCCGACGCAATAAAACTCTGCAAGAAGCGGAATTTAACCGGAAGATATTTTTCATCCAAGACGCTAATCACTTCTGAAGCCCGTTCATTAATCCTAACAAAGAGCTCTTCCGCTGGAGGCTGGTCATCCCAAAAGGCCCGAATTACCCTTTTATCCTCTTTTAGATGGTGCGCCTCTTCTGGCATAAAAGCTAGATTCACTAAAATAACTGCTGGATGTCCATTAATCTCTGCAATATCTAGCGGGAAACGTAGATTATCTTTATCCAATAAGGCGATTCCATGTCCCCATTCCCGGCACTCTCTTCCCAATAAATAGGGCAATCCCTGCGCATTCCAGTGATAAAAACGATAACTTTGTTTATCTATCACTGGCTTTGCAGTCAAGGCGCGCTCTAATTTTTCTCTAAGTTTAATATAGCCTTCCTGCCGGGAAAGAATATCCACATATTCGGGGCTACGCCAACCAGCGAAAGATTTCCGGAAATCTCGGCTGTTTCTATCGCTGGTCATAGCGTTCAGGCAAATAAAGGTATCGATGTAAGTTCTGGCTAGGGCCATGGGTAATCTTACTATCTTTCCGCTGACATTGCGATTATAAATCTCCCTTGTCCCGTCTAAGACTACCACTATTGGCCGCTTGCCTTCTTGGCCTAACAGAGTGTTTAAAATATTCATCGGGAAAATCTGGGGTTTTATGTAATAACGGTGTCTGTAACTATAATCGTCATCCGCAGACTGCGAGCTTACTCCGGCGTAAGCAACCTCTATACCGTTGGCAAGGAGGATATTTTTCAGGGAACCCATCAGGAAATAACCATACCTGACATTCGGCACTACAATCACCTTTCGGCCTGCTTTATCAGCTTGAGCCTTTAAGGCAAAAAGCCATTCCAGTAACTGGTATTGCTCGTAACGGGCCAGTCTTAATGCCGCCAGATGCTCCTCTTCTCTGGCAAGACTATCAATCAAGTTGTTTAACGACTCAAAGAACGGCAAAGGCATGGCATTAAACTTAAGATATTGGGCGATGTCATCTTTGTATTCTTTATAAAGCTGGTATAAAAGTAAATCCTCCTCTCCGGCATAGTCTCTATTATAGGTAATATCTGTCCAGCTCTTTTCCAAGGCATAACGCCGGGCATGGGCATAACGGCTGAAGCCGAGCATAAAGTGCAGTTTATTGGTGGGATTAAAATGCAGTTCGTAATGGCGCATCTTCCGGATTATTTCTGTCCATTGATTCACTAAGTCAGCCATTATCTGGGGGCTAAAACCATCCGGCATAAAGATAGACGCATACCGCACCAGCGAACGGGTAGGATATATGCTGTGAGTGGCGATGAAATCAAAGATTTTCATTCTCGTCAAAAGTTCGTCTATACCCAGATTGTGGTCAAATATGGAAGTTACGGCTATCTCATCCCAAACCTGCTCATCAAAATTTTCAGGGAAATGTTTCTGCACAAGACCTCTCTCCCAGATAGAAAGTTCCCGTAGAACATTCTTAATTTTAGGAGCAATTACTGCCTCCTGCCGGTAGAGAGCCGTCTCAATCTCATTAATTACCTCCCGTAGACGCTGGTCAAAGAAAACCACCAAAATATACTCCGCCAACTCGTATCTAAACGTAGAAAATCTATCTTCCGACGTTTCTACCTGCAGTCTGTCTACGCAGAGACGGTTAAACATATTAAGCATCGGCCAGAAAGCAGTAATCCCTTTAAATGAGCGCAGGGCCTTAATTATAGCTATCCTTATATCAATATCTATAGTAGAAAAAAACATCTCTTCCAGAAATTCGGCGCACCAAGTCTTCTGGCCAATAGCAGCAAAGGCCTGTATGTAAGGAACTATTGTTTCCTCAACCAAATTCCTTTTCTCTTCTTTTCCGGTTAGTTGGCTTAAACGCTGCATATAAACCAAAATCTCCTGAGAAATTTCTCTGGCTAAATTCTCATCTTCTATATCCAAAGCAGCCATAAGCCCAAGGCACCACGCCCGTTCTTCAGCAGTAATATCGTTTCTCTGTAAAACATCTTTATTACGCCTGACTAAAGACAAAATCCAAGTTTTTTCCTTAGGCGGTTTAATAGCAATCAATCCCCTAATCACCTGCGTTCTTACAACTGGATTTAATTTATCCAGATTACAACAGAGCGGCTCAACGCAAACCACATCAAACCTTCTCATTGCTATCTCAATGAGATAGGAATAGTTTCCTATCTCTTCCGGGGATATGTTCTGAAGATAATCGACAAAAACCTGAGCTGCCTCTGGTGTGCCTATATTAGCGATTAAGATTATAGCCCGGCATCTAGAATCCACATCTTTATTCTCTTTAACTATCCTCTTTAAAACCTCTAACGCATTATTTGAAAGGACAAGGTTACTTAATATACTAAAGGATATCTGCTTTATCTTACCTAATGCTTCTTGGTCAATATTTACCTTTCTTTCCCCCGTACCTTCTTCTCCATCGTAAAGCGACAAGTAAATTCTAGCTAAATTGCGCGCATCTATATGTGTATCAGCTGAAGTTAAGATATTTCTCAGTTTCTCATGGGAATTACAGGAATTTATCTGCGCCGTTGCAGGGTGAGCTAAATTACCGGAAAATATCCTTAAAAGTGAAGAGCAGAAATCCACAGTAGCAATTTTACGTAAAGTGCGCATGGCAAACTTTTGCAACTCTTTACAGTTAACTACAATATCGGGGAGGATTGCCGGAATATCATCATCACCGTATTCAGATTTGTTCTGCGGGGTTTCCCTAGCAATAATCGCCTTAAGGGTCAGTACCAAAGTAAAAACATCTTCGGTATATTGAGTTAATCCTAATGTACCTATCTCTTCCAATTTCTTAACCGCCCTCAAGGGATCGCTATAGATATAAGAAGTTAAATCCTCCATTACAAAAAGTTCCCGTTCAGCGCGGATTAATTGATTATACCAATCCCTCCTCTGTTTATCTGTTCCAGTACAACTCTTTAAAAGATATTCGGCTAATAATTTTCTTTCAGATGGGTCTTTGCTCCTTTTTAACCGTAAAGACATCTCCTTTATCGCTTTTCTTCCCATTCTATTTAATAGCATCAAAGGATGCTGGTCAGGCAAGGCAAGGAGATAATCTCCAGCTACGGGGACTTCTTCTCTACTTACCGCTGAGGAACTTGCCTGTCCTATCTCTTCCCTGGTCACTCCTAAGTGTTCCCAGAATGGTTTCATGTTATTAAGGACGATTTCTAATTCATCGTAACGCTGTCTGGTAGTTCCGTCTCTAAGGTCAAGTCTTATACTTTCTAGCATAAGGTTAAAGTTAGGGTGAGTCCGTTCAAAGGATTGAATCTCCCAGAAGGATTTACCCCAAACGCCACGACCGGGGAAGAAGCCGACGATAGGCAGGTATTGGGTAGCGATAGCAGCCTTCTTGGCAGTATCTGCGCCACCTCTTGAGAGCATCATCATCAGCCTACCTTGAGTGTGTTGAGCCATCTCTTTGAGGTTTGCGGTTACCTCTTCTTCAGTCATAATGCGTTCTTGAGTGCCTTCATAGTTATCCAAGATACCAGGGAAGGTAAACTTATAGGTGTCATAGTCTACGCCTAACTCAGCCAAGGCCTTGGCAAACATCAGCGAATTTTCAGCAGCCCAGATGGCTTCCTTGCGCTGGCCTAACTTGGTTTTCTTTCCTTTTTCTTCAAAGGCCACTCCATTCATACTCTTGGCTGGCAGGTCCTCAGGGAAGAAGAGCAACCCTGCTCTATGGGCCTCCTCTGCCTGAGACCTTACTTCGGTTACGATATTATTGAGGGTTTCTGGGTTTTCCTTGTGGAGAGCCGCATCTATGTAGGTCATGAACTTCACGCCGATTACCTGAGGTACTTGTCTTAATTCCTCTAGACTAATACCTAGCTCCATGCCTTGGTTCTTAGGAGTATTGCCGATAGCCCAAGACTGGTCTTTCTTTACCTTTTCTATGTCTCCGTTAGGAGTAGAGTTGGCCTCCCATTTGACTACATAGAGTTTATCCTGGGGTAGCTGAGGATGTAATTGTAATCTACCAAAGTGTTCTTTAAGATAGGAGGCTTGTTCTGTTAGAGGTATGGTCTTTAAGGTTGCGGCGATATCTTTCAGACAGATAAACTTACCGGAGGATACCTCTATCCTGCCCAACATACTCTCTGGATGAATCAAAAAGCTAAAGACGTAATCAGACATAGAGGTAAAGATCGCCAGTTGCGCCTCCTCTGCGGTAAGCTCTGGATGCCTGAAGTGATCTTTGGGGTTGTTGTGGTCTACAGGGATAGTAATCATCCTTCCGCGAGGGCCGAAGAATCTAGCCAGGGCGCTCTTACGCCAAGGAGCAAGGGAATCATACCAAGAACGGCCACACAGGAAACTGGAGACTATGGAAGAAGCAGGCTTAAGCGGCGAAGACGCCTCTTTTAACCGGTAGAATTTAAATGGCCTATCCATAACAATAGGCACAACCGTCTGGTAGCCAGAAAGCGTAATTGTAGAGATATCAGACCAGGTTACAAAATCCTCTGTGACTTGGAGGATTACCTGACTAATACGCGGGTCATTTCTGGTAATGAGCATTTGTCCTGACCTAGAAATATCCAGCACGAGCGATCCGGCCAGTTTCTCCATAGGATTGAATAGAGACTGCACAAAAATCTTCCAGGCTAATACAGATGTAGAGCGACCGGAGATAGTAAGCCAGGTTGGTATATCGTACCAAACCTTCCTACCTGTCTCTTCACAGTAAGCAAAACCTGTAGAATTATCCACATTATCGTTGTATTGCCGAGCCTTCTCTTCATAAACAACAGCCAAGGGGGCGTTGCCGATTTTTCTCAGGAAAATGGCTACCTTTTTATAGCACAAAGCCATCTGAAGAGTAAACTCCCAGAAGCTCAGCAAAGGTCTAAAGCAGACAGTAGCATTGGCTAAGTCGCTGACATCAAAACCGCGGCTAGCTACAGCGCAACGACTCTCTGTCCCTGAGATGAGCCGGTTAAGGCTGAGCCTCTGTAGCGAAGAAACTTCCCAACCCTCAAGTTGTTCCGCCCCTACCGCAAGAATTGCAAAAGTAGTGGTATCCAAGGCGCGGTAGTTATCAATCTGGCCGGCGGCTATGCTCTTTACTCCTCGGTAGAAGAATTGCTGGAATGGCTCAAAGGCATAATAATGGAAATAATTGGTCAGATTGTCCAGTTCCTGTTGCGCTGTAGGTGACTCTGCGGGAGTCATAAATGGCAGGAGTAATTGCAAAAGCGCGTAATAATCAAAGTTCTCTTCGTTAGAGACGCTATTGGTAAGAGATGGTCCTAAGCAGACCGCTCCGCGGTAATGCGGAAGAGCCCTAATCCAGTTATAAATTGCCCGGGCTAGAATAAGACCACGGTTATCCCCGCTTCGGATATAATAATGCAGACTAAAGATACCTATCCAGGCATTAGGACCGGTGCGTTTACCGTTATCCAAACCAACAGTTCCATTGTCTACGTTGTACATATTATTGAAACCACGGAAGACTCCGCCGCTCTGAATTTGCGCAATATAAATATTGTAGTAGAAGTTAAAGAGGTTGGTAGCCCGAATAAGCGCATCTGCGTCTTGAGCGGCCATAGATAAGCTGGCTAAACCAAAGAGCGCCTGGTCATAAGTTACTGCCTGCCTGCTCATGGCTGTGTCTGTAGTATTAAAGAAACTGATGGCTAGGCCGGTAGACGTATTGCTTGCCTCTTTAAGCATGGCATAGAGTTGAAGGTTGGTTACCTCTCCTGCTCTCGCAGAACTCCTTATGCCAAAGAGCGCGGCTAGAGCAGCCAGAGAAGAGTTCTTAAGGAATGTGCGTCTAGA
>JAMWCI010000125.1 GCA_023818655.1 Candidatus Omnitrophota bacterium
GTAAGGAAAGAGGCAGTGATTGAGTCGTTGGATGTGGCATCAATTTATCAGGTTCCGCTATTCTTCAAGAATCAGATTCTTGATGAGATAATACTCAGTCATTTTAATTTGATTTCCAAGCCTTCGTCATTAAAGGAATGGGAAAAGAATGTGGTAGAAAGAGCGATTAATCCGTCAAGGTGCGTAAAGATTGCAGTAGTAGGAAAGTATATCACCTTGCAGGATGCCTACAAATCCATCTATGAAGCATTGGCGCACGCCGGTATTGCTAACGATACCAGGGTAGAAATAAAGAAAGTTGATTCCGAAGAGATAGAAAAAAAAGGTGTTGATAAGTTATTAGGAGATGTATGTGGCGTGCTTGTGCCCGGTGGTTTTGGCAGCCGTGGAATAGAGGGCAAGATTAAAGCCATAGAATTTGTCCGGAAAAATCGGATTCCGTTCTTAGGTCTGTGTTTAGGTATGCAGTGCGCGGTTATTGAGTTTAGCCGTAATGTCTGTGGAATAAGAGGGGCAAATTCAACGGAGTTTAACCGCAATGCGCGTTATCCTGTAGTCAGTCTATTGGAGGAACAGAAGGGGATTAAAGAGTTAGGCGGGACGATGCGGCTGGGTATTTATCCTTGCGCAATCAAAAAGAATACCTTGGCATTCCGGCTTTATGGAAAGACAACGATTTTTGAGCGTCACCGCCACAGGTATGAGTTTAACAATAAATACAAGAAGGCTCTGGAGAAAAATGGGATGGTATTCTCCGGAATATATAAAAAGAAAGGGTTGGTGGAGATTATTGAGCTGAAGAACCATCCCTATTTTATTGCCGTACAATTCCACCCGGAATTTAAATCCAAGCCCGATATAGCTCATCCACTTTTTAGCGGATTTATATCCGCTGCCCTAAAAAAAAGTCTTGATTTAACGCCGCTATAATTAATTCATCTAATGTTCGGCGTATAATTTTTATATTTAATACATATCTCTGATAAGGATGAAATTCTCTCTCAATAGAGCGCAGCGTCACAAATTGGGGTTTATTGTTTTTCTTCTGTTTGTGTTGTTGACCTGGTATTCAGCAAGGATCTGGCGACCAGATACCGCTGGTTTAGAAAGATTGTTGGCTAAACTTCCGCTTTACTACAGCGGTATTCTCTATATCGTTCTTTACGTCGTAGTCACCTTCTTTATTTTTTTCTCAAAAGATGTATTCTGGATTATCGGCGCACTCTTGTTTAAACCGTTTTTGGCTACAGTATTTATTTGTATTGCCGAAACTATAAACGCCTTTATCCTTTTTTATCTGGCGCGTTATCTTGGCAGAGGGTATGTTTCCAGGCAGGTGAGCAAAAAATATAAAACCATTGACCGCAAGATAGGTAAAATTAGTCTGTTTTGGCTTTTTATTTTTAGGGCTGCGCCCCTTATCCCGTATCGGTTTATGGATCTTGCCGCCGGGCTTACCAGGATTCGTTTCAGAAAATACCTGATAGCGGTAATAGTAGGTTCGCCGATAAAGATGTTCTGGATAGAGTATGTACTCTACGGCGTAGGGGCAAATATAATAAAGAATCCTCAGGCAATAGTCGGGTATTTTGCCAGCAATAAGATACTCTTGTCTTTTAGTCTGGTTTATGTATTGCTGGTGATTTTGGTTATTATGAAACTAAAGAAAAAAGGCTAATTATATGTCCGTAAGATTAAAATTCTTAGGTGGGGTGCGTACGGTAACCGGTTCAAGTCATCTGGTAACCACCCCTTATTCCAATATCCTGCTGGATATCGGACTTTTTCAAGGCAAGCGCGACGAATTCTATATAGTAAATACCACATTTCATTATAATCCGCGTCTCCTCAATGCAGTAATCATTTCTCATGCACATATTGACCACTGTGGAAATCTGCCGAGTCTGGTGAAAAAAGGAATCCGCTGCAGGATTTATTCTACAGCCGCCACTAAGGATTTAAGCAGGATAATGCTTGAAGATTCGGGAAAGATTCAAGAAGAAGACATAAGATACGTAAACAAGATTAATAAAAGACTGGGATTGGCATTGAGAAAACCTCTTTACACCAGTAAAGAGGCGGGAAAGGCGGCAAAAAAAATCCGACCCATATCTTACGGCCAGAGACTATGTTTAACTAAAGATACCTGGGTTATCCTTTACGATGCCGGGCATATCTTGGGTTCTGCAATTATTGTTTTGGAGATAAAGGAAAATGGCAAGATGCAACGTATTGGGTATGCGGTGGACCTGGGCAGGAAAGGACTACCTTTGCTTAATGATCCGACAAGGCTAAAAGGCCTGGATTATTTGATTCTTGAAAGCACTTACGGCGGCAGATTGCATGCGCCCATAGAAAAAGCCAAAGAAAGGCTGAAAGAAGTGATCAACAGGACTGTTCAGCGCAAAGGTAAGATACTGATTCCATCTTTTACCTTAGAGAGAACTCAAGAGGTAGTTTATTTTTTAAGCCAGTTGGTTAAAGAAAGGGCCATCCCAGTTATTCCGATATACGTGGATAGTCCTTTGGCAGTCCAAATTACCAAGGTGTTTGAATCTCATTCCGGATATATGAACAGGAAGACATCTCGGGCTATCAGTACAGGTGATAGTCCGTTTAACTTCCTTAATCTAAGATATATCTGCGATAAAGAAGAATCAAAGGCGCTGAATAACGACCGCAGGCCGATGGTTATTATCGCTGGAAGCGGTATGTGTGAATCAGGCAGAATACTGCATCATCTGCAGAATAATATTGAAGATTCTCGCAATACGATTCTGGTGGTCGGTTATATGGCTCAGGATACATTGGGCAAGAGGATAGTGGATAGACTTCCTTTTGTGCGTATATTTGGAATAGAATATGAACTGAACGCAGAGGTAGAGGTGATAAACGCATTTTCCGGACACGCCGATAAAAACGAATTGATAAGTTTTGTTTCTAGATGTTTGCCCTTAAAGAGGGTGTTTCTTGTTCATGGAGACCATGACCAATCAGAGGCCCTGCAAAATGCACTTAAAGAGAAGGGTATCGACGCATACGTGCCTTATAAAGACGAAGAGGTCTTGCTTAACTAAGAGGAGGAACAAATGGCAGGCGGAAAATCAACACCAAAAAAGGATAAGATGCTGAAGGTTTCAAGCGGTCAACAAGTAAAAACAGGCCAAATTCTGGTAAGGGGC
>JAMWCI010000126.1 GCA_023818655.1 Candidatus Omnitrophota bacterium
CGCCCAGAATACGCGGAAAACCCAGAGGAACTGGTGCGAAAGGCCCGCAGTGAAGGGTTTGGAGAAGAAGTAAAGTTGCGGATCCTTCTGGGTACCTATGTGCTACGATCCGGTTTTCAGGATCAGTACTATCAACGGGCCCAGCGGATACGAACAGCCATCCGGAAGGATTTCGACCGGGTGTTTGAGGAAGTGGATGTGATCCTTTCTCCCGTGTTTCCCACCCAGGCCTTTAAGCATGGATCCGAGGGGCTGGATCCCTTCCAGCAGAAAGTGGCCGACCGTTTTACCACAGCGGCGAACCTCGCCGGTATCCCGGCTATTTCTATTCCTTGCGGATTTACGAAAGATAATTTGCCAGTAGGGTTGCAGATTTTAGCCGGTCATTTTCGGGAAGAAACGTTGTTTAGGGTAGCGCATGCCTATGAACAGGCTACCCCTTGGCATAAAATGAAGCCCAAGATATAAATAGAGATGGAATACGAAGCAGTTATAGGTTTAGAGGTGCACCTGCATTTAAAAACCAAGACTAAGGCATTCTGCGGATGTTCTACGGAATTTGGCAGAGAGCCTAATTCACAGGTTTGCCCGGTCTGCCTTGGGTTTCCAGGGGCTCTGCCCGTATTTAATAAGACAGCTTTAGAGTCCGCTATAAAGGTAGCCTTGGCGATGAATTGTAAAGTGCAGGCGTACACAAAATTTGACCGGAAAAATTATTTTTATCCTGACCTGCCCAAAAATTACCAGATTTCCCAATATGACCTTCCTTTGTCAAAAGACGGTTTTCTGGAGATTGAATCGGATAGCAAGGTTAAGTGGATACGGATAAGGCGCGTGCATATGGAGGAGGACGCAGGCAAGTTTATCCATCAAGGTCAAGTTACTTTAATTGATTACAATCGTGCGGGGATACCACTGTTAGAGATAGTAAGCGAACCGGATATCAGCTCTCCTCAGGAGGCATATATTTATTTAACGACATTAAAGAGTACCATAGAATATCTTGACGTGTCTGATTGCGATATGGAGAAGGGCTCATTGCGTTGCGACGCCAATATATCGCTGCGGCCAAAAGGCGCAGATAATTTGGGAGTAAAGACCGAGTTAAAAAATATGAATTCATTTAAGGCAGTAAAAGACGCCCTTGCCTATGAAATAAGGAGACAGACAGAGTCGCTGGAGTCAGGCAAAAAAATGTCACAGGAGACCAGGCTCTGGGATGCAAAGGAGGCAAAGACTATTGCTATGCGCACCAAAGAAGATGCGCAGGATTACCGTTATTTTCCAGACCCAGATCTCACGCCGTTTCTTATTCAGGCAGAAGAGATAGAAAGGATAAAGAAATCTCTACCGGAGTTGCCCAAGGCAAAAGTGCTACGTTTTGTTAAGGAGTACGGCATCGCGGAATACGATGCCAAGATTTTAGTTTTGTCCAAGAAAGACGCAGAATACGCTGAACTTTGTATGCGGGCTTATCCTCAAAAGGAAAAGAAAACACTGGTGAATTGGTTGATAGGGCCGATGCTTGCCGAAGCCAATGCCAAAGGATGCGCTGTGGCGGAATTAGGCGTATCGGTGGCTGATTTACTAGAATTGGTGCGACTTGTTGAGACAGACGTTATATCTAATCTTTCAGCAAAAGCGGTATTGAGTGAAATGGTTCAAACGCATAAAACGCCAAATGATATAATTAAAGAGAAAAATCTTATCCAGATTTCCGATTCTGCCGCATTAAGCAGTATTATTGATGAAGTGATTAGGAATAATCCTAAATCTGTCGCAGATTTCAAGACTGGCAAGGTCAACGCCTTGATGTTTTTAGTTGGGCAGGTTATGAAGGCGTCGGGAGGCAAGGCTAATCCTAAGACAGCGCAGGAGATGCTAAAAGGGAGGATTAACAATGCGTAAGAGATTACCTTTTATTCTGACTTTGAGCATAGTGTTGATAACGGTAGCATCATTGTCGGTTTCGGCGAAGATGGACAGAAAAAAGAGAGATGAGCTTTATCGGCAGGTTGAGCTTTTTTCAGATGCACTGGCTATAATTCAATCAGAGTATGTTGATGAAGCCAAGCCCAAGGAGCTCATATACGGGGCGCTTAAAGGTATGCTCTCTTCCCTTGACCCATACAGCCAATTTATGGACCAAGAAACCTACAACGAATTAAAGGTGGAGACTGAGGGGGCATTCGGAGGCATAGGTATAGAAATTGCCATAAAGGATGAGTTGCTTACGGTGATTACCCCTATAGAGGATACCCCTGCTTGGCGGGCGGGTATCAAAGCCAAAGACATAATAGTAAAAATCAATAATGAATTGACGCGTGGTATGAGTATTGCCGATGCCGTAAAGAAGATGCGCGGCAAACCCGGAACGCAGGTTACGCTGACTATCTTGAGACAATCGGAGAAAAAGATACTAGAGTTCAAGATTGTGCGCGATATCATAAAGATAAAAGATATAAAGGAGGCGCGAATTCTGGATGACGGTATTGGATACATCCGCTTGGTGGAATTCAGGGAAAATAGCGGTCGGGATGTTGATAATGCTATTGCCAATCTTTCCAAACAGGGTATGAAAGCCCTTATTCTTGACCTGCGCAACAATCCCGGCGGGCTCCTAGAGTCAGCGGTAAAGGTAGCCGAGCTTTTCGTAGAGAAAGAAAAACTTATTGTTTATACGAGGGGACGCAAACCAAATCAGAATATGGATTTTGTTTCCCGTATTACCAAGCCAGCAACTGCTGTTCCTATAGCGGTGTTAGTCAATGACGGCTCTGCTTCTGGCAGCGAGATAGTTGCAGCCTGTCTACAGGATTACGGTCGGGCGATAATCGTAGGTACAAAGTCATTTGGCAAAGGTTCTGTTCAATCAGTGTTTCCTTTAGGAGATGGCTCTGCCTTGCGATTAACTACCAGCAAATTTTTTACTCCTTCAGGCAAGGTAATCAATGAAAAGGGAGTTGTGCCTGATGTAGTAGTGGAAGAGGAAAAAAACAAATATAGAAATCCAGAAGTCAGTCGGGATGAAGATATAAATGCAATTTTTGAAGAAATAGAGAATAAAGAAAAGCCGTCCAAAGAAGAAGAGACTTTTAATTACCAGCAAGACAATCAGATAATGGCAGCGATGAATATTCTAAAG
>JAMWCI010000041.1 GCA_023818655.1 Candidatus Omnitrophota bacterium
GGGCGTGGGTGCGGGCACGCCCGCCCCTATATATCAGGGAACGAAAAATTTACTTTATTTTTGAATAGTTTTGTATTACAATATGCTAAGATTAAACAAAGGAATATATACATAATAGCATACTATTATGCAAATAATACTTTGTCAAGATAAATGATCGGTAATAATATAAGAAAGATAAGGAAACAGAAAAAATTAACTCAGGAGAAGTTAGCTCGCCTTTCAAATATTTCCCTAAATACTTTAACCAAAATTGAATCAGGATTCGCCAAAGCTCCAAATATTAAAACCATTGTTAAGATATCCAAAGCCTTAGGTGTTTCTGTTGATAGGTTAGTTGAGAATTATTTGAAAAATGAAAAATCTTTGGAATAAACAACAGGAAGTTGATTTCTTTCAGAATTCAAGAAAAATTGCTACTCCAGAGCAGTTATTTTATCGCTCTAATGATAAAAGATATTTGGCTTATTGGCCTAAAGGATATGAAGGCGAGAAGACTACTTTACAAAGCAGAAATGCTTTTATAGGTAACTATACAGAAAAATGGTGTTCTGAACTTTTGAAAGATTTTGCTACTAAAGTTAAAGGAAATATTGTTCAAGATGTAGTGTGTGAAGAAATTGGATTAACTAAGCAATCACCGGCAGACGTTGCTTTATGCAAAACAAAAGATATTATCCAGAATCCAGAAAATATAATTTTAATCTTGGAAGTTAAGATGTCAGTTGTTTGGAATTGGGAATTAAAAAAGATTGCTGGCAAAGAAGAATTAATTTGTTTGGGCGATTATAATTCTCATCAAGGTAATCCCAGTCTTTTGAGGTCAGATACAATGCTAAAAGCAATAGGTAAGAGCATAAATATTAGAGTTTCAAGCTATAAGGCAGCAAAAATACCTATAGTTATAATTGGGAACACGCCAATCACAAACAGTTATTATGAAAAAGTGGATCACCTAAAGAAGTGCGGAATAATTCAAGGGTTTTGGTCGATAAATCCCAAACCCTTAGATAGAGAAGATACTATTAAAAACACAAGAGCTTTAGGCTTTTATAGATTTGATTCTTATGAAGAATTAGATAAGGAATTAACCAAGTTACTTAAAGAAGAGAGAGAATTCTTTTCAAGTATGCAAACAAAGACTGAGTTAGGCAAAATAATTGAAATTGCAAATAAAGAAGATACTTATGAAAAGAAAGCAGAGAAGTTTTTAGAGTTAATAAGGAAATAAAATGCCAGATTTATTAATAGAAAAACCTTATAAATATGCTAAACGCCAAGGGACAAAGACCAGTTCTTTTGGCTCACCGGGAAGAATAAATCATGATTCGTCAAAATTTTATAGTAGTCGCCTCTATGTGGGATTGATGGTTGATAAAGAAATAGAATATAAAGAAAATCCAGTAGATAAATCAGTTATTGATAGAATTTATTGTAAAAGTAGTGAGGTTATGAACGAATTACCTGATTATAGCGTTCATTTAATGATTACCTCTCCGCCCTATAATGTTAGCAAAGAATACGATAAAGATTTAACGCTTGATGAATATAGACAATTATTAAAAAAAGTTTTTGCTGAGACCTATAAAAAATTAGTTACGGGTGGAAGAGCATGTATAAATATAGCAAATCTGGGGAGAAAGCCATATATACCACTTCATAGTTATATCATACAAGATATGCAAGAAATCGGTTTTTTAATGCGAGGAGAGATTATCTGGAATAAAGCCTCGAGTGCTAGTCCGTCTACTGCTTGGGGAAGTTGGTTGTCAGCAGCTAACCCAATCTTAAGAGATATACATGAATATATTTTAGTTTTTTGTAAGGAGTCATTTACTAGAAGAAAACCGGTAGGAAGAAAAAGTACTATCTCAAAAGAAGAATTCTTAGAATTAACAAAAAGCATTTGGACATTTCCAGCAGAGTCTGCCAGAAAAATTGGACATCCTGCACCTTTTCCGGTAGAATTACCTTATAGGCTTATTCAATTATATACTTTCAAAGATGAAATTGTTTTGGACCCATTTGTAGGGAGTGGTTCCGCATGCATAGCGGCATTAAAAGCAAAACGGCATTATGTTGGATACGATATAAATAAGAATTATGTAAAATTGGCTGAGACGAGAATAAAACAGTATTTAGAGAATCATTCTACGCCGTTATTCGAAAAAAAATTTTAAATACGCAAATAGAAGAATCTTTTCTTTAATTATTAAAGAACCTTTTTTAATATGAAAGAATTCTTGAGAAATCTTATCAAATCTGCAGTTGTAACAATCTTTTTTCTGATTTTTTCAAAATGCTTCCCTTCCCCAAATTTATACCATTATATTACGCTATTATTTCTTTTGATTATATTCTATTATTTAATCTCAATTTTATCAAAGATGAATGATTGGAGAATTAGGGTGACTAGAAAGTTCTTTCCTAAAATAGGTATATTGAATGGATATATTAAAACAGCCGTTCGGGAATATAAATGCCAGCATCCTTGGACAACCATTACACCTAGTATATGGCAAACCGAACTCAGTGAAGTTTTAGGAAAATTATGGTTTACAAACATTAAATTAATTTCTATGTCAGAAATCGATAATAGTTTTTATATGATTATTAATCCATTTGGCGACAGTTTCCCAGAGGAAGACAAGAAATTACATAAAAGTTTTTATAAGATATGCGATTATATCGATAAGGGAGGCATCTTTGTTGTAACTGGCGGTGCCTTTTTCAGTCATCAAAATACAATTAGTAGCGAGAATTCAGAACCAGTTATAATCAAAACAGTTGATGGCAAACAGTCTTTAAAAGATTCGCTTTTATATTTGGAATTTGGAGTCTTAACAACAGGAGATGTTTTTATCTCAAATCAACAGACAGTTAGAGAGCCATTAGAGGTTAAGGTTGTTCAAAACGAAACAGACAAAAGTTTATTCGGAGAGATTTTATCTGGAAAGCAAAGTATAAAAAGATGGAGAGCGCTGACTGCAGAGAGCAGTAATTTTTTGCCTTTGTTTAGAGAAGAAGATAGTTTGACTTTTCCATTGGCTATTGTTAAATATGGTAAAGGATATCTTTTACATGCGGGAATGTATCTTGAGAGTGCAGATTCAATAGAACTCAAAATTCTACTAAAAGCGATTAAAAATTTAATTGTAGATTTTAAGATCAAATCTAAGATATTTTCTTAGGATAAAGTAAATTTTTCGTTCCCTGATATATAGGGGCGGGCGTGCCCGCACCCACGCCCGCCCTTTGAGTGAGGTTGTTGTTGCTTTTTGAAAAAATTTTGTCTTTTTCTTTCCCCCTCTCCCTGAGGAGAGGGGGATAATTCCTTCTCAAATGTTTTAAGGGGGAGAGGTTACGTTTTTCCGCTGCCGTCCCCTCGGGGACGGCACGTTTAGCGGAAAGGGGGCATAAAGCGAGCCTCTACTAACGAAGTATCCGAGCGCTATAATACGCACTGTGCGGAAGTAAACAAAAACTTTCGGCTCAAGTGTTGGGCGGGAGATTAGCGTCTCGCAAATAAATTCGAACAAAGCGATAGACACACCGCCAGTAGAGACAGCCCTGCGATTTTGCGACTAAGTCGCAGGGCTTTTTATATGAAACTAAAAGACTTAAGTCTTTTAGTTTCAAGTTCGAGCCGCAAATTTTCAAAAAATCTTTTTTGGGGCTTAAAATTTCCTGCCAAGCGACAGAACCTGCTTGATTCAAGTATTTACAAATTGTTTTGCCGGTTCTAACCACCCGCCGCCGCTTTTCTCTATCTCCTTGAGTTTACCTTCTAAATCCTTCTTATCGTTGAGTAATTTAGCTTTCCTTTTAGTGTATTCTTCCTGAGTGATCTGGCGGTCAATAAAGATGTCAACTAAGCGCTCAAGCTTTGCGTCAAATTCACTGATTCGGTCCTTAATATCCTGAGATAGAGAAGAGGAGGCTTTGCTTTCCTCTTGGAATAATTCATCCAATCTATTTATCATCTTGTCTTTTGTTTCGTCATCAATATAAACTTTCTTTATCGCTTCATTTATTTGTGGAAGCAAAGCCTCCTCTCTAAGGAACTTTTTGCTAAGGCATGGCCCTTTCTTCTTGGTGCAGTGGTAATAGGTATGTCTTTTTTGTTTCTCTGCGGTGATACTACAACCGCAGTGCGCCGAACAAAATAAATACCGTTTCTAATTATTCTTATGCGCCGCAACAAGTTCTGATAGAACTGTCCCCGCTCCTTGAAAAGTATCGTAATACTTTACGCAACTTGTCTTGCAGAAAGAATTTGTGGAATAAATATTCTTTATTAAAGGGAAAAGATTTGTTTTGTAATTATTGTAAATTCCTGTAGATGCATAAAGTATATAAGGAAGCTTAAACCCAATTCAACAACCTAAGGGATACGCTTTAAAACAAAAGTGCGAAATAATCCTTGCTTAACTACTATAACTTTTTATTTGACATAGAGTTTAATCTCTGCTAAAATTCTCTTATGTTTATTTTAAAGGCAGCTTATTTAAATACCCGGAGATAAACATGCCTAAGATTAAAGAAATAATCGCCAAGATAAAAAATTATATCTTTGATTTGCGTTCCAATGACATCGGTATAGATTTAGGGACTGCCACTACGTTGGTTTATGTTAAAGGTGAAGGAGTTGTCCTCTGTGAGCCCTCGGTAGTGGCGGTGGAACGCGGAACATCCCATGTTCTGGCAGTAGGAGAAGAGGCAAAGCGTATGCTGGGTCGTACTCCCGGCAATATTGTGGCGATAAGACCTATGCGCGATGGCGTGATTACAGACTTTGAAATCACCGAGGCTATGTTGCGGCATTTCATCAGAAAAGTGCGACATCGCCGTTTTCAGGTAAACCCCAGGATTGTAATTGCCATTCCTTCCGGGATAACGGAGGTTGAGCGTCGGGCAGTAAAGGAATCTGCGGAGCGCGCAGGCGCCAGAGATGTTTATCTCATTGAAGAGCCGATTGCCGCGGCTATCGGCGTAGGGCTGCCTATAGAGGAACCCATAGGAAATATGGTTATAGATATAGGCGGAGGCACTACTGAGATAGCTGTTATTTCGCTTGCCGGCACTGTTTTTTCCAAGTCTATCCGTATAGGCGGGGATGAGATGGACGAAGCGATAATTGAATATTTAAAAAAGACTTATAATCTTATGGTGGGAGAGCGGACCGCCGAAGATATAAAGATAAAGATTGGTTCTGCCTATCCACTGGAAGAAGAGTTAAGCCTTGAGGTTAAAGGAAGAGATTTGGTTTCTGGTCTGCCGAAAACAGTTACCATAAACTCTGAAGAAATCAGAGAGGCTCTTCAAGAGCCATTGCGCGCAATTGTTGAAGCAACTAAGATTTCTTTGGAAAGAACACCTCCGGAATTAGCCGCGGATTTGATAGAGCATGGCATTGTAATGGCCGGCGGAGGTTCTCTATTGAAGAATCTTGATAAGCTGATTGCTGAAGAGACCGGGCTTCCCGTGCATATCGCAGATGACCCTCTGACTGCGGTAGCCAAGGGCACAGGCAAGGTTTTAAACGAAATGCAATACCTCAAGAGGGTAACCGTTTCTGTTAAATCAGAGATGCGGTCGTAAAATCCGCTAACAATGTGTTCAGGTTTAGAAAACGACAACTTATCCCCGCAATAATATTTGGCCTGTCTTTCGTTATACTCTCCATTTTAATCCCTATTTTAAGAACTCCTTTTTTTCTTTTACTTAAACAACCCGCGCTTATTTTTATATCCGCTGGTCGCGAGATAAAGGGTTTTATTTTTTATCATCGTAATTATGTGCAAAATGAATTGCTAAAAAAAGAAGTAGGTTTTCTAAAAGACAGACTACTTAAGCAGGAAGAAATATCCATAGAAAACAAACGACTTAAACAGTTGCTTTCTTTTAAACAGAGCAGCAATTTTAGAGTTGTGCCTGTCCGGGTTATCGGCCGTTCGCCTGATAATTGGTCATCCACCGTCATTATTGATAAAGGCAGATATCACGGTATAAAAGAGGGGATGCCGGCGATTACCTATGTAGGTCTTGCAGGCAGAGTAATTGAGGCGGACGAATACGTAAGCCGAGTGCTATTGATTAACGATCCCGGACTTGGGGTTTCCGCCATTATTCAGCGCACTCGTCAAGAAGGGTTGGTTATTGGCACACTTGGCAATTATCTTATTATGAAATATCTTCCGGAAGATGCGGATGTCAAGGTTCAGGATGTCGTTATTACCTCCGGATTAAACGCTACCTACCCGAAAGGTCTGCTCATCGGACATGTAGTTTCCGTAGGACAGGAATTTTCAGGCCTAAGTTGTTATGCGGTTATCCGTCCTGCTGTAAATCTGGCAACCATTGAAGAGTTGCTCGTCATCGTACAATGAAGAGGTATATTTTTATAGCGGTATTGATAGTAAGCGGCCTCTTGCAGATTACAATACTTGATGACCTTAAGGTATTCAATGTCAAACTGGACCTATTCTTGGTAACGGCGTTATCCGCTGCATTTTTTATGAACGCAAGATATGCTGTCTTGTTTTGTTTTTTTTGCGGTTTGTTCAAGGATATTTTTGTATATGGGACAATAGGTATCAATAGCATACTTTTTTGTTTATGGTCAGCGATAATTATGCGACTGTCCCGTCATTTGACCATTGATAATAACTATGTGCGTACAGTGATTATATTTATTACCGCACTCTTAAACAACATTGTTCTGGGCGTATTTGTCACTGTTTATTTAGATAAAACCGTGCCGATAGGCATATTTTTGCGTATTATCATTCTGGGCGCATTGTATAGCACGGTTATATTTGGCATAATTTCTTCAATAATTTTCTTGATTTGGAGATGGGGCAAGCCGGATGATTAGGCAAAAAGTTCTCGTTACCTCATTAGTTTTATTATCGTTGCTGCTTGTGGTTATTCTTTTTAATCTTCAGGTATTGCAGGGTAGAAAATTCCGTGAATTGAGCAGAAAAAATTGCATCCGCCTTATACCTCAGCAAGGCGCACGTGGCAAGATACTTGACCGTAAGAAGCGGGTTATTGCAGAAAACAGACTTTCTTATAATGTAATGTTTTTATCGCAGAATACCACAGATCGCAACCACGACCTGGAGAGGGTTGCTAAAATTATAGGCGTTGATTCCAAGACCATAAGAGATGCTTATCGGAGGGGATTTATTGCTTCTTCGGTCCCGGCGGTAGTGGCAAGAAATATAGACGCGAGAAAGGCGATAAGGTTGGAAGAGTTAAAGTCGGAGCTGCCGGCGGTCGTTATTCAGTTTAATCCCCTGCGAGATTATCCTTATGGAAAATTGGCTTGTCATTTGCTTGGTTATCTCGGAGAGATTGACCGTTGGCGCCTGACCAAAATGGCTGATTACGGTTATAAGACGAAAGATATAGTAGGATTTGGAGGAGTGGAAGAGGAGTACGATTATTACTTGCATCAGGATGAGGGCGGTCTTTCTGTAGAGGTGGACCATCGTGGAAGATTTAAAAGGACTATTGGTTTTCAGCCTCCCCGCAATGGCATTGATATACAGTTGACGCTTAGCTTGGATATACAGCAGATTGTGGAGAGGTCCCTTGATGGGCATAAAGGTTGCGTGATAATCATGGAGCCACACAGCGGAGAGATTATAGCTATGGCAAGCAGTCCTTCTTTTAATCCATCTATTTTTATAGACCGTTCTCCTAAACAACTGTCCGATATTTTTAACAGTCCGGATGCCCCGCTCATAAACCGTTCAATAAGCGGGGCATATCCGGCGGGTTCGCTTTTTAAGGTAGTAGTAGCAGCCGCCGCATTGGAAACAAAAAAGATTAATTCTTCCACTACATTTATCTGCGATGGCAAGACGGTGGTAGGAAATAAAGAGTTTCTCTGCTGGGATACGCACAGTTTGCAGGATTTGTTAGCGGCGATAGCGCACTCCTGCAACGTATTCTTTTATAAAACAGGATTATTGCTAGGAGCCCAGACAATTCACGATTACGCTATAAAATTCGGATTCGGCAGGTCAACGGGTCTTGATTTACCTTATGAAATAAATGGTTTCATTCCTTCCCCATTGTGGTATAAGTTGAATAAGTTCAAAAAATGGTATGACGGAGATACGGCAAATATGAGCATCGGTCAGGGCTATGTTTTGGTGACACCTATCCAGATTGTGCGGATGATGGCTGTTTTTGCCAACGGGGGATATTTAGTTCGTCCTTATATAGTAAAGGCGATAGGTAATAAGGATATCTCTTCTTCTCAACAGAAGGCAGTCTACCTTAATTTAAAAGATACTACCATCAAGTATATTAGGGATGGTTTAAGGAGAGTAGTTAGCGATTCGGCAGGGACCGGCAATGTGCTTGCAGGGTTATCAATAGACGTGGCCGGGAAAACCGCAACGGCGCAGGCGCCTCCGGATAAGGCGCATGCTTGGTTTTCCGGTTTCTTTCCGTATCAAAATCCAAGGTTTGTTATCTGTGTATTTCTTGAGCATGGCGGACCGGGGTATTACGCATGCGTAGTGGCTCAACGTATAATTGAAGGCATGATAAGCGGAGGATTGATTTGAGAAGCGCAAAACCCAATATTTTTATAATCGCTTTTCTTATAACCTTATTAGGTATTCTCTCTATTTATAGCAGTACATTTCAAAAAGAAGGTCGGCTCTGGGAGGATATATACAAGAAACAGACTCTGTGGGTGGCACTGGGGATGATTATCTTTATTATCATTTCCAATATAAGTTACCGTCGTTTCTGGGATTGGACCTATCCTATGTATGCAGCTGGGTTATTTCTATTGTTGTTAGTTTTTATATTGGGTGTAGTGCGCTTGGGTGCGCAGCGCTGGTTGAAAATTGCGTGGTTTAACTTTCAGCCTTCGGAGTTCGCTAAACTTACAACAGTGATATTCCTAGCTCGCTATTTCAGCAAGAAATCACCTAATGAAATTACCCTTTCGTCTAGGAGATTCGGAATCTTTCGCGGGATACTCCTGCCGTTTGTATTTGTGGCTATTCCCATGTTTTTGATAATGGAGCAGCCTGACCTGGGAAGCGCGGCGATGATTTTTTTTGTTTTTTTGGCGCTCTTATACCTTACAGAAATACGGCTAAAATACATAAATATCTTTCTGTTTGCAGTGCTTTTTTCTTTTCCTATATTGTGGCGTGTTCTTAAGGAATATCAGAAACAGAGGTTATTGGTTTTTCTTAATCCCAACATAGACCCTCTTGGCGCAGGATATACCGTAATTCAGTCTAGGATAGCCATAGGTTCTGGCGGTTTATTTGGCAAGGGTTGGATGGCAGGAACACAAAGTCAACTGCATTTTCTTCCTGAATCGCATACAGATTTTATCTTTGCCACCTTCGCTGAACAATGGGGATTTTTGGGGAGTCTCGCATTGCTATTGTTATATTTTTTATTAATCCGTCAGGGATTTATCATAGCGGGTCGTACGCAGGACACATTCGGCAAGCTCCTTGCTTGCGGCATAACCCTAATGTTAAATCTGCAGATACTGGTCAATCTCGCTATGACGATGGGCGCAGCTCCGGTAGTAGGATTGCCTTTGCCATTGATGAGCTATGGCGGATCTTCTGTAGTAACCACATTTTTCGCCTTAGGAATTCTCGTAAGCATTGACAGGGAAAGGGCGGTATTTTAGGACCTTGTCTTGATATATCTGTTTCGTTTGTTCGCGCAGAATCTTTTCTCCTTTGTATTGTTTTACCTTTATTTTTTTATATAGTGAGTTAATTTTTATTGGAGCCTTCTTATACACTATAATACTGTGGCGCAGTAAACTTAAAGAATTATTGTGACGCAAGATTCCTAATTATGCGCTTGCAAAGTGATAATAGAATTACAACCTCTATTATTGGGTAAGATAATATGCTAAGCGATGATATTTTGTTAAACGTAAGAAAACCTGCCCGTTATATCGGAGAGGAATGGAATATGACAAAAAAAGATTTTGATTCCTCCGAGATAAAATTCGCGCTCTGTTTTCCCGACCTCTATGAAGTCGGTATGAGCAACTTGGGGTTAAGAATAATTTATGGTATCCTTAACAGCCTCCCGAATGCCACCTGCGAGCGTTTCTTTAGTTACGATACAGATATGGCAGAAATCTGTCTTAGAGGCAAAAATGAAATTCTTTCCCTGGAGTCACGCAGACGGCTCTTTGAGTTTGATATAGCAGGGTTCTCCTTGGCTTCGGAATTAAACTACACGAATGTACTAAATATTTTATCGATGGGTAAAATTCCTTTAAGGTCGTGCGAACGCAGCAATTCTCATCCTTTGATTATCGGAGGTGGTCCATGCGCAGTGAATCCTGAACCTTTGGTTGATTTCTTTGACCTTTTTGTAATTGGTGAAGCTGAAGATGTAATCCGGGAGATTGTTGAAGTATACAGCCAGCATAAAGAGGAATACAAGAATGGCGATTGCAACCGAAAAGAACTCTTATGGATGCTTGCACAACTGCCTGGTGTATATGTGCCATCTTTCTATAATGTCAATTATGATTCAGATGGAAATGTATCGGAATTTAAGCCAGTGGTCAACGGTATACCTTCAAGGATAAGCAAACGCATCGTAAAAGACCTTGACTGCGCATTTTTTCCGGTGAAATGGCTTGTGCCTTATATTCAGATTATACATGACCGAGCCAGTATTGAAATAATGCGCGGTTGTCCCGGTCGTTGCCGTTTTTGCCAGGCGCGCTCAGCTTATTTTCCTTTTCGGGAACGCAGGTTAGAAAACGTCTTGCAGCTGGCGGATCAAATATACTCTTGCACTGGATACGAAGAGATATCTCTTGCCGGACTTTCCGTTACCGATTATTCTCATATTGAAGAGTTACTTTCTCTTCTCATCGGCAGGTTTAAAAACAAGGGCGTCAGTATTTCGTTGCCTTCAATAAAGGTAAAAGAGTTAGTCGGAAAGGTATCTGCTTTGATTGCCGGCGTTAAAAAAACCGGCTTGACATTTGCTCCTGAAGCAGGTAGCGAGAGATTGCGCCAGGCGCTCGGCAAGGATTTTCAAGAGGGGCAATTCATGGAGTCTTTGGAAAGGGCATACCTTGCCGGGTATCAGCACATAAAACTTTATTTTATGATTGGCCTTCCGCAAGAGACAGAAGAAGACCTAGATGGTATCATTGAGCTTTCTTGGCGCGCTTCGCAACTTAGAAAAAAAATAAACAAATTCCCGGCGCAGGTAAACATTAGCATAAATACCATGATACCAAAACCTCATACTCCTTTTCAGTGGTTGGGGATGGAAGATGCGGAATCTATCAAGAAGAAACAGGACTACCTAAAAGAAAAGACGCGCAAAAACAGGCAACTACGTTTAAGTTTTTATGATTACAATATGGCTTTTTTAGAGGGTGTGTTTTCCAAAGGCGACAGGAGACTAGGAGACGTTTTATATACTGCCTTCCGCAAAGGGGCTCAATTTGACGCCTGGAGCGCACATTTTTCTTGGCAGAGATGGATTGAATCTTTTAAGGAAAATGGCATAGACCCTTGCAGTTATTTGAAAGAAAAGGACAGAGAATCAATATTGCCGTGGGATTTTATCGATATAGGCGTAAACAAAGAATTGCTTTTGCAAGAATTTAACAAAACTTGTTGCAAATGATTGGGTTGGGCGGTATAATTTTACTGCATTAAGTGGCGCAAAAGGAGAATTTTATAAAACAAATAAACAACACGAAGCTAGAGAATAATAATGAAGAACGGAGGTTAGGATGTTCAAGAAAAATACCCTTAGTTTATCTTTGACTTCTCAGGGGTTAAAATACAAATTTAAGATAGCTTTTTATCTTATGTCGGTCCTGCCTTTACTGGTATCGGCTTATCTCGTTTATATGTATCTGCCGCACTTCGGGCTTAAACCAGAAGTTATCTTGTTGACCATAATAAGCACCGTAATGGCGTTGACTGGTTTTTTTCTGCTTAAGCAGATTTTTATCCGTATCCTTGCGATAACAACAACGGCAAAAATGATTGCCGCAGGTGATATAGACCGTTCACTGACAGTTAGCGAGTCGGATGAAATTGGAGATTTGGGCGATGCGCTTAATAATCTTAGTCGGCGCATACGCGACAATATGGATGAATTGAGAAATTATAGCGAGAAGACCCACCGGATAAATATGGAAATACAAAAAAGAGTTCTGGTTATTTCCAGTCTGATGCAGGTAAGCTCCCTAATTACTCAGGGAACAAAGACGGATGATGTAGTTAAGCTCGTGGTGGAGAAGGCAAGGTTACTTGCGGATTCCGACGTAGCTTACTTTTTGCAGCGGGATAAAGATAAAAACAGTTTTACTGTTACCGTTACTGACGGCGTTAGCTCAAAGTATCTGTTAAACGTAAATGTGGATACGTCTGACGTTGCCTTTTCTAAAGTTATCCTTAACAACGTGCCGCTTATATTAGACAGCAGCGCAGATATTCATGAGAAATTAAGGCAATCGTTATACACTAAGTTCAAATTGAAAAATACCTTGGTCTTGCCTATTTTTTTGAGAGGAAAGGTATTGGCGAT
>JAMWCI010000127.1 GCA_023818655.1 Candidatus Omnitrophota bacterium
AATTTTCTCCTCAAATGCACGGATTATGCTATAATATCGTCGAGAATCGTGCAGTTAGAACAAAATTGAGGAGGTAAAAATATGTATACCAGAGAGTCAAATGAACATCAATACAGCTTCACCCATGATTGGTTTGTTGTTCCTGATTTAGATGAAAACCATGAATTAATCAAGATAGCCAAGGCAATTGACTGGACATCTCTATCAGATAAACTTGCCCAATTCTACTGCCCCGGCAACGGCCGTCCTACCAAACCAGCAAGGGCAAAGGTCGGATTGTTAATCCTTAAGCATCTGTATCATTTTCCCGACGCAGATTTAGTAGATATGCTTAAGCGCGATATCTACGCCCAATACCTCTGCGATATCTCATTAAAAGAAGCCAAAGACTTTATTAACCCTTCCACCTTAAGCAAGTTTAGAAAACAGATTGGGTTAGAAGGGGTAAAACTTATTGAGCAAGAGGTACTACGTTCTTTGGAAAGAGTGAAATTGCTAAAAGGTAGAAAACTTATCTGTGATACTACAGTTATTCCTTCCAATATCGCCTATCCTACAGATATCTCTCTTTTAGAGAAGATACGCCAAAGGACAGTGCGTTATTTAGATGAAGCAAGGCAGTTCGGCGGCCGGCACTTCCGCACTTACAAAAGGATAGCCAAGAAGGCCTATATCCAATATCAGAAAATCCGCCATCACACTATCCAATCCCGTAGGCGTACCCAAAAGAAGCTCCTGCAATTCTCCAGAAGAAATGTCTCTCAGCTAAAAGAAGTTGTAAAGGAAATTTCTCAAGCAGCCGGCACTTTTCTGGAAAATAGCAAAGAGAAATTCCTCAAGGAAACCAAGGCTTTCCTAGATACCGTATCATCCATAATTACACAACAAGAAGATATCTACAAAGGTCTGGAAGTCAAAGAGCGCATTGTTTCAATACATAAGCCGCATATCCGACCTATGGTCAGGGGCAAATACCCTGTGGAAGTAGAATTTGGGCCTAAGGTACTGCTTAGCCAGAAAAACGGCTTTCTCTTCTTAGATGATTTACAATTTAATAACATTTCTGATGTGTATCTATTAGATACTGCTCTCCAGCGTTACGCAGAACGTTTTGGCAATCTTCCTACACAATTAACCGCAGACAGAGGATTCTGGTCGTCTGAAAATTATACCCTTGCCCAAGAATACGGGGTATCCAAGATAGCCATAGAAAACAAAGGTAAATCCAGCTATCTTAAAGGCAAACCCTTTGCTAGGCGCTTGCGCCGTCTGCGTTGCCAAATAGAAGCCAGTATAAGCTTAGCCAAGCGTAAATTTGGATTAGACCGTATACGCTACAGCATAGAGCAAGGTGAAGAAATATGGGTGCGTCTTAGCCTAATCGCAATGAACCTCAAAACAGCCACAGGTTACGGCTGATAACCATTATTTTCAATGAGCAGCAAGGCAAAACAAAAGAAAAAGATAAAAGAAATAAAACACAAAACAGGTAAATACTGCCTCGTATGCCAGAAAAATTATGGCTGAGGTTTTTCAGTGGAAACTAAAATAGCTACTCCGCTAAGGAATAGATAATTGTACATAACCTGCCTCAAGGAAGCGGATATTTATCCCTATTAAACAACATATTGTAAGGACGGTAGCCTCAATAGGGCACGGAATAGACATCATACCCCCCTGTAGTTAGAGAAGCAAGTTTTTTATTAAGTAAGGCATCAAGGTCAACAGGGGGCAGCATAAGGGCTTCTATAGGAATATCCGGGCGTTTTTCCTGGGCAAGCTGCCAAGGCGACTTATTTTCTTTGTAGGTATTGGGTCTTTCAAGGTTGAAGAATAGCTGATAGGTATAGGCCTTTTGCATAAAATCATCCCTGTCGGCAAATCTTTCAATCTCGTAGAAGTCAACTTCGATTAAATTGTGCACGGTTTCCACATCAGACTGGAACCTATGAGCTCCTGGCGGAATGGTGCCGTGGGTAAGTTTTGCGGATTCGATTGCTCTTGTGTAGGCAGAGGGTTTCTTGGCAGACCAAGAACCAACGTATTCGCTGCCGTTATCGGTCTGGCGGATGCCTTCTTTAATAATCAGGCCGTATTTTTCAAGATGTTCATTGACATATTCGGCAAAGAGCTTTGAATGTATAATCGAGCGTTCATCAGCGAAGCCTAAGAATTGCACCCCACAGCTTATCTCCCGCAGGGTGTATTGAACCTTAGGTAGTCTTTTACGCATCATCTGCGGCCAGTATTCCGGAATGTCATGGAGGTCTTTGGTATCTTCGCATACGCGCTCAAAGAGAGCGAATAGCTTTTTGACCTCTCTCAGGTTTTGCTTGGTAACGTGTTTTTTGCGGCGTTGACGGCTTGAGACGCCGTTTTCACGCCATATCTTGCGCATGGTCTTGGCCGATTCTTTGATATTCTCCAAGACCTTGATTTGTTCGGCACCCAGGCGTTTATAATCGGCTTTAAGCTTTATTATTCTTTCTGCTACTTCCTGAGATATTTTATTAGGAGAGCGATGCGGCCTACGCGATAAGTCAGCCAATGCCTGGTAGCTGCCTTCGTCAAAACGCCTGAGCCACTTGCGCACTGTCTTGGGAGTGGTGGCATAGAGCCTGGCAGTCGGCTTTACGCCATGCTCTTTGGCATACATGAGCATCTGATACCGCTGTTGTTTTTTATCTTTACTTAAACGCATAACCTGATACCATGGATATGGACACATATAACCAACTCCTTTCTTGGCGAAAAGAGTATAGTTATCAGGTTATCATGTGTCCACTTTTATTTTCAACGGGGTCATTGATATAACGGAACCATTCTTTGACTCTGCGCCACTGCCAGAATATGCTGTCATATGTAACATGGATTCTGGTTGGTTCATACGCGTCAATAGTAGCTGGACTATTTCTAAGGGGTGTTGTCCGATATATCCTGACAGTGCGATCGTTGAACCTAGGGGCTTTGGGATGCAAGAAATCCGAGCGATTTTCGACGTTTTGCCCGCTTTTCAGAAAATCCTCAAAAAGCCCCTTTAAATACAAAAAAGCTTTAAAACTAATTCTTTTAATCTTTCGCAAGCCTTTAGGGGTGGGGGTAGGATGTCTCTTCCCATTCCCGTCCCTTTGTTTAAATT
>JAMWCI010000042.1 GCA_023818655.1 Candidatus Omnitrophota bacterium
TAAAGCATTAGGATATGATTATCTTGAAACCTTTCCAATAGTTTTAAGATAATGGTAGTTTTACCAACAGATTCGTCTCCGATAATAGCTATGTTCTGGCGGTAATTTTCTTTTAAACCGCAGATACGTTTTTCCAACTTTATTATGTAACCCTCTCTGTCAAAAATATCCTTTTTTGTCATGGCAGATAATAATAAGGATTCTGCGGGACAGACCCTTTTCTTATTTCAAAATGCAGATAAACCTCTTTATCTTTATCGTTAGAGCCTGCTATAGCAATCACTGCGCCTTTCTGAACGATGTCTCCAGCTTTGACCATAAGACGCGAATTTCTTGCATATACCGTAGAAAATCCGTTTTCGTGTTCAATAATGATAGTTTTTCCAAATGGGCCAAAATCATCAGAGCAGAATACGACCTTTCCGTTCTGGCTGGCTATCACCTCTAAGTTTCTTTCTGGTTTTATATTGATGCCCTTGTTTATCATATTCCGAAAATTCTGACCAAATGTAGCAATCACCATGCCTTTTACAGGCCAGATAAAACTATCTCTATAAGAATACCCTTTTGTGACAGCAGGTCTCTTCTGAGAAGGTATAAAGATAAGCTGTCCGCTTTCTATGTGGCTGGAGCCCTGGATACGGTTTATACTTACTATTTCCTCCAGCTCTACATTATACATCCTGGATATCTGCCATAGGGTTTGGCCTTTCTCCACGCGATGATATGTGCCGCTGATTTTTGGAAGCGGGGCTATGGACGGGGCTATATAAGATGGACTTGCGCAACCAAAGATATTTATTATCAGGTAAAGAGTTATTATGGAAAATACTGGATAATGACGCATAGACAAACTTCTTTTAAGGTTTGATATTATAAGCGAGCGAGGGGAATCGAACCCCCATATCCAGCTTGGGAAGCTGGTGTTCTGCCACTGAACTACGCTCGCACAATACTTGCTATTAATTCCCTAGGCATTCCTCGCTGACTTTAATAGAGCAGTATTTTCCACACATTGTGCACACTGATGAATCCAGCGGTTTTGAGGATTCACGATAAAACCTTGCTTTATCCGGGTCAATCGCCAGTCTAATTTGCTCTTTCCAATCCCTTCGTTTACGCGCCAAGGACATTTTTCTATCCCAGTCAATCGCAGATTTTATATCTTTGGCAATATCAGCGGCGTGCGCGGCTATTCGTGAGGCAATAACCCCTTCTCTTACATCTTTAACAGAAGGATGCCGCAGATGTTCAGAAGCGGTGACAAAGCATAGAAAATCCGCTCCGAAACTTGCAGCCACTGCCGCGCCTATAGAGGCAGAGATATGGTCATATCCGCAGGCTATATCCGTAACTAATGGTCCAAGGACATAAAAAGGCGCATGGTTGCAGATTCTTTTTTCCAACAGTATGTTTGTTCTAATCTGCTGCAAAGGCACATGTCCCGGCCCTTCAATCATTACCTGAACATTTCTCCTCTTTGCCTCTTTGCTTAATTCTCCTAATATCTTTAATTCAGAAAGCTGGGCATTATCTGTGGCGTCAAGAATGGAACCCGGTCTTAATCCATCGCCGAGACTAAGGGTAATGTCATAGTAACTGGCTATATCAAGAATACGGTCAAAATATTCATAGAAAGGATTCTCTCTTTTATAGCGACTCATCCAGGCTGCGATTATCGCCCCGCCCCGGGAAACAATATCCAGGATTCTTTTATTATTATTGAGATTCTTTAGGCTGTTCCTGGTGACTCCACAATGAATAGTAAAAAAATCTACTCCGTCTTCTGCCTGCGTCTGCAATGTATCCAGTATATCCTCAATATCAAAACGCAGGAAATCATTTCTCTTTCTTTGCGCATTAACAGTTACTTCGTAGATTGGGACGGTGCCTACAGGCACAGGAGACCTTGCTAATATTTCTTTTCTGGCTTTGCGCAAATCCCAGCCTACGCTAAGGTCCATTACGGTATCCGTTTTATATTTAACAGCTATCTCCAGCTTCTTAAGTTCGTCTTTAATGCTTGGTTTATCAGTAGAGGTTCCAATGTTTGCATTCACCTTTGTTCTTAGGCCTTCACCTATTCCGCAGGGATTTTTTATAACGTGTTTCTTATTGCAGGGTATAACTATCCTACCCATTTTTAATCCATTTAGGATTTGTGTATAGACAACCCCTTCTTGCTTGGCAATCCTTTTCATAAGAGGCGTGATAATATTATTTTTTGCCTGATTTAACTGGGTCATCTAATTTAAAATCTGTAAAAATTCCCTTACACTCTTACGAATGTCTCTTGTTTTTAAAATAGCCCTGCATACTGAAACTCTTTTATCTGTATACATCAGTATTTTCCGCAGGTTAAAACGGTTTATATCGCCTATCACAAAAAACGGTATCTTTATTGTCTTCTTGACCTGGGCAACAATTTTCGTTCCAATAGCGCGATATTCTGGTTTAGTAGGCGTGGGAAATACCGGTCCTAAGCCTATGTAATCTGCTCCTTCCTCCTGCGCTTTTATTGCCTCCGGGAGACTATGACATGATATTCCGATAATTTTGTCTTTTCCAAGGATAAGGCGAGCGCTCTTTATGGAAATATCTTTTTGTCCTATGTGCAGGCCATCGCTATCAACTATCTTTGCAACGTCAAGATAATCATTAACGATAAATAAAGTATCCGAATTGCGCAAAAGTTTCTGCAGAGACAAAGCTGTTTTTAATATTTCTCTTTTATCTGATATTTTGTCCCTGAGTTGTATAATATCCGCACCAGCGGAACTTATCGTTTTTGCTGTTGACAAAATAGATTTCCTGCCACAGGTTTTACTATCTAGAATGACGTAAAGCCGCGATTTTTGCAGCAATTTTTTTCTCTGTTTCATATATCTTATAACGTATCTCCTTGAATTCCAAGGCAGTATCTCTGTTAATAAGCTTGGCAAACTCCTCTAACACTCTCGTTGATTCCTTGGCGCGTTGCATATTTGCGAAGAGAATATCAGAGACACCCTTGCGTTTTAATTCTTGACCAAAAATACCTCTGCCTATATCGTGTCTACTTTCTCTCTCTGCTATAAACGATAATCTAGAGGGCATATTCTTTAGCACTAAATCTATTCTATGTCTTATATTTTTTAGCTGTGTTGTTAAGGAGCGATTATTTAAAATAAATCTGGTTATCTCCTCGCAAACCCGTAACCCCTCTTTTGTCCGGTTTATATTGGCATCAAATATTCGATATATTGCCCTGTCCATACCTCTTGACAATCTTCTTTATGAGATTAGTGGTGGAGCGACCGCTAACTATCTTTATGAGGCGAGTCTTACCTCCGCGTTCTTTTACGAAATCAGAACCCGCTATGTTTGTTTTATCCCAATCTCCCCCTTTGACGAGGATATCCGGTTTTATCTTCTCTATTATCTTATACGGAGTTTTATCTCTGAATATAGTTACGTAATCCACGCTTTCTAAGGCTGCGATAATTGCCGCTCTGTCTTTTTCGCTGACAAGAGGCCTTTTTGCCCCTTTTATTTTTCTTACGGAAGAATCGCTGTTTACCGCCACTATCAAGATATCGCCCATAGCCTTGGCTTTTTCCAGATACATCACGTGTCCATAATGGATGATATCGAAACAACCATTGGTGAAGACGATTTTTTTATTTTTCTTCTTAAGGACACTAATTAAAGGAAGAAGTCGCGATATCTTTTTTATTTTATTTCTAAACACAGCGCTTCCTCCGCTAATTCGCATATAATATGGGCGATAGTAATATGCGCTTCTTGAATACGCGCAGTAATGTACGAAGGGACTATTAAGGCCGCATCCGCCAATTTGGCTATTTCTCCTCCATCTCCTCCTGTGATGGCAATAGTTTTTAAACCGTTCTTTTTTGCCTGTCTTAAACCAGCAATTACATTTTTGGCCTTACCGCTGGTAGAGATGCCTATGGCTATATCGTTTTTTTGGCCAAGGGCTTCTATCTGTTTTGCAAAAACGACATCATAGCCATAATCGTTGGCTAAAGAGGTAAGTACTGAGGTATTTGTAGTAAGCGCTATTGCCGCCAGGGCAGTGCGGTCCTTTTTAAATCTTCCTATAAATTCAGCGGCGATGTGCTGGGCGTCGCTGGCTGAACCACCGTTACCAAAAAGTATAATCTTGCCTCCTTTCCGCAGACAATCAATAACTAAATCAACGATTTCTTTTATTTTACTTATACCTGTACGCAAAATTTCTTCTTTGATGCGAATGTTTTCCAACAGGATGTCTTTAATTTTATCCCGCATAATCCCTCCTTACCAATACTACGCAACCTCCTAATAACGCCCAATATAAAAATAGATAAAATTTAGCTTATGCCAAGTTAGCTTTATATCTTACCCAAAGAATACCTTGGCAACCTCATAAAGTTCTTTATCAACAGTCTTTAATGTCTTTACCGCCTCCTGCAGAGGGACATCAATTATCCTGGTTCCAGATAAAGCTACCATCCTGCCGAATTTTTTGTTTTGCACCAACTCCACTGCCTTAACCCCAAATTTAGTACCTAATACCCTGTCAAAAGCAGTGGGAGAACCGCCTCTCTGTATATGCCCAAGTACGCTTACCCTTGTTTCATAACCGGTTCTTTTCTCTATCTCTTGGGCGAGTTGCTCTCCTATACCACCAAGTCTGACGTGACCAAAGGCATCCAGCTTTTGTTCTTGGGTGACAAATGTGCCTTCTTTAAAGTGCGCCCCTTCGGCAACAACGATTATACTGAAAGTCTTTCCCCTTGCATGCCTTTTTTTAATTACGTTGCATACCTCTTCAATATCAATGGGTATTTCCGGTATAAGGATAACATCCGCGCCTCCGGCGATGCCTGATTCGATGGCAATCCAGCCGGCATGTCTACCCATTACCTCTGCTACAATAATCCGATGGTGGCTTTCTGCCGTAGTATGCAATCTATCAATACATTCCGTAGCGATATTGACCGCGGTGTCAAAGCCAAAGGTATAATCGGTTGCCGAGAGGTCATTATCAATAGTCTTTGGCACCCCAACAATATTGGGCAATCCATCGCTGATAAGCTTATTTGCCACCCCCAAGGTATCTTCTCCTCCTACCGCGATAAGGGCATATAGACCAATTTTTTGAAAATTGACCTTAACTTTTTCTATATCGCCGGGATTTTTATAGGGATTGGTGCGGCTTGTCCCTAGGATCGTGCCGCCTTTAGGAAGTATCCCCGATACTGCGTTAATATCAAGCGGTATTGTGTCGTTTTCTATCATTCCCTTCCAGCCGTTTTTTATACCAATAATTTCATACCCTTCATTTATCCCTTTTCTGACAACCGCCCTGATTACCGGATTTAAACCTGGACAATCGCCGCCTCCTGTAAGAATACCTATTTTATTCATATCTTTCTTTCCTCCTTTTACATTTTGCTGTATCTACCAAATGGTATCGCAGAATGCTCGCCCTCTGTCTCTTTTCTGCGTCTATCTTTTTCCTCATCAGAGATAATCTTCGCAACATGAATCTTAATGATAATCTGCTCTTCTATTCCTAATACATCCTGTATCTTCGCGCGGGTTATATCCTGAAGGCGCATAGTTAATTCAGGAAGATTCGCTTCTGACTTTAAGACCACCCTTAAATCCACGATTAACGAACCTTTCTTGGTTACTCGAACGTCAGGCCGCAGCTCTTTTATCTCGGGAATAATATTGACAAGCCTACGGATTAAGTCTTCTATCGCAGACAAGGCAATTGTCACTTCTCCTGATGCGGTGTTAAAAGCAATATTCTTTTCACGTTGAAATCTACCGATGATCAATTGCGCAAAAGAAACAGTAAGCAGTATTAATAGCAGTCCGGCAAGAAATATAGTTATCCTAGCGTATATGTTTGTCTCTAGATATGTAAAGATGGTGTTGACATATGCGGTAGAAAATGTTTGAAACCCCTCAAAAGAGAGCCCGAGAGCCAGAAAGATAAGCCCTAAACCTATCAATGTCAGGATTACTGTATAGAATAATATCCCTAAAGTTCTCATCCTCGGCCTCCTTCTATTTAATTAGTCTTTTTCTATGCCCTGTACGCTTATATTGATATCCTTTACAATGAGACCAGCCATCTTTTCCAGATTATTACGTACATTTTCCTGTACCCGCGCAGCCACCTCAGGGATATTGTATCCGTATTTTATTATGAGCGGAATCTGAACGGTAATCTCTCCATTTTTATCCTTGATTACTTTTATAGCGGAAATGCCTTTTTTATCCAGTATACTAATAAAGCCAGTTCTATAACCTCTTCTTATGCCTTTAACACCCTCTATCTCAGTTGCCGCCAGCGATGATATAGAAGAGATAACCTTATCGTGTATCCTGATGAGTCCAATATCAGTGCGCGATTCATCACTTTGCATTATACATCTTCTCCTTTTTGTTCTTCCTTAAGCATCTCCTGCACAAAATGCGTGGAGAAATCCCCTTTTAAAAATAAAGGATTGCTCAATAGTCGCAGATGAAATGGTATGGTTGTTTTTATGGGAGATATCTCAAATTCGCTCAGCGCCCTAAGCATAGTTTTTATCGCATCGGCGCGATTTTCCCCCCAGCTAATCACCTTGGCTACCAGAGAATCATAGTAAGGTGAGATTTCGTATCCTGAATAGATATGGGTATCTATCCTTATTTTTGGTCCCCCAGGAAGAATAAGCGTCTCTATTTTTCCGGGAGAAGGCATAAAATTATTTTCAAAATCTTCGGCATTAATGCGACACTCCATAGCCGAGCCCTTAATATTGATGTGCTCCTGCTGAAGTCTAAGTTTTTCCCCGGCAGCAACCCGTATCTGTTCTTTAATCAGATCTACACCTGTAACCAACTCAGTTACCGGATGCTCCACCTGTATACGGGTATTCATTTCCATAAAATAAAAATTATTATCGCTGTCAAGAAGAAACTCAATAGTCCCTACGTTTACATAACCTACGCTCCTTGCTCCTCTAAGCGCTGCCTCTCCCAGCCGTTTACGGAGTTTGTTATCCACAACTGGAGAAGGAGATTCTTCCAAAAGTTTTTGATGTCTCCTTTGAATACTGCAGTCTCTCTCTCCTAAATGGACGATGTGATTAAACTTATCAGCAATAATTTGTATTTCTATATGGCGGGGTTTTTCTATGTATTTTTCTATGTATACGTTGGCATTGCCAAAATTTGCCTCTGCTTCCGCCTGGGCAGTCATTAGATTAGAAATAAGAGTAAGGTCATTATGGCAGATGCGCATACCTTTACCTCCTCCACCGGCAGCAGCCTTAATAATCACGGGGTAACCTATAGACTTGGCGATTTTTAAGGCATCTTCTTTATTTTTTATAACCGAGGTAGAACCGGGGACAATAGGCAGACCTGCCTTATGCATACTGTTACGGGCAGCCATTTTGTCTCCCATTAATCGTATGTTTTCCGGAGTCGGGCCAATAAAGGTAATCTTGCAGGATTCGCATATTTCTGCAAAATGAGGATTCTCTGCAAGAAATCCATACCCTGGATGAATCGCTTCTACGTCAGTAATTTCAGCTGCGCTAATTATGGCTGGTATATTAAGGTAGCTGGATGTGCTGGATGCCTGACCGATACAAATTGCCTCGTCTGCCAGACGCACGTGCAGGGAGTTCCTGTCTATTTCTGAATATACCGCTACCGTGCGTATACCTAATTCTTTACAGGCGCGGATAATTCTGAGAGCTATTTCTCCTCTATTAGCAATTAATATCTTGGAGAACATATCTTAGAGAGGCTCAATAATGAACATTGGCTGTCCGAACTCTACGGGTTCGGCGTTATCGACAAGGATTTCCAGGACTTTTCCTTTTATCTCGGATTTTATCTCATTCATTAATTTCATTGCCTCAATGATACAGATTACCTGACCTATTTCAATTGTCTGGCCTATTTCGACATAAGGCGGAGCTTCTGGAGATGGGGCACGGTAGAAAGTGCCCACCATAGGCGCTTTAATCTCCACTGTCTTTACAGTTGTTTCTTTAGTCGCTTCAATTTCTGGAGTATGAGGTGGTATGCCGGGGATTTTTTCTTTTTCTATGACAATAGGTCCGCTAAATACCTCTGCGCCTCCACCTGTCTTTTTAAGACGTATGCGCATACCTTCTTTTTCAATTTCCAGTTCCACAAGACCGTTTTCATTCATAAGGTTTATCATTTCTTTTATTTCTTTAATGTTCATCTAATCTCCTTGGATTTGTTAACTTACCCGCTCAATATAGGTTCCGGTGCGAGTATCTACTTTAATCTTGTCACCGGTATTAATGAATAGTGGAACTTGTATAACGGCTTGGGTTTCTATGGTTGCGGGCTTGGTTCCACTTTTTGCGGTATCGCCTTTTATCCCTGGTTCGGTATGTGTGACCGTAAACTCAATAAAGAACGGAAGGTTTATATTTAATATTTCGTGCTTATAAAAAAAGCCTTGAACCTCAAGGTTGTCTTTTAAGAATTTTATTTTATCGGAGAGGATCTCTTCGGATATAGCTATCTCTTCATAGGTCTCTTGGTCCATAAAGTGGTACATGTTGCCCGATTTATAAAGATACTGCAGTTTTCTTTCTTCAACAAATGCCTGTTCAATTTTTTCGTCTCCACGAAAGGTCATCTCTTGAACATTGCCTGTTTTGAGGTTACGCATTTTTGCGCGCACAAAGGCAGCGCCTTTGCCTGGTTTTACGTGCTGAGCCTCAATAACCATATAAACCTCATCCGCCACTAAAACGGTTACTCCTTGTTTGATTTCATTTATCGAGAGAGCCACTTAACACCTCGCATCCTTTATTGGTTATCAATACCATATCTTCTATACGTACGCCAAATTTACCCGTTAGGTATATTCCCGGTTCAACCGTTACCACCATCCCGCTTGTCAAAATATCTTCGCTCTTGGGAGAAAGACGCGGCTCTTCGTGAATTTCCAGACCTACGCCATGCCCTAAATTATGGCCGAAAAACTTAGCGTATCCTTTTTTTGCAAGAAATTCACGCGCAACCCTATCTACTTCAGAGGCTTTCGCTCCTGGATAAATACTTTTTAGTGCTTTTTCCTGCGCTTTTTTTGTGAGAGTATAAATTTCCTGCGCAAGAGAATTAATTTTACCCAAAAAGAATACCCTTGTCAAGTCGGATTTGTAACCCAGGTAATCTACGCCCATATCAATAAGAACAAGTTCATTATTCTCTAATTTTCTTTGCGATGTTATATGGTGAGGATAGGCAGAGTTTGGTCCGGAGGCAACAATGATATCAAAGGCAGGATTATCTGCGCCATTATAGCGGATAAAACGCTCTATTTCTGCATCTATCTCTATCTCTCGCACCCCCGGAGAAATAACCTTTTTTATAAACTCAAAAGCTGCTGCTGTAATCTGTAGCGCTTGTTTTATTTTTTCAATCTCCTGATTATCTTTAAGCTGTCTAATTTTTTCTATTAAGCTATGCGTTGGTATAAGAGCAACTTTCTTCCGGAGATGGCTATTTATCTTTTGGTGCTCTGCATAAGGTAAATAGCGCTCCTCAAAACCAAGACGCTTAAGCCCCAGGTCCAAACAGTATTTTGCGATAAGCTTAAACAGCGAGCCGTTTATCTTTACTATAGAAGCTATCCCTTTAAGGTGTAATTTTGCTTCTTCGTTATAACGGGAATCGGTAAAATAGATATTTCCTCTTTTGGATATCAAGAGATAAGAATCGCGACTGCGGTATTTGGTAAGATATGTAATGTTAGCCGGCAATGATACAAGCATACCGTCCAGTTTATACTCTTCTAGGATACCTAACAGTTTGATTATGCGCTGGTTCATTTTATTAGATTATCTCTATAAGCGTTTCTAAGCCGAGGTAGTAACTCTGCTGGCCGAATCCGAGAATTACGCCTTTAGCTACCGGGCTAATCAGGGATTTCTGCCGGAACTCTTCGCGGGAATAAATATTGGAAAGATGCACTTCTACTGTGGGCAGACCAGAGGCAACAAGCGCGTCCCTTATGGCTACGCTTGTGTGGGTATAGGCGGCAGGATTTATAAGTACCCCTTGATATCTGCTGCTTGCCTTCGTAATGGCGTCTACAATTTCGCCTTCATGATTAGACTGTATAATAGTCAGGGATACCTTTTTTTTCTTGGCGATACTTTTCAGTTTCGCATTAATCTGTTTCAAGGTTACCATCCCGTATATCTGCGGCTCCCTCTTTCCCAAAAGGGATAGATTCGGACCGTGAATTACCAGTATCTTTTTCATATTTTTTTATTTATCCTCTGCCTCTTCAATCAGCATTACGGGGATGCCGTCTTTAATAGGGTATTTTTTACCGCATTTTTTACAGGCAATTTTGTTATCTTTCAGCTCCACATCCCCTTTGCAGGCAGGACAGGCGAGGATTTCAAGTAGTTCTTTGTCTATCATCTGCTTCTCCCTTTTGTCGAGTCTTTGCGATATATTGCATCCTCAACTCATAAAGTAAGTTTTCCAAAAGATTGGTTTCTTCTGAACTAAGATTGCCTTTTGTTTTTTCTTTCAACATCCCGAGTGTATCTATGATGAATTTTGCCTGGTTAAGATCTTCCTCAGTCTTATTGGTTGCCGGATTTGGAACCTGTCCTAGCGATATGGATGCTTGGATAGCCAAAGTGGTGACAAAAAAGTTAAAATCCGGTTCCGGAGGAACAAATTTATTTTCTTTCTTTAAAGCCTCCTTTTCTTTTTCCACCGTTTCTTTCCAGCTTTCGTCAATATTCTTTTTTATCTCGTCCATCAGTACACCATCACTCCAGCATAACCTACCACGTTTTCAGTATCGTGGGTAACTGTTGCGCTTGTATCATATCTGACCAAGGATGCCTTCTTTGCCCCTAGCAATTTTGCTGCGGTTAACATAGCCACCACTGGCGCCCATCCACACATAGAAATATTAAGACTACGTATCTTTTTTATTAACGCATCCTCATCCAGCTCTAAAATCGCCTTCAGCGCTTCTTTATCTTTAAACTCCGCTTCCTGCTGGTTCTCATAGTGAGTCATATCGGAACTGGCGATGATTAAACATGAATCTCGGATGTTCTTTAAAGTATAGGCTACTTGTCTTCCTATCTCTTTCAGGTGCGTTATATCATCCGACATAAAGACTATCGGAACAATTTCAAAATCTGGATTGAAATACTGCAAAAAAGGCAATTCTACTTCTAATGAATGTTCATAAGTATGGGCGATGGCGTCTTCTTCTAAAAGCTTGCAGCCTGTCAATATGTCCTTTGCCAAAAGAGAGTTTATCCTTGTCTGGCCTAATGGCGTCTGCCATATACCTTGACTCATTATGCTATAGTTAGAACCGTAACCGGTATGATTAGGTCCAAAGAGTATAATTTGGTCCTTTACCTCTATAGCCGAAACTGTCTCTGCGGCTACCCGACCTGAATCTTCGCGAGTGGGCTGTGTTCTTGCCCTTCATGGCCTGGAGCGCATTCTGCAGCTCCTTGATCTCCACGGCCGAGTGCTGCGTGTCGAAGAGGATGAAGTCGAAACCCGAGTCGGCCAGGAACTCCACGGGGCTCGAGGGACCCCCCGTCGTCCCTATGGCGGTCTTACCCGCCCTCAGCATGTCCTTAACAGCGTTCATGGTTCGATCCCCTAGAGCCCCCCGCGTCTATATAATTTGCCATGCCGCCTGGGGGAACCGTATAAGTAACCGCGCCGTCATGGGATCGGCAGACATGCGCGATAAGAACACGGGCAACCGCGCCACCCTGGTCAGGTGGCTGGGGCTCTGGGGCGGGAATACACGCCGCGAGGCGTTGAAGGCAGTCTTCCACGACCTGGAGAAACGGTACCACGAGCCCCACAGGCACTACCACACCCTCCGCCACTTGTCACGCTGCCTCGAGGAACTCGACGGGGCCCGCAGCCAAGCCGACAGCCCCTTCGAAATCGAACTGGCATTATGGTTCCACGACGCCGTCTACGACCCCCGGCGCAGCGACAACGAGGAGGCCAGCGCAGGCCTGGCAGAGGAATCCCTCAACGGGTTCATAGACGGGGAGAGCCTCAGCCGAGTCACAGCCCTCATCCTGGCCACGAGGCACGCCGGGCCCCCCGACACCAGCGACGAGAGGCTCGCCGCCGACGCCGACCTCGCCATACTCGGCAGCCCCCCAGACGAGTACCGGGAGTACGAGGAAGCCATCAGGCAGGAGTACAGCTGGGCCCCTGAGGACGGTTACAGGGCCGGCAGAGCCCGGCTCCTCTCGCGCCTCCTCGCAAGGCCGCAAATATACTACACGGGCCACTTCAGGCAGAGGTACGAGGAGAGGGCTAGAGCTAACCTTAGCAGGTCCATCTCCTTGCTCAGGGGCCAAGGCTAAGAAGAGCAGCCACTCTCGGCGAGCACACTACAAGCCCAAGTATCGCCTATTAAAAAACAGTAAAAAATAGGTAAC
>JAMWCI010000005.1 GCA_023818655.1 Candidatus Omnitrophota bacterium
CCGTATGCCACTCCCACTCCCAGCACAAGCCCGACCATACTCCCGCTTAATTCCCGACTTATCCGCCTTATTGCCTTGGTATACTCGGCCTGCGGATTATCCAACAGAATTCTGTCTGTCGAGGTGTCTTCTATCTTGGGAAGAGTGGCAGACACCGGACGTTGCAAAATAGATACCTGTTCGGCATAAGAAAGCCGGGCAAACTTGTATTCATTGATAATAATCTTTATTTTTTCTTCGGGGAAATTGAAAGTGGTCTTCAGATTATGGATTAGGTCTCGGGTACGCAGGAGATCTCCACGCTCTGGGCTAGAAAGGATATGCACGAGGTCCGATTGATTGAGGATATCACAAACAGAATTATCCATTGCCGAAGGCATATCAAGGATAAGGTAGTGGTAATCATTGACAAGTAAGGTTAAAACAGCTACCAGCATCTTCATACACCTTTGTTCATCGGGACGATAATAAAAACAAATAAGGTCAACATCGAAGTTGCTCTTTAAGATAAAATCCTTTGCGCAAGAGACATTCTCAGTAGACGCGCCGGATGATAAATCAAAAATCCTGTAATTTCCAATTTCTAATCTCTGCGGCAGGGTATGGGTATTACCGACGGGCAGTATATCCAAAACTACCACTGACTTGTGCGTTTCCTTCTTTAAACTCAAGGCCAGATTAAGCGCATAGATGGTTTTCCCTGAACGGGAGGATGAACTGAATACCGAGATAACCGTGCTCTCAAAGATGGTCTTCTGATGCACATCCTTTCTCTTTAGTCGGCGGGACAAGGTACGGCTTAAATCTATTGCCAGGGTTGGTATTTTCTTCAGGATAAAATCAAAATCCTTCCTGTCAATAACCAGAAGCATAGAGTCATTTATGGCTTGGGCACTAACCGAATGGGGCTCATTGGTCAATAGCGAAATTATGCCAAAATATTTTCCGCGATGCAGATACTCCAACACCATTCTATTCCCAGATTGGTCTTGGGTAAAAATGACCACCCGACCAAGCACAACGCAGTATAAACCGCTTGCTTGCGAACCCTCCTGATAGATGATATCTCCCTTTTTATACTCAACAATATTAGACCTGCGCTTTATAATCTCGCGTTGACGGACAGATAAGCCGGAGAAAAGAGGGATTTCTTTCAATATTAAATCGCTATCAAGAAAACTCATCTCTTAAGTACGCCTGTTTGGCATACCCGGGAAAATTTCCTTGCGCTCTCCCGGATATTGCGCTTGAAAGTGTCATAATCCACTTCCACAAGGCCAAAACGAGGACTGAAACCTTTATCCCACTCAAAATTATCTAACAGTGACCAGTAAAGGTATCCGGTAATCACTGCTCCGTTCTGCATAGCCCTGAAGATACTCTCAAGATGACCTGCAATATATTCCCAACGCAAGGTATCGTCATCTGTGCAGATACCATTCTCAGTAATCATTATGGGTAAATTATATCTTTTAAGTTGCATCAGTAGGTCGTAAAGGCCTTGGGGATATATCTCCCATCCCAAAGAGTTCTTTGGCAGGAAATAGTGATTCTCCCGACAGACGCCAAAACAAATCTCTTCTATAGTCCATCGTTTCAGGTCTATAAGGTTCCGGCTGTTATGCCGATAAAATCAAGCGCGTGTTTGCGCGCCAGTCTTTCAATAAAATACAGGTTATGGAGTTTATTCCTTAGATAATAGGCAAGTCTATTTCTAAAATTAAGATTACAGGGGACAAATGCCTGCAGATGATGGGCAATGCTTATTTCCGGAGGAGTAAGGTTCTTTTCTTGGTATATACTGTGGATAAGCGAATAAGCATTTATATGGACTTGCGCAAAATTGTTAATTACGGATATTGCCTTTAACACAGATTTTTCCTGCGGGGGCCAATAGCCGAATATATAAGAATAGTAGGCATAAATTGTGGGCTCGTTTATGGTTATCCAGAAATGCACATCCTCCGCAAGAGCGCTGACTATCTTTGCGCAGTAACGCAGGAAATATTTCCTGCAGGATGCATTTGACCAACCATAATTTCTGGTAAACCAGATAGGACTAGTAAAATGATGCAGGGTAACTATAGGTTCTAAGCCACGTTCCCGGAGAGCCAGGATAACCTTGCGGTAATGACCAATCTCTTCCTTTGAGAACTTTCCTTCTTCAGGTTCAATGCGACCCCACTCCACAGAGAGACGGTGGGCGTTATGAGACAAACTCTTGGCTATATCAAAATCCTCGGTGAAAAGCTCGTAACTTCCGCAGGCAGAAGCAGAGGCGTACTTTATTTTGCCAAGCATCTCCCACTCCCACCAGTCGCTATTTTTATTGTTGCCCTCAATCTGATAAGCAGAGGTAGATGCACCCCAGAGAAAATCTTTGGGAAATTCCATGGTCTCTATTATACACTACAAAATAAAAAATCCCAACATTTTGTTGCCATCAGATAATTCCGGGCAACATCTTCCTTTACAGGAAGATTGTTGGGACAAAAAAGAAAAGCCGATAAAGGGAGGTATTTCGCATACCTTTACCCTCTTACGGCAGCCCAGCCACCATATACATCCTGCCACCATAGCGTCGGATGCCGTTAGGTCTGTGGCTTTGCGCCCCTCGCTTTCGCGAGGTTTACCTTTATCGGCTAAATAAAATATAACATAAAAAAGCTAAGATTTCAACCCCGGTTAATTCTTTTTGGACGGTTTAATCGGTGCATCTTTAACAGACGCGGGAGCGGGCGTATTGAGATATACACTTAATACAGCCCATGTCTTTGGTCCTACCTTGCCGTCTGCCTGCAGATTGTTTGCGCTCTGAAAATCTTCTATGGCTTTTTTGGTTAACGGTCCGATTTTTCCATCAATAGGTCCTGAATAATAGCCGGCATTCTGCAAGGCCTGTTGAATCTCTCTCTCGGAAGGTTTGTTGAAAGCGGCTTGCGGCTGAGCTGCGGGTAGAGCTACCTGAGGCTGCGCACCTTTCGCCTTCTGGACATCTGCAGTTTTTTGCGGGAGCGTAACCGGCGCAGTGGCGCTGATGCTGCTTATTGCCTCAATAGACATAGGCTCCTGCATCTCTTCCATGACTGTTTCCTTCTTGCCGCAACCAGATAGCGCAATTAAAAATATAAACGCAACAAAAAGCCAGCCGTATATCTTCATACCTCTCTCCTTTCTTGTTTTTCTTTTAATCATAGCGAAGCACTTAAAGAAATCAATAAAAAAGTTGGCGACATCTTTTTAAGACTTGATTACCGCCTGACGGCGACAACGGGGACAAAGGATTTTGATACGGTCTGACCGAAGAAAATCCCCTTCTTTGCGCCGAGAAATATTTTCTTTTAAGGCAAGCCCGAACGACTTCAAATAAAAGAGCATAAGCGATGCGTTGCTAAAGGTTAGCGGTCCCAGTCTTTTGGCTACCCAGGTATACTGAGCAGAAGGAACAATCGGCTGAGCGCAGCAATCACAAAGCACAAAATCCTTCTCCACTCCGTCTTTTAATTGTTGTCTGTTTTCGGTAGTGGCAAAAGCAAACTCCTGCGAAAGGATTATCCCTTTCCCGGTAAGGCAGTTCGCTTGGCATTGCCCGCAGAAGATGCAAATATCCCAATGAATAGTTAATTTCCTTTTTGCCTGGCCGTCCTGAATAATATCCTCAACCTCTATCGCCTTTGCAGGACAAACCTGAGCACAGGCAGCACATCCGGTGCAATCTTCTTCATGAAAATATGGCCTGCCGCGGAAACGTTCATAGGGCTGATGCGGTTGGCAAGGAAACTTAGAGGTATAAGGACCTTTCAGCAGAGCCTTTATCGCTTCTTTTAATTCTCTTAATTTTGGGTATCTCATTTATCCGTTTGATGCGCTATTTTTTGTCCTCGGCATACTTGTCACAGACTGACTTGTCGCACAATTTCACCCCTGATTTATGCGCGCCTCTTGCTAAGGCATGGGCAGCTACAGGAGAGGTAAGCAGCAAAAATACAATCGTAAGTAGCGCTTTTATACCGGTGGCGCAAAACCCTTTCAAAATAAATGTGCCGAAAAGTATACCGCAGGTGCCCAAGGTAACGCATTTGGTTGTCGCCTGGAGGCGATTATAGACATCCGGCAACCGGATCAGGCCAATGCAACCAAATATATCAAATCCTAATCCCACAACAATAAAAAGTGTTCCTATGGCCTCACTCATCAAACCCTCTTCCCTCCAAATACTTTGCCAATGCCAAGGCTCCGATAAAACTTTGCAAACCCCAGGCAATAGCGACATCCAGATACCAGTCCCTGCCTGTAGGTATGCTTAAAATCGCGCAAAATCCCACAATCAGTATTCCTAGGGTATCAATTGCCACTGCCCGGTCAGCGGCGGTTGGTCCAAGCATTACCCTGATTAGACACAAAGAAAAACAGAGCATCAGCACAAAAAAACAGCGGGACAAAAAGGGCGATTGCCACCCCAGTAAAGACGGTATGGGATAAATCCCGATAAAAAATATTGCGGCCAATATAAAAATAAGACCTATAAAATAACGGAGTTTCTGCATAGGGATTTAATTAATCAAAAATCTTCCTTAATATATTCTCGAATTTCTTAACAATTAACTGTGTGGCCTTTTCTGTATCTTGACTCTGGACATAAATCCAGTGTATATAAAGAATACCCTCCTTGGGGTCGATATCCACACAGAATGTGCCCGGGGTAAGGGTTATAGAATTAGCCAGAAAAGTAAGTGCGGTGTCAGACTTGAGCGTGGTTTTAACCCTGACAATACCCGGATTAATGGGAAGAGACGGATTCAACACCCTCAAGGCAACATCGATATTTGCCTTTAGGCATTCCCAGAGAAACATCGGCACATAATAACAGAACCAGACATATCTAGTTATCTGCCTAAGACGGTGGATTCTCTGGGAAAAAAGGTCGCCGGTGACAAAGGTTACAAATCCGGCCACAGGCAACCCGATCAAGACATGCTGCAAATCTACCGGCCAACCCAGAAGTAGCCAGATTAAATAACCTATAATAAATAATACCATCCTGCTTTTCATCTTAAAGCCGCCTCTATAACATCCTTGGCATAAGCAGTACCTTTTAACAAAACATCTGCCGCATCGCCCATAAAACTCTGCAAGGAAGTCAGGAGCAATAACCCTCCCAATAAACAGACAATAGCTAAACAGACGGTGGAGATTACCATTGACCAAGGCGCCTCTTTAACCTCTTTAAATTTATCTTTCAACTCGCCAGAGAACAAAAATTTCTGCACTTTCGTAAAAGACGCCAGGGTCAGGATGCTGGCGATAATCGCGCAAGAGGCATAGCCAAAATAACCTTTCTGGACACAGGCGAATATAATCAGAAGCTTGCTAAAGAAGCCATTAAATGGCGGTATTCCGGCGATGGACATAGAAGCTATAAGGTTAGTCTTTGCGGTTATCGGCATAACCTTGGCCAATCCCCCTGTTTCTCTCAAGTCCCTGGTATCTAAGGCATAATCTATGGAGCCGGAATTCAAAAAAAGCAATGACTTAAACACAGAGTGGTTAAAAAGATGGAAGAGGCCGCCTAATATACCTAAAGGCGTGCCTAAACCAATACCTAAAACCACATATCCTATCTGGCTAATGGAATGATACGCTAAGAGTCTTTTTAGATCCCACTGTGATAAAGCCAATATCACCCCTACCAACATCGAAAGGGCGCCCAGAAACATTAATACCGAAAGGTAGTTCTGTGTTGAGCCAATTATATTAAAGAAAACCCTCGCCAAGGCATAAATGCCCAAAGTCTTAATCAGGATACCGGAAAGCATGGCAGAGATAGATGCAGGCGCAGAAGGGTGTGCATCCGGTAACCATGCGTGAAAAGGAACCAGGGCCGCCTTCAATCCAAACCCCATCAAAAACAAGACCCCTACAAAGTGCACGAGATAGGCATTCTGTTTAAAACTTAACACCCTGGCCATATCCGCCATGTTCAGGGTTGAAGTGAATCCATAGAGAAAAGCTATGCCAATAAAGATAAAGCTTGAGGCCACCGAACCCATAATCGCATATTTAAAGGATGCCTCCAGTTCTTCTGCCTCTGTGCCAAATGCCACTAAGGCATAGCTGGCAATAGAGGCAATTTCCAGGAAGACAAAGAGGTTGAATAAATCTCCGGTGATAATTACGCCGTTCATACCACAGAGCATTAAAGAAAAGAGGGTAAAAAATTTCGGTTTATCGGTATATTTATTCATATACTTTAGCGAATAAACAGCTACGCAAAAAGTAACGAGGTTTACCGTGACCAGCATAAAAGAACTCAGACCGTCCAGAACCATAGCGATACCAAAAGGAGGAACCCATCCGCCTACTTTATAAACCAGGATTTTGTCTGTTAGTGAATTAAGCAATATCCGGGCATGCAGGGATAAATATAAAAGCATGGCGCAACTAAGAAAGACAGCAAACTCCGAAAACCTTTTGACTAATCTCCCTAACAACGGAATCAAAAACGCCGCAGTCAAGGGTATAATTACAAATAAAGGTATAATATTTACTGTCTTCATTTAACCTTTCAGCTTTTTTATCTTGGTGATATCAAAGGTGCCGTATTTCTCGTAAATCCTAATGGCGATAGAGATAACCAAAGCCATAACCCCTAAACCGATGACAATAGAAGTAAGCACCAGCGCCTGCGGCAGAGGATCTACCATAGTCAGGATTGCCTGATCCTGCGCATCTATAGGGGCCCTGCCCTGGAAACGGTAGCCTAACAAGACAAAAAATAAATTCATCGAATATTCTATAATACCTAAGCCGATAATTATCTTTACAAGATTGCGTTTGCGTAAAACGCCGTACAGACCGATACTAAATAAGACTATGCACAAGAGATAAAGAATCATTTTTCCTTTTTCGCCTTTTCTAACAGCACTAGCGCCAGAAAAATAGCAAAGAGGCCTAAGCCGACCTTTATCCCAATAGAGATATTGCTTAAAGGAATGGTGCCGGCGCTAAACAGCTTAAATGGCGTTCCTTTGCTTAAAATATTCAAGAAAAATGAGCCACCCAAGAATCCCAGAAGCGCAATCGATAAAAACATAATTGCGCCCAGACTCTCCAGATTAGAAGCGAGGTTCTTGGAGATTTTGCTTACCGCCACATCCTTGCCAAAAGCAAGCATAAGATGAACAAACGACAAAGCCACAATTACCCCTCCGGCAAAACCTCCTCCGGGAGACAGGTGTCCGTGTAAAACAATATAGATGCCAAAAAGCAAGATTAATCCTACTGTAAGGCGGGTAATGGTCTTCACAATCAAGGTCATTCCGGTTTTGGAATCAGTAGTCATCTTATTTTTTCTTAATCCTTCCGGGGCGACGTAAAACCGTCATAATTCCAATCACCGAGGTAAATAAAACCGTGGCCTCCCCCAGCGTGTCATAAGCGCGGAAGTCCAAGATAATCGCGGTCACTAAATTAACTGCCCCTGTCCTGCCTTCGCCTTCCTGCAGGTATTTTTTAACTACCGCCATTATCGGTTCGCCAAAACGCGGTAATTCTCTAAGCGCAAGCCAGGCAAAAAACAAAAACAGACAGATAAAAGCCAATGTAGAAATGGTATTAAAGACCCAGCGGCCCTCTATAACCAAAGGCAGGTCCCGTTTAATCGTAGCGCGGATTAAGATAATCAGACATAAAATCTCAACTACCAATTGGGTAATGGCCAAGTCCGGCGCCTTAAGGATTAAAAAGGCCAGACACAAAGCAAAACCCACCGCACCTACCGCAATCACACTGGAAAGCAAATCCTTAACCTCAATGGCTATAATTGCGGCAAAGATCATAAACAACAAAAGGATATGCAGCTCCATATTACCTCATCAAAACCCAGAATAGCCCCATCATTCCCAAAAGAGTCCAGACCAGATAGGTGGGCAAGACTCCGTTATGCAGATATTGAAAGAATCTGCCCACTGCAAAAACCAGTGTTTTGCCTTGTTCGTAAATATCGAAAAAACCCTTTTCTGCTTTCTTATAAATGAATTTTAAAACACCGAATTCCTTTATGGTATTATAGAACTCTATCCCAGTAACCCGGCCTTTACTTAAATCTATGGGCTCTCCTCCTACGAAACTCGCATCTTGACGTATGTTTGGCCTTAAGCTCTTTAACATAAAAACTATTGCTCCTAAACCTAAAGCCAAAACAATAAGCAGGGTGGAGTATCCCGCGTACCATATTCCGGTAAAAGTAACCCCGGTTATCGCAGGCAGAATAAACATCTTGAGCGGAATCTGCAGGGCGAATACGCCAAAGATAACACAGATTACAGCCAGAACAATACAGGGTAGCCACATTGTCGCAGGAACTTCATCTATATGTTTCTCTGGATATCTATTTTGTTGTTGGCCGAGAAAAATGGCATGAAGCAGCTTCATAAAACTGGCCAAGGTAAGCCCTGAGCCAAACATCGCCGCTGCCAAACAGAATACCGCTGTAAGTCGCAGGAGGTAATTAGCGGTTGTTAATTGGGTTATCAACCCCTGATAAATCATCCATTTAGAAGCAAAACCATTAAAAGGAGGAACTCCGGATATAGAGAGACTGGCAACGAGACAGGCTATATAGGTAAAAGGCATTGACTTTGCTAACCCTCCCAACCTATCCAGCTCATCTGTATGCGTACGATACTCCACATTGCCGCCTGTAAAGAATAAACAGGATTTATATACCGCGTGATTCAACATATGGAATAAACCGCCGGCTATGCCAACAGGATTTCCTGTCCCTATACCCAAAATCATATATCCTACCTGAGAAACTGCATGGTAACCAAGAAGTCTTTTGAAATTATGCTGAATAAGCGCCATCATTACCGCGGCAATTATAGTGAATGCCCCTATAGTCATCAAAAAGATATTCATCCCTTCATTCATCACAAATAAATTTAAGGAAATCCTGGCCAAGAGATAGACCCCTAGTAATTTGTCAAGGGAAGCAGGCAAAAAAGCTACTACCGTCACAGGCGCGCTTTCCGCGCAATCCGGAACCCAGGAATGAAAAGGCATTGCCCCTGCCTTGGCAAAACTAGCTACGGCTATACATAGGTAGGCGGCAATTGCCAAAGCGCTGTCTAGCGGAACTCTTATCTTATCCATAACCCAAGTTCCCGTTAAATAATAAAGCATACCTATCCCCAACAGCATCAGGGCATCAGAGCCGCCTACGATGATAAACGTCTTTTTTGCCACTACCCCGCTGTCTTTATCGCCCAGACCAATAAGCAGGTATAAGGTCAAACCCAAAAATCCCCAGAGCGCAAGAAGCACGATAAGATGATTAGCAAGGACTGTGGCTATAGAGACGATACCCGTTAATAAGATATAGGTATAATATTGCGCCAAATGTTCTTTTCTCCTCATAAAACCAAAAGAGTAGACCAAAGTCAAGACGCAAAAGATGAACATAGCCAAGGTCACGAATCCGCTTAAATGGTCTAATTTAAAGTATGAAAATAAGGCTCCACTCATGATTTTATTTTTAACAGATTCTTAGCTATCTTCTTAGTATGGTAATAAACCGCTGCGGTAAAATCCAGCATGTTTAGGTACATATTGCAGGCGATGGGGATACAGGCGCCTGTAAGTAAACGTTGATTATGCCTCTGGCGGAGCTCATCCACCAGAGTGTCAATATGCTCCTCTTTTCTTAAGACGCTTTTTACTAAGTTGAAGTCTTCGTTTTCAAAGGCACAGACTATTTCCGACATAACGTCTTCAGTCTTGCGATATAGGATTTCGTATTCCTTGACTGCCTCTTCGCTAAAAAGCAATTTTTCCTCAATCTTTATCTGCACCCGTTCCAGTATATCTTTGCAATAATCCCCAATCAATTCTAAGTCGCCTACTATATCGGCGTATATCGCAAACTCTGCCTTATCGCCTTTATCGCTAAACTCTCGCCCTAATCTTACCAAATCAGAGGTTATCTCTTTTTCTAATTCATTCAACTTATTTTCATCCTCTAAAACCTCGGAGATTAAATCCGCATTGTGCTCAAGGAAAGTGCGGTGGGTTGTCTTCCACATCTTGAGAGCAAGCTTAGACATCTGGCTAATTTTTTTCTTTATGTTGTTTAAATCCTGCATTACAGAAGCATCTCCTTTATCTTGTTGGTCTTTTCCTGAGATAGCTTTATTAAATCCCACCCGTTCATTATCTTTTTGTCGGTAGACCGGTTTATTACCGCTACCCTCTCAGTACAACAGTAACAGGGGTCTACCGCTGCCAGAGTAATAGTGGCGTCGGCTATAGTCCCTCCTACTGCCGCCACCTTATTGGAGGCAACATTCATAAAACTCGGGGCACGGATTTTATGTCTAACCGGACGGTTAGTCCCGTCGCTTTTTATGTAGTGTATGCATTCTCCGCGCGGGGCTTCTACCCTGCCAATACCTTCTCCCGGCGGAATATCTTTAACATCGGCATCTATCGGGCCATTAGGCAGCTTCTTCAGGCATTGGCGGATGATATTTACGGAATCCTGCATTTCGAAGATTCTTACCAATGTCTTGGCGTAGACATCCCCTTCTTTTTGCAAGACCACATTCCAGTCAATAGTCCCCAGGAGTAAAGCACCGTACGGTTCATCGCGGCGCACATCTATATTTACTCCTGAGGCGCGGGCTGTAGGACCTATTACGCACCATTCAATTGCCTGTTCTTTGGTAAGTATCCCTGCGCCTTTTAACCGCGCCTGTATGACCGGATCATCCATTACCGCGCCGCGGAACATCTCTAATGCCGGTAAAAGTTCATCCAGTGTTTTATTTAATAAAGGTAGATCCTCCTCTTTTATATCGCGCCGCACCCCACCAACTTTAAACATGGCGTAATTGTTGCGGTTTCCGGTAATCATCTCAAACATATCCAAAATCGGCTCGCGGTACTTCCAAGCCCACATCCATACCGTGTTATAACCGATAAAATGCCCGGCTAAACCCAGCCAAAGAAGATGACTGTGTATCCTTTGCAACTCATCAATAATGGTGCGTATATAAAGGGCTCGTTCCGGGACAACCGCTCCTTCGCCACCAAGTATATCTTCTACTGCCAGAACATAAGCATACGGATGGCTGGAAGAACAGATACCGCATATACGTTCTACCACAAAGGCGATCTGGTCGTAATGTTTGCTCTCGCAGATTTTTTCTATTCCGCGGTGATTATAACCAATGATAATATCAATATCTACAACCTTCTCCCCTTCCACATAGAGCTGGAAAAATTCCGGCTCTTCTTGTAAAGGATGGTAAGGACCAATAGGGACAATAACTTTATGGCTCATTTGTTCTGCCTCAAAGGGTAATTATCCTGCGGCCAATCGTCTGCCAAAAGCAGCCGTTTCAGATTAGGATGGCCTTTGAAATTTATACCCAGCATCTCCCACATCTCCCTCTCAATCCATTCCGCCCCCTGAAAAATAGGCGTGATGGCGTCTATTTCAGGATGCTCTTTATCATTAATTTCCACACGCAAAGAATAAATCTCTCCTGTCTGGTCAAAACTGAAGTGGTAGAGAATTTCAAATCCGGAAGGCGTCTGGCTTCCAGAGGCGGTAGAAAACCTCAATCCTAAATCCTTAAATAAAAATCTTGCTGTCTCATAAAGATCTTCTTTGCGTACGCTAAAATAAATCCTGCGGCTGGACCTCTCCTGCCAGGAAATTATCTTGCCTGCCAGTTTCTCTCTGATGCTTTCTTTTATCTTCATTTTTTGCTCTTTAGTTTATTGACCAGTTTTACAATGCCGTCAATCATCGCTTCGGGTTTAGGCGGGCATCCCGGAATATACAAATCCACCGGCAAGATTTTATCCAGCGGCTCTTCCACATTATAGCTATATCTAAACAGATGCCTGGATAAGGCGCATTGCCCAACGGCAACCACCACGCAGGGTTTAGGCGCCTGCTCATATATCTTTTTCATGCGGACTACCGCCTTTTTGTTCATAGCACCAGTGATAAGAAGCGCGTCTGCGTGCCTTACTGAGCCGACCAGTTGTATGCCAAAACGCTCCACATCATGCCTAGGCGTCAACAAATCCAATATCTCAATATCGCAGTTATTGCAGGAGCCAGCGCTTACATGAAAAACCCAGATAGATTTGGTTAAGGCCGAAAGCTTAAAGTCCATATACTATAATCCAAAATACCCCAAAATAACGGCTAATATCGCCAATAACGTCGGTATCCGCCAAAAGAATCTCAAACTTTGGTCAATGCGCAAACGAGGGCTTGTATTTTTTATCAGAATGATAACTATCAATAAAGCGATAAATTTTCCTATAACAGATAGCATAGTTAAATTCTGACCCAAGAAAAGTATAATTAATAAAACCGGCAGGGTATAAAGTAACATGGCCTTGATTAACTTAAAAATAGCTAAAGGCAATCCTGAGTATTCAATCAAGACCCCTCCCATTATCTCCTGTTCGGCCTCTGAGACATCAAAGGGAACAAACCCCAGTTTTGCCTGTATGCAAAGTACGGATACCAAAAAGGCAATCAAACCTGACCAGGAAAAAATATTAGAGCCGAAGAGCGCTTGGTGATTAAGGATGGTCCCAAACTGAATAGCTCCGCCGCTCTTGATGATAATCGCGATGATAGACAGGATAAACGGCAATTCATAGGCTAAAATCAATTTCATCTCCCGAGATGCGCCCACCGAAGCCAATGGATTCCTTGATGCGGAGGCGCCTAAAATCAGGCTTATCGCAGGTATAACTAAGAGGTACAAAACCACAACCAAGTCTCCGGAAAATCCTTGAGATGGAGATATAATATTTCTGCCCAGTATCGTCGCCACCAAGACCAAACTTGCCAGACCCAGACAAGGCGCTAATAAAAAGGTTAACTTGGCAGAAGAAGGCAGGATAGTTTCCTTGCCCAATAATTTTAGAATATCTGCAAAATTCTGATACCAAGGAGGACCTTTACGCCATTGCAGCCGGGCGGTAACCTTCCTGTCAAACCAGCCAGCGATTAAACCAATACAGACGCTGAATAAAAAACCGGGAAAAATCAAATAATTAAATATGATGTTTAGCATGCGATTTATCACCTACTATAAATATATTTATGGCACATAGTCATTGAGTTTAATGCGAACTATTTTTTCTTAAGTGGTTGCATATCCTCTCTAGACCACTTGCGGGTATGCACCGCCAGATGCTCACCGACAAAATAAATATCGCTCTCCAAATCTTCTTCTCCTATATCTCTTACTTCTATCGCCTTCTCAGGACAGGTGGTGACGCATTTAGGCGCCCCTGCCGTTAATCCTACGCAATAATCGCACCGAGAGTCCAAATAGGGAATAAAATCCTGAAAGATAACTCCAAATGGACAGGCTACAGTGCAGGACTTGCAGCTGGTGCAGCGCATCTTATAACGTTTAAGATGTCCGTCTGGCTGCCTCTCCAGCGCATTGTGGTAACAGGAGTTTACGCAGGGCGCCTGTTCACAGTGCCTGCAGATAGTGGCAAAGGTCGCGTATTCGCGCAGACTTGCGATACCGTTATTCTGCGGATGATAAAAATAATCGCAAGACACCTGACAGTCGCCACATCTGTTACATATTTCTAAATCCACAAATAAACGTTTCATCTTATTGAATTAATCCCATATATCGCGTATATCCTTCAATTGCTCAAAGGTAAATACCGGACCATCCTTGCAGGCATAGTATCGGCCAATGCGACAATGACCGCATTTACCCAAGCCGCAAGACATACTTTTTTCCATAGAGAGATAGATATCAACCGGCTTGAAACCTAAATCCAAGAGTTTCAACGTAACAAATTTCATCATAATCGGAGGACCGCAAACAATAGACACTGCCTTTTTTAAATCTACAGGCAAATCCTTCAGGATGGTAGTAACTAAACCCACGTGGCCTTTCCAGGTAGCATCCCCTACGTCAACCGTAGTCAGAATATCCACTTTCTTCTTTTTCTGCCACTGCGGCAAGGCGTCTTTATAGACTATATCAACAGGGGTGCGTGCGCCGTAACGTAGCACCACTTTGTTGTAATTGTCTATATCGGAAAAAAGACTAAGGAGAAGGGAACGCAAAGGTGCCAGTCCCACTCCTCCGCCGACAATCAACACATCTTTATTCTTAAATTTATCCAAGGGGTAGCCTTGTCCGAATGGACCGCGTATCCCCAAAACCATACCTTCCTTTATGGCATGTATATAGGAAGTAACCCTTCCAACCTTCATAATAGTTACGTCTATCTTGTCTTTGACCCCCGGGTCAGAAGAGGGGGTAAAAGGTGCCTCTCCCGCTCCCGGAACAGTCAACTCGATGAATTGACCAGTCTGAAAGGAAAAATCGAATTTCGGTTTAAGGACAAAAGTTTTAATCGTAGGTGTCTCTGCAATAATCTCTTCAACCCTCGCCTCAAGCGGCTGGTATATATTTCTCTTCATAGAGTCTTCTTAATATATAACGGATATCAATCTTTCCCGGACAGACATCAATGCACCTGCCGCATCCGCAACAGGCCTGAATACCCATATTGTCAATAAAGAAATCAAACTTCTTCAGATACCGGTTGCGCAACCTCATATAACGCATCTTTAAAGGGTTTGCGCCTCCGGCAACAAGAGTAAAATTCTTGAACAAGCAACCATCCCATAAACGTAAGCGTCTTGCGTTTTCTCCGACTGGCTCGTCGCTCAGCAGAAAACAATGACAGGTATCGCACATAAATACGCACCCGCCGCACTCCACGCATGTCTTCATCTGCTCCTGCCATATCTTAGAGCTGTATCCAGAGGTAACGATATCCTTAAGGGTTTCTTTCTTGGGGATTTTATGCTGCGCCAGGTGTTCCTCCAATCTCCTGACCACTAACTCCCTTTTGGATGCCCTGCCTGAAAGCTGTCCTGCGGTAGCAGGAGAAAATACCTCTTTAATACTATCCGCTATATCCTTGGCTTTCTGTGTAGCTATATCTACCAGAAAACCGTTGTTTAAAGGAGATAAATTAAAATCAAATCCTTCTTCCACAAAAGGATTGATATCAAATGCGCGGCAGAAACAGGCCTCTTTAAACGCAGTGCAGTCGCCGCTTATAATCAGTGCGCTCTGGCGACGTTCCTTATACTGCTGGTCTACTACATCTGGACCGAGAAAAACCCAATCCTGGATCTTTAAGGAGAAGATATCACAGTTCTTTATACCGTAAACAGCCAAGGGCCTCTCTTTTGCTTTCTTGTCTTCGCAAAAATACTGGCTTACTTCTTCTTTACACGGTGTAAAATATGTGCGGGCTGGCTCTATCGAACGGTATTCATTAAAAATTATTGATTCTTCATTTAACTGGGTGTATTTCTCTAAAAAATAATCCTCGGCAGGAAGGCTAAAGCCAAAATCGCATTTAACCTTGGCGGTCGTGTTTATTTTGCAGGGGACATATAGTTCATAATCCAAAGAAATCCTGTCTAAAAACTTGAAAAAATCCTCGCTCTTCAGAAAAAGTGTATCCATCTAAAAAAACTTATCTGTTTTTAATTTATAATAGACAGGCTGTCTGTGAGGAAATCACAAAACACCTTTTAGTCAATTTTAGGTATAGAGAATAACACAATTCCGCAAGTTTGTCTATGAAAATTTTATGAATTTTTTGGCAAAAGTCTTTCCTTGACTAAATCGCTTACTAATCTTCCATCCGCTTGGCCGGCGATCTTTGCGTTGGCCTCTTTCATTACCCTGCCCATATCCTTCATATCTTTTGCAGAGGTCTGAATTATTGCTTCTTCAATTATCTTTTTAATCTCTTCAAGGGAAAGTTGCGGAGGCAGATAATCCTTAAGTATCTTCATCTCTGCCTCTTCTTTCTGGGCCATCTCAGGTCTTCCTCCTCTGGTGAACTGCTCGATAGAATCCTGTCGCGCTTTTATCTGTTTCTTTATTACCGAAATTACCTCTGTATCTTCAAGCCTACTCTTCTTTTTAGCTACGGCAGCATTCAATAATTCAGCGCGCAGAAAACTCAAAACCGAGCTCTTAAGGTTATCCCTTGCCTTCATTGCTTCTTTGTAATCAGCGAGAATTTTCTCCTCCAGCATAATTATGCCTCCTTCTTGACTGTCTCCGGATAAATCTTAAACACATATCTGACCGTAAAGAAAACAACCAACGAGACCGCAAAAAAATCTATTAAAGCCGCAATAATCAAACCTATCTTTATAGCTACGCGACCCAAAGGCAGAACCGCCTCCTGCCATTTATCTCCGGGCAGGAGCAGACCGATAATCGGCATAACCAAGCCTTCCACAATGACATTGATTACCTTGGCTACTGCCTGCCCCATAACAATGCCTATAGCCACGCCTATAATACCGAATGATTTTATAAAGGTGATGAATTCGTCCCTTATTCGTTTGATTTCTTTTTCCATAAATTAAAAGACCACCGCCTTTCTGAATTTATTTAATCTACGATTAAGCGCTTCCAGCGTCAGACCGCTTGTTTTTTCCATCCCGAATCCTTCTACATTAAAAGAAGCGGCGATGGTTCCGTAAACAAGTGCCTTCTTTACGCTCGCCGCGTTTACCCTGCCTGTCTTTGTTAAGTACCCCATAAATCCACCGGCAAAGGTGTCTCCTGCTCCGGTAGGGTCAATTACTTTATCCGTAGGATACGCTGGCAGTGAAACAATGAATCTATCGGTGTAAAATAATACTCCGTGTTCACCTTTCTTTATCAGTATCATCTTTGGACCGCAGCTACGCAAGTATTTTGCCGCCCGGATCAGATTATCCTCTCCGGATAAAACGCGCGCCTCCTGATCGTTTGCCACATAAATATCCACTTTCTTCAGAAGGCGTCGCAGTTGTCTTGGTTTATTATTTATCCAGTAATTCATGCTGTCTAAAGCAACCAGGCGCGGGGAATGCATATGAGCCAAAAGACACTCTTGTAATTCCGGGTCAATGTTGGCCAAGAATATATTCTTTATATCTCTCTGCTCAGCGGAGATGCGTGGCTTAAAGGTTATCAATACGCCCAATTCTGTGCTTATCGTCAATGCCGTATTCAAATCCCCCTGATATTGCCCTATCCATTGAAAAGTCTTCCCCTCGGAACGGATAAGCGAGGTTAAAACAATCCCTTTCTGTTTCAGGAAATCCACATGATGCCGGGGAAAATCCTTACCTACTCCTGCCACTAGGTGCACGTCAGAAAATAACCTGGCTGCCATAGAAAAATGTACGGCAGAGCCGCCCAGCATCTTTGTCCTTCTGCCATAAGGGGTCTTTACTGTATCCAAGGCAACCGTTCCCAACACCAGTATGCTCATATTTTTATTTGTGCATCCAGACCAACCAGAAGAAAATAACTATTATTATCCTGTATACTCCGAATAAGATAAAATTGTTTCGTTTTATAAAAGCAAGTAAAAACTTAACCGCAATAGTCGCTACGAAAAAAGATGCCAAGAAACCGATACCCAAAAGAAAAAAATCTTGAGCGGTAAAACTGCCTGCCTCGTGCAGAAGATCTAATCCTGCTGCCGCCAGCATAGTAGGAATAGCCAGAAGAAATGAAAATTCTACGATGGCCTTGCGCTCAAGGCCTAAGATCAATCCCCCCATAATCGTTGCGGCAGCCCGCGATACGCCGGGGATAAAGGCAATGGTCTGGAATAAACCTATGTAGATTGATTGGGCATAAGAAATGGACTTTACCTCTTGCTTAGCGCCACCTTTCTTTTGATAGAACATCTCAAAGATAATCAAAAATATACCCCCTAAAAACAAAGACCAGAGAACCAGTGTGCCGTTTGCCAGCAGCAAACGTTTGACGGTCTTGTAAAAAACAAGACCTATGCATGCGGAAGGTAGAAACGCCAGTAAAATACGCCTCCATATATCCAACCCCCCTAAAAGAGTTTTCCGGTAGAGTAGAATCACGGAAAATATGGCGCCAAGCTGTATGGCAATCTCAAAACTCTTCTGGAATTCTGTCTGGGCTAATCCCAGTAGTTTTGCGACTAATATAAGGTGTCCTGTAGAGGATACAGGCAAGAATTCGGTAATCCCCTCGACAATACCTAAAATAACCGCTTGTATAACATTCATTTATCTTCCCCTAATAGCTGCGTAAAATTTTCTGCAATGATTCCGGCAACCCTACGTGCAGATGTAACATTTTTTTAGTTACCGGATGCCTAAACTCCAAATCACTGGCATGCAGACAAAGACGCCCTGCCTTAATCTTAAAATCCCGGCGAAAGGCAAACCTGTCTTCCCCCAAGATAGGAGAGCCTATCCTTTGAAAATGAATGCGTATCTGATTGGTCCTTCCGGTTTCTGGATATGCCTCTACAATAGCAAAATCCTTCTTTTTTGCAACTATTTTATACCGGGTTAGCGCGGGTTTACCTTCAATAGGGCTATTTATCTCTCCCTGCGGAAAAAGCTTGCCTATTTTCACAAAGGCAATATAGGTTTTCTTTACTAGCTTGCGCCTGAACTCATCCATCATCCTTTTCTGTATGGTTTTACCCTTGGCGTAAATCACTAAACCCGAGGTATCGCGGTCAAGCCGATGGCAGGGATGCAAACGACAAACCCCGCCCCCCTTATTAAAATCGTCGTTTAAAATAGAGGTAAGTGTGTGTTTCTCTTTTTTGGGAGTAGGTATGGTCAACAGGCCACTTGGTTTATCTACCACTAAAAGCCACTGGTCTTCGTAAATAATGGGAATATCCACGTTAGGTTATCTTTGCGGTATCCAGCCATTTGCAAAATCCGCAGTTATCTTGAAGAGGCGGTATGGGTCCGGATAGACAAACCACGCCGTTACTAAAAATCTCCTTTGCCCTTTGGGGGTCTGTTTTAATCTCTTTCAGCAATATTTCAAATTGAAAATCCAATCCATAGGTTATCTTTTTGGGGATATAATAAACCAGATAGGCATTCTTTTTCGTCGGAAAACCGTTTTCTTCTAATAATAATGTGTAAACATCCATCTGCAGCTGATACGCCTGGTGCACGGCCTCTGGAATACTTCCTCTGGTTTTATGATCCATGACCGCGTAATGCTTATCTTCAAATTCTATGCACTCATCAAGAAAACCGCCTAATTTTGCGTTCAATTTTTTATCCGTATATTCAAGCCAACCCCTCTTGGGAAAATTCACCATCAGTTTTCCGGGCAACTTATCTTTTAGAAAAGGAGGAAGCTCATTTTTAGCCCTGAACTCATTAAGATACTCCTTTATCGCCCTGTCTATACCGCTGGTGATAGAGGCTACCGGAGCGCCGGGTCGTTTAATTTCTCTGTTCAGATAAAGCCAGAAACAACGCGGACATTCTACAAATAGGTTTAAGCTGGAAGGCGAAATTTTAAACATCTCTTTTTTACACTATTTGCAGCATACGGTCAATAGCCCTCTTGGCTCGTTTGCGTATTTCATCACTAACCCTTACTTCTTCTTTAAGTTCCTCTAATGCCCAGAGAATCTTTTCCTGCGTGGTGCGTTTCATATTGGGACAGACCGCGCGCTCTGAGGCAGGATAAAATTCTTTGGTAGGATTATCCTTTTTAAGACGATAAATCAGGCCAACCTCTGTGCCTACAATTAACTCCTTTGCATCGGTCTCCTTGACAAACTTTACCATCTGACTTGTGGAAAGCACTTTGTCTGCCATAAGCAGGACTCCGGGAAGACATTCCGGATGCGCCATTACCTTGGCAAAAGGATGGAATCGCTTTTTTCTTTTTAAGTCTTCTGGAAGAATCTTTACGTGCGTTGGACAAAAACCGTTCCACCAGATAAGCTTTCTCTTTGTCTGCTTGGAGACATAATCTGCAAGGTACTTATCCGGCACAAAGATAATCTCCTCTTTATCCTTAAGGGCATTCACCACCGCCACCGCATTGGTAGAGGTACAACAATAATCCAGCTCTGCTTTTACCTCGGCAGATGTATTTACATAACCTACCACTACCGCCTTGGGATGTTGCCTTTTCAGTTTTCTTAAATCCTCCACAGTAATCATATTGGCCATGGGGCATCCTGCGTTAATATCCGGAACGATTACCTTTTTATCAGGAGAAAGAATAGATGCGGTCTCAGCCATAAAGTGCACTCCGCAGAACACTATTACCTTGGCCTCTGTCTTTGCCGCTATCCTGCTTAATTCCAACGAATCTCCGCAGTAGTCCGCTACATCCTGAACTTCAGGCAGTTGATAGTTATGCGCCAGAATTACGGCATTGCGTTTTTTCTTAAGCTCTCTTATTTTGGATTCTAGTTCATTATTATTTCTTACTGCCAACATCTACCCTAAAACCTCTTTGATTATCCCGCCACCAACAACATAGTCCCGTTCATAAAACACTGCGGATTGGCCGGGGGCAATGGCAAACTGCGGTGTTTTAAAAACCACCTTTATTGCATCTGACAACACCTCAATAACCGCAGGCGCTTCCTTGTGATTATATCTTATCCGCACTCTAAGGGCAACCTTCTTTTTTATGGGCTGGCGGATAAAATGCGCATCTTCAACTAAAAACTCTCTTTTCAGCAACTCTTTCCGCGACCCCACAAATATACGGTTTGCCTGCGCCTCCATCCTGCTGACATAAACAGGATGCCCCAACGCTATACCTAACCCTTGACGCTGCCCGATAGTGTAAAACGGTATGCCTTTATGCTCTCCTATAATAACCCCTTTGTTATTCAAAATATGACCGGGTTGTATTGCTTTTTTTATCTGGTTTTTAAGAAAATGCCGGTAGTCTTGCTCCGGCAAGAAGCATATCTCCTGACTGGCAACTTTATCCGCTACAGTAAGGCCGAGCCTCCTGGCAACAGCCCTGACCTCTGACTTAGTATATTCTCCCAAAGGAAAAAGCGTATGTCTCATTTGATATTGATTTAAACGGTAAAGAAAATACGACTGGTCTTTATTCTTATCCTTTGCCTTCTTCAACAAATATGCCGGAGAGTCTTCACTTTTTTTGCTTTTTGACTTTTCGAGACGGGCGTAATGTCCGGTGGCTAAATACCGGGCATCCAAAGAAATTGCTTTACTTAACAAGATATCAAACTTCAAAAACTGGTTGCAGCGTACACAGGGATTCGGTGTGCGTCCGGAGAGATATTCATTCACAAAATCTTTGATTATATATTCCTGAAGCGGCCGCTGCATATTTATTACATAATGTTTTATGCCTAATTTATGAGCGGTACGACTGGCATCCTCTATGCCCTGCGCGCCGCAGCAGGAGGGTTTTTTTCTGGCGGCATCCGCAAGGTTAAAACACATAGTCATACCCACTACTTCAAAACCTGCCTTTAACAAAAGCGCGGCAGCCACAGAAGAATCCACTCCGCCACTCATGGCTACAACTACCCTTCTTTTCACCCTGCGCTTCCTTTCAGAACCGATTATCCGTCATTTTCTTACGATATCCACAGCCCTCAGGTTATAATAACCTAAAACCTTCACCTTGGCCTTGGATTTACTCACCAACCAATCATGATACTTGTTCATAAAAGTATCATGGTGTTTTTTCGAGACCCATTCGTATACAGAGGCGTACTGATTTTTAAAATCGTAACGTTTCATCGTATAATAGGCAATAAACCCTTTTGCCTTTTTGGCGTAACTAGCCCACATCTTACTGTCCTTTCGGTACTGCGCCACTTCTTTTGGTTTAATTTCGAATAATGCCGAGTGAATAAACATCCTGCCTCCTCCTATTTAAAGACCCCTTCCCCCTGTAGCTGCATAAAGGTAAGCTGCACTCTCTTGAATATGTCGTTCAATTCTTTCTCTCTTACGCAGAGCGGAAGAAACAGATAAATTATATTGCCCAGCGGCCTTAAAACAAGATTGTTCTCCAATCCCTTCTGATAGACCTTCAGACCTATTCTCTCTTTAAAGTCAAAGGGTTCCTTTCGTTCTTTATTCCTTACCAATTCCAAGGCGCCAATCAGACCAATGTAACGCACATCTCCTACAAAATCAAGTCTTCTGAAAAACTCCATCTCTTTTGCAAATAGAGAGGAAACCCTATTTATACGCAAAAGTGTTTTTTCTCTTTTAAAAAGCTCAAGACTGGCTAACGCCGCAGAACAGGCAAGGGGATTGGCTGTATAGGTATGTCCATGGAAAAATGTTTTCTTTTGGCAATAATCGGCATAGAAAGCGTTGTATATTTTATCCGTAGTCAGGGTGGCGCCGAGAGGAAGATAACCGGCAGTAATACCTTTGGATAAACACAGAAAATCTGGCATAACCCCGGCGTGCTCTGCTGCAAACATCTTGCCTGTCCTACCAAAACCAGTGGCTACCTCATCTAAAATAAGGTGCACTTTAAACCTTCTGGCTAACATAGCTACTTTCTCCAAATATTGCGCAGGATACACAAGCATCCCTGCCGCGCATAATACCATTGGTTCAAGGATTATTCCGGAGATTTCATCAGAGTTACGCTCTAATAATTTCTCCAGCGGCTTTATGCACTCAATAGTACAACTCTGATTGTTTTTGCCCATCGGGCAGCGATAGCAATACGGAGAGGGTATTTTATAAGACAAAAAGAACAATGGAGAAAATACCCTATTGAATAAATCTATGCCGCTTAAACTCATCGTGCCGATGGTATCTCCATGATAGCCCATATCTAAAGATACGAATTTCTTTTTTTTAACCATGCCTGTATTCTGCCAGTATTGAAAAGACATCTTTAAGGCAACCTCAACCGCTGTGGAGCCGTTGTCAGAGTAAAAAACCTTCTTTAACGACTTCGGCGCTATTGCGATTAATCCTTCTGCAAGAAGTATCGCCGGCTTATGGATGAACCCGGCAAAAAGCACATGTTCTAATCTCTCCAGCTGCGTTTTTATTGCTTTCTTTATATAAGGATGGTTGTGGCCATGCACATTGCACCACCAGCTGGAGATAGTATCGTAGTAAAAACGGCCTTTTGCGTCAAAAAGTTTTAATCCTCTTGCCTTCTCAATCAGGATGTTTGGTATCTGCCGGCAATCTTTCATCTGGGTATATGGGTGCCAGTTGTACTGCAGGTCTTTTTTAAGCCATAAATTTAGATTTCTAACTTTCGGCATAATTTCCTCGCTATAGGTTGAAAATGTGCATACAGTACGTCTATATTTCTGCTAAAAGGGAGCACGCCCAATATTTCCTGACCGCTTATTTTTCTAACAATGCAGGGGTTATCTTTAAGGATAAGACTGTTTTCTTCGGCGGCATTATTAAAAATAATGCCTAAGATTCTTATCTTTCTTGATGTTAAGGCTTCTATACTAAGCAGGGTATGATTAATAGCGCCTAATTTATTCTCTGCCACCAAAATCAGGGATAAACCCAACTCTTTCACTAAATCCAGCGCTAATCTCTTTCTGTTGAAAGGCACAAGTAACCCGCCTATCCCCTCTACAATTACAAAACCAAAATTATTCTTTAAAAACGTAAAACTATTTTTTATTTTGCGGATATCTATCCTGCGTTTTTCTTCTTGTGCGGCCAGATGCGCAGAGGCTGCTAATTTAAATACATACGGACAGACGTATTTTTCAACTCCCCAGACTCTACCGCGCTTGGTTGCTGCAATCTTACCTATTCCGGCTATCCGGAGATGGGTCTGGATATCGCGGGAGTAACCTTTATACGAACCAGTCTCAACCCATTTTTGTGTAATAGCGGAGCACCCTTTTCCCTTCAAGTAACGAAGAAGCAATCCGATAATCAGACTTTTGCCTACGCCGGTATCTGTGCCTGCCACAAATACTGCATTCATGACGCATTTATCCCTGAACAAAAAAATACCTGATAGGTCACTTGTATGCCGCCGAACCTCTTCAGGTATTCATCCTCTATCCTATTTAAATATTGAACAGTAACAATATCTCTCTTTAAAACAGATACACCTCTTATCCCTGTATATTTTATCCTCTCCATAAGCTCCCTTAAATTCTTAAAGGTCTGTATGAACTCTGCCTCATTTATCTTTGCTTCCCTAAAATTCTCGGAAAGGATTTTTTCTAACTTATCCTTAGTCATAAAACTCCTCGCCGGGATATTTACGCCCTCTAAGTTACTTAAAACGGTATCTAACTCTGCAAAGGTAAGCGGCCCGAATGCGGTAAAAGAAATCATCCCTTCAGGGGTAAGCATCCGGCGATATCCGGCAATCGCCTCACCGGGATTGTTAAGCCAGTGGAAACAGGCATTAGAGGTGATTAGGTCAAATTTATCGTTAATAGACGGCTCTTCAGCATCAGCTATCAGAAATTCAATACGAGGGTCTTTTAGTTTTTCTCTGGCTACCTCAACCATCTCTTCGGATATATCTAAAGCCTTAACTCTTGCCTTGGGAAATCTTTCCTTAAGCAGCCGCGTATAATTGCCTGTACCGCAGCCTAACTCAAGGATATTAGAAAATATTTTTCCATCGGTCTGCCTGATTAACTGCAAGGCTATCCTGTTTTGAATATCTGCGTATTTATCGTAAAGACGGGCAGAGCGGGAGAAGTTCCTGAGAATCGTCTTTTTATCCATAAAACCTTTCTTGGAAGCTGGGACTAATAAACGGTATATGCCCTAACCCAGGAAAAACCACAAATTCCGCAAACGGCGCATCCTGTTTAATCTTGAGGAGCTCGGAAAACGGAGCAATCTTATCTTGCCGGCCGTGATATATCTTTACTTTTTTTATGCTCTTAAGGTTCTGCGGATCCAGTTGGGATGTCCCTAAATAATCCAATCCGTAAATCAAGGTTTCTTCGGTAATGTCGTTTAGGTAATCATGCATAAGGTGACGTTTAAACCATAAATAGCTGTCTTGGTCGGATTGGGAAAAACAATCCTGATAAAATTTATAAAGAAACGCCCGCTTGTTCTTCCTCAGATTATCGGCGACTTCCTTTAATGCGGAATGGTCGTATCTCTTCCGAATACCTATCAGATAGAGCGCATCCACCAATTCCGGGTTGAGGATACTAAAATCATACGCCAAAAAAGCGCCCATAGACCAACCAAACAGCGAAACCTTCTGAATAGAGTTATTCTTTAAATATGCGCAAAGAGAATTTACGAAATCCGCGGGATAAGAGTGTCTCGGGTAGAGATAGTCGTAATTCAGTTCTAATCTGGAGAAGATACGGTAATCCGCAGCCCAACCAGGAACCAAGACAAGGATATCTTTAAATCCCTTCTTTACCAATTTAAATTCCGACTTGTAAGATGGCATTGATTAATCTCTCTAATGTTTCTTTGTCATGATACAAGCTTAAAGAGAATCTTAAGCGCGCCTCTTTTTCTGGCACTGTCGGATACCTTACCGCCAGCAGATAAAAACCTTTTTCCTGAAGAAATCTAGCAGCCTCTAGCGTCCTCTGCGTCTTGCCGATAACTAACGGCACTATCTGAGAGGAACCCCTGACGTCAAGCCCTTTTTCCTTCAGGGCGCTGCGGAAAAACCACGCCTTCTCCAATAGCTCTTTTCTGCGCCAAGGTTCTTTTTTCACGAGCTCTATAGCCTTAAGATTAGAAGCAATTACCGCCGGAGGAAGCGCAGTAGAATATATGAAGGAGCGACAGGCATTAATCAGGTAATCAGTTATCTTTTTTGAACTTGCCAGATACGCCCCAAAACCTCCCAGCGCCTTGCTAAATGTCCCCATAATTAAATCAACTTTATCTAAGACGCCGTCTTCTTCTGCTAAACCGCTTCCGTTTTCTCCGTATATCCCGGTGGCATGCGCCTCATCAAGCATAATCTGACAATCGTATCTTTCTTTTAATGCGACTATCTCTTTTAAAGGGGCTGTATCTCCCTCCATGCTGAATACTGATTCTGTAATAATGAGGCTATTTTTGAAAATTTTTCTTTCCTTCCTTAAAAGTTCCTTCAGATGCCCAATGTCATTGTGCCGAAAGCGAAACATCCGTGCGCCCGACAGGATTATTCCGTCTATAATACTGGCGTGGTTAAGTCGGTCGGAGAAGACGCAATCTCCCTTGCCAAAGAGCGCACTGATAATACCTATATTTGCCTGATATCCTGAGTTAAAAACTAAAGCGGATTCTTTCTGTTTAAAATCCGCCGTTGCCTCCTCCAATTTATGGTGCAGAGAAAAACTGCCACTCATCAGCCGCGAAGCGCCGCTACCTGAACCAAATGCATCTAGGGCAATTTTTGCAGACTCAATTATTTCCGGATGACCGCTTAACCCCAGATAATCATTGGAGGAAAAATCAAAATATTCTTTATTGTCAATAATTACCCTGCTGTTCTTTCTGAACGAAACCGGCCTCAGATAACGCAAAAGACCCTGCTCTTTTCTTTTGCTTAAGAAATTTTCTATTGCCTCCATAATTCTTTTATCTCCTGAATCAGCTTATGATCCTCGCATACCTCTCTGCCTTTTATTGTAAGATAGCCTCCGATAAGCATGCCATTTGCCCCAGCCATAAAAGTCATAGCCTGAAAATCCTTTAACACAGATTCCCTTCCGGCGGCAATCTTTATAATTTTATCTTTTAGGATTATTCTAAAAAGAGCGATTGTCCTGATTGCCTCTGCGCTGGAAAGCGGATTTTGCCTCTCTAAAGGCGTCCCTTTTATAGCCACCAGAACATTTATAGGCACAGAGTCCACGTCTAGGTCCTTAAGAATCAAGGCCATATCTATTCTATCCCGCATGGTTTCTCCCATTCCGATAATCCCGCCGCTACAAACCTCCAGGCCTATCTTTTTGGCCAGCTTTATGGTCCTGATGCGGTCTTGAAAACTATGGGTGGTAACTATCTTTGGAAAGAAGTTAGGAGAGGTCTCAATATTATGGTGATACCTCGTCAGCCCTGCCTCTTTTAACGCAATTAACCTCTTTTCATCCATGCTCCCTAAGGAGGCGCACATTCTTATACCCACCTTTGTGGTTATTTCATGGATGGCTGCGCAAACTCTCTTCAACTCTGCGTCGGAAAGAGAATCGCCACTAGTCACAATATCAAACCTGTCCGCGCCAATCTCCTTGGCTATCCTTGCGCGTTCAACTATCTCTTCTATATCCTTTAAAGGGTATACAGGAGCTCCGGTTTTGTACCTGGAGGACTGGGCGCAAAACTTACAATCTTGATTGCAGGCGCCGGATTTGGCATTCATAATGCTGCATAGGTCTATTTTTGCGCCGAGATAATCCCGGCGCACCTTATTCGCCAGCCAGACCAGCTCGGAAAGCGGCAGACCTATAAGCTTCTCTATTTCTCTTCTCTCCATTTGTCAACTATTTTATAATATCAGGTTTACAATTACAAGTTATTCCTTAAAGAAAGCTGAGTCCAGCTGGGCGGGGTTTAAGAGCAGTGGATTAGGTCTCCAGAGAAAATCTTCTGAATTACTCCGGAATCTTTCCTGACCAACAGACCTCCGTCGGTATCTATATTTACGACCTCACCTTCTATATACTGACCCTGACAATAAACCTTAACCCGCCTATGCAGGGTGATGGCGTATTCGCGCCACCTCTCGATAATCGCCTTTGAGCCTTTATGCCCCAGAATAAAATAGTTTGTTTCAAGCCGGCGCAAAATCTCCTGTAAAAGCTCAATACGACTGGTCTCCTGAGCCGATTTTTCTTTCAGCGAGATTGCCCCTGACGGCAGGAATCTTTTATCATTATTGACATTAAGCCCTATGCCGATTATCACAAAATTAACCTTGTCCATCTCGGCATTTAATTCTGTAAGGATACCGCCTAATTTCTTGTTCTCAAGGAGGATATCGTTGGGCCATTTTATCTCCGTATCCACTCCAGCTATCTTCTTTACTGCCTCGACAACGCTTACGGCGGCAAGCAAGGTCAGGATAGAGATATTGGCGGGAGCCAACTTTGGCCTGAGTATAACTGAAAAATAAATGCCTTTGTATTTGGGAGAAAACCAGACCCGCCCCAGTCTCCCGCGGCCGCGGGTCTGTGCCTCTGCGATAACAACAGAGCCTTCCGGAGCGCCTTTTATCCCCAGCTCCATTGCCGCATCCATTGTAGAGGTAATGCTCTCAAAATAATATATTTTTCTTCCCAAGATGCGCGTATTTAGGTTGCGGGAAACCTCGCAATCAAACAATCTGTCCGGGGTTGCCTGCAGGCGATAACCCAAATGCGGCACAGCCACGATATCGTAGCCTAACTCTTTCAAATCCTGAATATGCTTCCAGAGCGCCTGACGGCTGATACCCAGACGTTGCGCAAGAAAATCCCCGGAGATATAATTGGTTTTACGTTTCAGTAAATCCAGGATTTTTTCCCGCACGGCTATTTCTTTTCATAGAGAGGGGACATAGACCTTAGTTTCTCCACCACCTTAACCAAAGAGGCAAGCAGGAAATCAATTTCCTCTTCCTTTGTCCATCTGCCTAAGGTTATCCTCACTGAACCGTGAGCTATTTCATGGGGAAGACCTATGGCCAGCAATACGTGAGACGGCTCCAGAGAGCTGGAGGTACAGGCAGAACCAGTAGAGACCGCAATTCCCAGCATATCCAGACTTAAAAGAATGGATTCGCCCTCAATATATTTTATGGAAAAATTGACGTTATTTGGCAGTCTTTTTTCGGGGTGACCATTGAGAATGACCTCCGGTATTCTTAAAGGTATCTCCTTTATCAATCTATTACGCAACCTAATCTGAAATTCTGCCTCCGCAGCCATCTTCTCTCGGCACAACTCTATTGCCTTGCCTAAACCCACTATCCCGGCTGTATTATAAGTGGATGCCCTCCTGCCCTTTTCCTGGTCTCCACCGTGTAAAAGCGGCTCAATACGAGCGCCCTTGCGGATAAAGAGCGCGCCCACTCCTTTCGGACCGTAAAACTTGTGCGCAGAAAGAGAGAGTAGGTCCACATTTAACGCATTCACATCTACAGGAATATGCCCAACAGTCTGCACCGCGTCAACGTGGAAACAGATGCCTTTTTCTCTGGCAATTTTGCCTATTTCCGCGATAGGCTGAATTGTGCCTATTTCGTTATTAGCATGCATTACAGAGATAAGAATGGTCTTATCAGTGATTGCCTTCTTGATATCTTCTGGAGAAACCAACCCGTACTTATCCACTTCCACGCGGGTGATTCGAAATCCGTTTTTCTCCAGAAAACAACAGGGTTCGATTACCGCATGATGCTCAATAGCGCTGGTAATGATATGGTTGCCTTTCTTGGCTAAGGCATAAGCGACGCCCTTTATCGCATGATTGTTCGATTCGGTCCCTCCGGAAGTAAATACTATCTCTTCCGGCTTTGCCCCTAAAAACAAGGCGAGACTCTGGCGACTGTCTTCGAGGGCCCTTTTGGCTTCCTGCCCAAAGGTATGAATACTGGAGGCATTCCCAAATCTCTCCCGGAAATACGGCTCCATTGCTTTCAAGACCTCTGGATCGCAAGGGGTAGTTGCGGCATAATCCAGATATATCTTACTCATTTCTTATCACCTCATTTAAACTGCCTACGCGGTAACCTTCTAAATCCGCGGTTATATAATTATATCCCAACTCTTTCAACCTGTCGACAATCCGTTCTCTTTTTTTGAATAAACGGTAAATCTCTCCATTCCCCACTTCGATACGACATAAACTTCCATAGTGCCTGAGTCTGACCTGCCTAAATCCCATTTTTTTCAAATAGTTTTCAGCTGTATGAATACGCTTAAGCAATCTAACTGAAATCTCCTGGCCATAGGGTATGCGCGAAGCCAAACACGCAAGATTCGGTTTATTCCAAGTGTATAATCCTAATCTTCTGCTTAACCGACGGATATCGTCCTTGGTAAATCCGGCTTCCACAAGAGGAGAGCGGACGTTTAACTCTTTCCTAGCAATGCTACCTGGACGGAAATCTTCCGCGTCTGAAAGATTGCTAGCATCAACTACACAGGTAATTCTATACTTGCTTGCCAAATGATGCATTTTAGAAAAAAGTTCTTTTTTGCAAAAATAACAGCGATTGACAGGATTAGAAGAAAATCTTCTGTCTTTCAACTCTTTAGTTTTTATTACCGCATGCCTTATCTTTAGTCGACGCGCTATTTCTTTTGCCTGCCGTAATTCTTCCGGGGGATAAGTAGGTGAATCCGCAGTCACGGCAAGCAATTTACTCTTGGGCAAAACCAAAGAGGCAATCTTTAAAAGAAACGTGCTATCTACCCCTCCCGAAAAAGCAATTGCGCAGGAACCGTATCCGAAAATTATCTTCTGCAGTCTCTTTATTTTATCTTCAAACCGCATGATTAAAAATGCACTTCCATTGCGCGCGATGGACAAATCTTAACGCATAGTTCGCAGGCGATGCATTTGTTATCGTAAAAATGCACCTTACGCGTGTGACTGTCCATAACCAAAGCGCCACTGGGACATATGGGTACGCAAACCCCGCAGTCGGTGCATTTGGTTTCGTTACGGATAATATCCTGGCTTAATGGCTGAATCTTTACCCCTACAGATTGCAAATACTCAATCCCCTGTTGAAAATTTTCTTTCTTCCCGGATAATTCCAAAACCATCAATCCTTCCTCCTGCGGAGTAACATATGCCTTCAAGATATTAAACTGCAGGTCATAATCCTTTGTTAGTCTATAGACAATCGGCTGGTCGACCAACCGATGAGGAAAATGCAAGACAATGCGTTTATGAACCATCGCTTATTCTCTATTGTCCTAAGGGACGTTCAGTTAACAACCTGAAGGTATAGCCTGAGTCATAAGCAGGCAATGCTGCCACTGGTTCAGTCAACAAAAAATCCCCTTTGTTAATCCACTCTTTAAGTTGTTCGGCTATAGAGCGGGCCTTGGAGTAACTAGATAAGTTTCCCGTCGGGACATCTCTGCCCTGTAGTGTTATCTTACCCGACTTTAATTGGGCGTAACTTACTTCTCCCAGCGAACCGGCTATACCCTGCGGATAATTATGGCTGTAATCCACCACCTGCGTATATATCTGGTCATCGCCGGCTGCTACATATCCCAATATTTCTTCATTCAAAATCGGAATAGGAACGCCTATGCCAACCGATAAAGTAACTCCATAACCAAGCATACTTACTCCCGTTAACCACTCGGGCTTCATCTGTTTAAGGTCGCCTATAACCGCAAGGGTACCTGCCGGCAGGCAAGGTATCCCGTTTTCCTTGCGTTTTACGCCCGGATTATGCTGAGTGCCATGCCAAGCCACAAAGCCGATTCCACCGCCTAAAAATATCTTTGTGCCAATACCTATTGTTTTATAATAAGGGTCTTTAAGAAGAGGGGAAAGTTGTCCGGCAGAACAATAGTTGGCATTACCCATATGCGGCTTTAATACGCCCATATAGGTATATATTATTTTATCCGAAAGGTTAACCGCTACATTGTAATTCTGATAACAGTTGCGCATATTGAATAATACTGCCTCGTTTAAGTCTTTGATGTTAAGTAGCGTCTCAAGCTTCTTGCGAGGATAACAATCTGTCCCATAAGCGCTGGCCTCCAGACGCACGTCTTTTCCGGCAACTATCTCTTGGATAACATGGGCGCCGCCATACTTAAATTCACCGGGGTAAACTTTATTCCGGGGGTCTTCATCAGGAAGGGCGGTTGCGCCTATATAAATATCCGCTGCTGCAAAACCCGCATAACAAGGCACGTCATTAATTTTAACTGCGCCGCCGCCGAGTTTAATGCGCGGTTTGGTATGGCCTATATTAAAATAAACCCCTGATGAGCACATCGGTCCAAATGTCCCGGTAGTAACCACATCCACTTCAGAAGCAACCCGTTTTAACCCTTTTTTCTTAACCAGTTCAATTATTTCTTCGGCAGTAACGGCAACAACCTGACCCTTTTTAATTTTTTCGTTAATCTCTTTTATTGTGCGCATATTTTATCAATCTGCTTTTGCCCGTTGTAATAACAAATGAAATTATATAGCGATAACCTCTTTTATCTCAGGCACCTCCTCTTTCAAAATCCTCTCTACCCCCATCTTTAACGTCATTTGACTCATCGGGCAACATCCGCATGTCCCGGTAAGTTTCAATTTTACTACGCCATTATTGCTAACCTCCACTAATTCCACATTGCCTCCGTCTGCCTGAAGCATAGGCCGGATTTTTTCCAAGGCCTTTTCTACCTTTTCTTTCATTATTATCCTCCTTTTGTCGGCCGCAGGTTATTAACCTGCCCGCTTATTATCTCGGCGAGTCCAATAAACAGAAATTTTACTCGTCTACCTTACCTTATCGGACCGGCCCGCGCGTTAAGCAACGCTTTTTATTTGTAGATATCGGCAACATCTTTAAAATATGGCGCCTATCTTTTCTCTCCTTAACTAGATCCGCAAAAGTAATACTATCCACCATATTGGCGGCTGTCCTTCCCGCCTCCTGCCAGATTATCCGAAATGCGAAGTATATATATCCTTGCATCCACCGTAATTCTTCATCAGACAATCTATGGGTTCTATCGGACCGTCAATAAACCTCACTACCTGGCCTGCCGCCGTAATCTTATATAGATGTCTAGCCAAAAGATATCCGCGACGAATTCCCTGTTGCTATGCGAGATGTCAGATTCTTTTGAATGGAGGACATCTTTCAGTTTTTCAGATTTTCAAACATCTCTTCGTGGGTTATCTCTTCGCCCATAATGTGCACAGCAAGCTGATATGTATCGTGGTCCTTGCCAAATGTCTTGCGGGCAATTTTGTTATATACCTCAATCGCTCCTGCCTCGGCATCGGTTACCAATTTAATAATTTCATCATAATTAGAGAGTTTTTTCATTACTCCGGGGTAAGATGCGTTGGCGTTCTTTTCTAAGTTGCTAGGCGTATTGGTCGGCAACCCCCCTAACTCAATTATCCTCTCTGCTAACTCCTGCGCATGCTCAAGCTCATCTTTGGCAATATTATTGAGAAACTCTGCCATATCTTCATAGTATTTTCCTTCCACCGTTTGCGCCATATACCAATATGCATAGTAAGCCAACCATTCATCGCAATACGCCCTGTCCAAGTCCTTAATTAATTCTTTTAAATCAACCTCCACAATTTCTCTTGCCTTCTTCCCCATATTTATTTGCTCCTTTAAGATTGCAGTAAAGTTGCGCGATTATTTCGTTAGTTTCATCTCTTCTCCGCAACAGACTATATCACAGGTATCTACGCAACCACAGAGATTGTCCACGCTGACAACTAAACCACATATCTTGCAAGCGTATTTTGCCTTTTTCTTTGCCGTCTTCTTTGTTCCGCATCTCCTTGCCATCTCTTCTCACCTATCCTTTCTTCCGGTTTATTGCACCTTATCCTTCCTGTGTTTGTGTCACTCGCCTGTTTACCTCATTTTTTATCTCTTTAGCGTTCTAGTAAAGACGGTTGCATCCAGATTGCCTTAACTCCTAATTCCTTGCATTTCCAGAATTATTCTTTTGGTAACTTCTTTAGCCCAGCTGTAATTGCTAAATCCGACCTGCTCTCCAGTTTTTTTAAGCTTCTATATTACATCTGCTTACTCAAAAGTTCACCGCAGTAGCTGTCTTATCCTTGATTCTCTGTCCACGTTTTCTGTCTGAGGTTTCAGAAATTCCTCCTCAAAAGTAGACTTTGTTTTTTTATAAAGCAACCCCAAGGCAATCCTGGCATCGGTATTATAGTCCCATTCCCGGATTTTATTTAATGCCTCATTATAATCCTGCGGGTTGTGGTCTTGCAATTCATAAGCCCTTTGGTCGTAGTATTCATACATATTATAAAAAGTCACACAAACCTGTAATACATCAACAATGGAAAACCCTTTGTGCATAATTGCTTCCTTGAGAATATTTTTTAAGAGTTCCAAGCCATGGGAAAAACACCGAGCAATAAAGGTAGCTCCGCTTGCCAACATAAGCTCTAAAGGATTAAGAGGAAATTCAATTGTCCCATAAGGCGTGGACCGACCTTTAAAACCTAAAGGAGAGGTTGGCGTGTATTGACCAGTGGTAAGCCCATAGACGCGGTTATTATGGATAATCATGGTGATATCTATGTTCCTTTTAGCCGCAAATACTAAATGCTCCAGACCTTCACCATAGGCATCGCCGTCTCCAGCAAAACAAATTACTTTTAAATCTGGATTAGCGATTCTTATACCCTCAGCCACAGGCAATGTCCTTCCATGGATAGAATAAAAACTATTTACATTAATGTAATCCACAATCTTGGCATGACAACCAATCCCAGAAACCAAAACCACATTTTCTAAGGGAAAACCCTCTTCCTCCAATATCTTTAATACAGCTTTAATCGCTGTCAAAATCGCAAAGTTTCCGCATCCCGGACACCAAGTATTACGGGCATAGGTGCCTAAATCTCTTTGCGCCATTTAATTTTCTCCTTTACTTTTCCTTCTAATTCATCCAGAGAAAAAGGCCTGCCATCATATTTTAATATTTTTTCGTCTACCCTAAATCCATAACCGTTAATAAGACGCGCTAATTGTCCTGTAGCGTTATTTTCTACACAGATTATTTTTTTCACATCCTTAAGAGACTCTTGAAATTGTCTTGCAGGAAACGGTAAAAACACTACTAGCTGAACAACCTTTAAGCCCAATCTCTGGGCTGTCTCTATACAGACGCCTTTATTTGAACCCCAGCAAAGAAGGGCAACCGTCGCATCGCTATTGCCATAAACCCTGACCGGTTCATAGCCTTCTAATTCTTTTAATAAATATTTTTCTTTGCGCAGGCGTTTATCTTGCATCAAAGTAGTAATGCTGGGCTCTTCGGTAGTTATGCCAAATTCATCGTGCTCATAGCTATTTACCTTAACAACCGCATCTCTATCCGGAACAAAGGTCAGGGGAGAGATACCCGTATCGGTGTTTAGATATCTTTTATAGGGAGATTTCCTGTCCCATAAAAGAGCTTCTTCTTCCTTAATCTTATCTATAGAATCAATATCAAAACTGTAAATTCCTTCGCTTAATGTCTTATCTGAAAGGATAATTACCGGTAATTGATACTTCCAGGCGAAATTTAATGAAACCGCCGACCAGAAATATGCCTCTTCCGCATCGCCTGGAGCCACCACCAATCTGGGAAATTCTCCGTGTCCAGCGCTTAGAATAAAAAGCAATTCAGACTGGGCGGTATAGGTAGGCAGGCCAGTGCTGGGTCCTGTCCTTTGACCAACCATAATCACCACTGGTAACTCGCCCATCCCAACAAAACTCAAACCCTCGGTCATTAGACAAAAACCGCCACCCGATGTCCCCACCGCCACCTTTTCTCCTGCATACGCACAACCCAAAGCCATCAAAATTACCGCTATCTCGCTTTCGGGATGAATAACCTTTAAAGAAAAATCTTTCGCCACGCTAGCTAAAAAATGCAGGAGACTGGAAGAAGGGGTCATCGGATAAGCAATATATGTTTTAAGACCTGCCCTGATAAGCCCTAAACCAATAGCCTGGTTTCCGTCAAGCAAGGCAAGCATAGGTTGCTTTAACGGCTCTATCTTTTTAAGCTCCTTCGCCTCATTATAACTCCTCTGGGCAACCTTTAAATTTAAATCTGTATCCTTGGTAATCTCTTTTCTAAAAACCGTCTCTAAAAAATCCCATTTTATTCCTACGGCTTTAAAGAATGCCGCAATGATACAGGTATTGCGCATTATCTCAGGCGCGTTTTCTTCTTTGGTTATCTTTGTCAGAGGAATCCCTGCTGTCTGCATTCCTGCAGCTAAACCCTCTAATTTTACGGAATCAGCATCGTAAATTACTACGGAATTATTTTTTAATCTGTGTTGATGAAAATTTAATGTGTCTTGATTTAACGCTAGGAGAAAATCTATCTGGTTTTTATGGCAGGAGATTTTTTGGGAAGATACCCGGATTATAGAAAAGGTATGTCCCCCTCTTATAACAGAAGGATAATCGCGGTAAATATATAAGCGAAATCCAAGTTGATTAAAGACCTGGCCGATAATGGCTTGAGATTTATCTATGCCAAAACCCGCCTTTCCACCAATAAGGACAGAAGAATCAACCATAACTGTTTTTGAAAAGATTGCCTGCTCGATTATCGTCGTTGGTACAGAACATTCACCGCGTCTCTTATTATCCTAAAAACTCCTGTCATCTACTCCCATATATGAGAAATGGCCTCGGTGATAGAATAACTATCAAGAAGGTCTGACTTGTCTTTTTCAATCCGGGCAAATCTTCTCTCTTTTTGCAGAAAGTTCCTTTGTTGATTTTTCTCTTTCAAGAGCCGCCTAAATAACTCTTTATCTTCTTTATCCCCGCTGAGATCCAATAATTCGCTGTAAGATCTTATGGAGGCGTTAATAATCTCCAACCCTAAATTAAGCGCCCCCAACAAAGAAAAACTTGTCGGGTTTAGTTGACAAAGCTTACATTTATCCTCCAAGACAAAATTATTTACTCCTGCATTTTTCAGATACCCCAGCAGCAATCCTTTGTTTTTTTCCGCTAAATCTGCGAAATTATAGAACGTGGCTCTTACCTTACCGTTTTTAATTAAAGAGGCGGCATATTTAAAATAAACAGAAGCAGTGTGTTCTGCGTCTATAGCAGTCTGTAAATCTTCTTTTAGCTTGCCTTTATTCTCTTTAACATCCTGTTTATCCATCCAAGCATCCCTCTTCTTCAAAAGCCTTAAAAGACAAAAGGACGTATACGACCTGACGCATCTGTCTTTTTAAGTATCTTTTTTGCTTTTTTATCTGGTCACTTTATAATAAACGCCCCTTTACCCTAATATTTAAATAATATACCAAAGATAGCTGTATATTGCAAAGTAATTATACCAATAATTTAGAGGCTATCTACAACGTTTTCTAGATTTATTTAATCCGCACTTCGTCATCTTTTTGCCTCCTTCAGACAAATATAGCTTTTCCTGCTGCCCTGCCTCTTTATTTCTTCATCTCAAAATCCACATCTCAAGCGCCAGCCTTTAATCGCTCGCCCACTTTTCCCACCAAGTCTTTTCCTGGTGTTAGGGTTTTTTTGCCGGGCTCCCATTTTGCTGGGCAAACGTGGGCCGGGTTTTCTCTTGTATACTTAAAGGCTCTAAGTTTCCTTAAGAGTTCATCGGAGTTTCTGCCTACAGGAAAGTAGTTAACCTCCGAGCCCATAAGCTTTCCATCTGGGTCAATAATAAATGTTCCTCTTAAGGCAAGACCGGCTGCCTCATCATAAACTCCAAAAATCTTGGATAATGTATGTGTGGGGTCTGCGCCCATAGGATATCCAATCTTAGACAACAGCTTTTCTTGTCTCTGCCAGGCGTAATGTACATAATGGGTATCGGTGCTTACCGAGATTAACTCTGCGCCTTCTTTCTTAATCTCGACGTATCTGTCTCCCACGTCTTGTAATTCTGTTGGGCAAACAAAGGTATAATCCGCCGGATAAAAAAATAGTATCAGCCATTTTCCTTTTTTCCAGATCTCGGAGAACTTAAGCTTGCTAAAGTCTCCTTTTTCAGGAAGATAAACATCCAACTCAAAATCAGGAACCTTTTCTCCTACGCTTAATGCTTTGATTTCGTCCATCCAAAATCACCTCCTAATCTTCAACCTCAATATCCTTGGTTACCTCCCAAAGACCGTGTAAATTACATTTTGCCCATGCTTTTAATGGTCCGTGGGCATGACTCAGTTTTACTGGAATGCTAACCTTGGGCAAACTCAATGAGCCAGAAAGATTCGCTCTAAATAAAAAAGTATCCCCCGAATACAGCTCAATCCACTCAATAAAATGCCCCGGCTCATTGGGATGGACCCTTAGCTTTCCTGTCTCAACGGTTACCTCAAATACCTCATCTCGCTTTACTTTCTCCGGAGCGCTGATAACCGGAAGATGCTTCTGTTCCAATTCAGATAATGTATTTAAATCTCTTGCTGTGCGCACCCCACAAAGTATATCCTGCTCACAGATATATTTAGCTTGAGTCATCTTCAAAATCCTCCTTTTTTCAACTTGCCTCCACTCATCTCTTTGGCGAACTCATTGTATCTTTTTTCTTCATTGGTCTGCCGCAACACCAAAGGGTAATCTCAGATATCCCGCAACAATCAAATACGTTTTCTCTGCCGCAAAGCACACATATTAATTTGTCCATTTTCTTAAACTTAGCCATATCGCTTCACCCCCTTTTTTTCAACATCAAATATTTTCTTATACCTGTCCAATTCTGCCCTGTTTAACATATCCATATAAAACTTTCTTTGCCATTTTACACCTGAATCTACCTTTCTATCCGCGTCTTCTAAAAAGGATTACAGGCCAACCTCTCTTATCACCATCTTTATGGTTTCAGCTGAGTTCTTAAAGGCCTGTTTTTCTTCCTCTGAAAAATCAATATTCAAAACCTCTCTTACTCCATTTTTATTAATTACCGCGGGAAGACTTAAATAGACATCATTAACCCCCAAATAATCTTTGACCAAGGATGAAACAGGCAAAACCGCGTTTTCGTTATTCAAGATTGCCTCGGTTATCCTAACCAAAGCAAGACCAATTCCATACGAGGTTTCATTTTTTCTCTCGATTATTTTATAAGCA
>JAMWCI010000043.1 GCA_023818655.1 Candidatus Omnitrophota bacterium
AGCTAGAGAAGAATATAAAGGTAGGAGCAAGGGTTTGGGTTTCTTTCGGCAACAAGAAACAGGCGCTCGGCTACGTTGTTGGGCTTAGTCATGAAACAAAGATAACCAGAACAAAAGAAATTTCTTTTCTTGTTGACAGAGAGCCAATCCTGGATAAAAACATGCTATTGCTTACCAAGAAGATTGCTGATTATTATTGTTGTTCATGGGGAGAGGCGATAGAAACAGCTTTGCCACAGCCACTGCGTAAGGGCAGAAGAATTGCTCATATTAGCTTACCTGTCGCCAAGAGGAAAACCGCGGATAGACATAGCGCGATGTTAATTTATGACCCCGGCGGAAAGAAAAGATGGGATATTTATCTGGAGGAAATAAAAACTGCCTTGGCAAACGATAAGTCTGTCATTGTCATTTTTCCAGCTTTCTCCAGCGCACTGACGGCCAAAGAAGTCATTGCCGCAAAAATTGATATACCGGTGTCTCTCATTTTTAGAAGAGAAAAAAAGCAGCTTCAGGAGTGGATTAATATACGCTCTGAAGGTCCGCGGGTTATTATTGGAACCCGTTCCTGTGTATTCGCTCCCGTAAGAAATTTAGGACTCATTATTATTGACGAAGAACACGACTCTGTTTATAAGCAAGAGCAGGTTCCGCATTATCACGCCGTAAATGCGGCTTTTATACGTATAAAAAATGAAAATGCAACGTTAATTTTATCTTCCGCGTCTCCTTCAGTGGAAACTTTTGCTTTGGTCAAAAAAAATAAAATAGAATATAAATTTATCGGACTAGGACAGGATTATCCGCAGATAGATATCGTGGGGTTAAATCAACAGTATCGTCGGGGATTATTCCATAAGGGCGCGCTCCTTGCAAAGATTACTCTTGATGGAGTCTTTGCCACTTTAAATGCGCAGGGCAAAGTGCTTATCTTGTTAAACCGCAAGGGGTTTGCCACAGTAGCTTACTGTCATAGTTGCGCCAAGACAATCAAGTGCCCGCGTTGCAGCGTTAATCTGGCATATCACTTTCAGGAAGATAAACTCATCTGCCATTATTGCGCCTATAATATGGATTTGCCCAAGATTTGCCCTGAGTGCAATAGCGGATATATAAAATTTTCCGGAGTAGGGATAGAAAAAGTGGAAAACGAAATATGCAGGATTTTTCCGCAGGCAAAAGTAGCCAGGATAGAAAGCCGCAAGGAGATATCCTGCGATAATGCCGATATATTTGTAGCGACTAGCCGCATAATTAAACAGTCTCCTTGCGTCTTTGAGCTCGTTGTGGTGTTAGGGATAGATAATGCACTCAACAGGGTGGATTTTCGTAGCGGAGAATACGCTTTTAGCTTGTTAAGCGGATTGCTCAGATTTACTCGTAAAAGGATAATCATCCAGACTAATCTGGGGAAACACCATATTTTTAGCGCCTTGGTCAGCAAAGACCTAGAAAGATTCTACAGGGAAGAATTGAGACAGAGAAGAGAGTTAGGATTTCCTCCTTGGAGACATTTAATCTCCATAAAAGTCCGCGGCATTAACGAAGAGCGGGTAAAAAAAATAGCGGTTGCAGCATCAGAAAAACTGAAGGGATTTGCCGGATATATAAAGACAGTTTCGCTGGTTACGCCTCAGCCAGCGAGATTGCGGGGGAGTTATTACCGCCATATATTAATCAGCACAACCAACGTTTTAAAGGCGAATACCGCTATAAAAAAAGTTTTAAAAGGGGTATCCCGTTCAGGTATAATAATAACAGTTGATGTGGACCCTATTTAGAAAAAATGAAGATAGTTTTTTTTGGCAGTGATAAATTCGGGATACCTTCTTTGGAGGCATTGGTTTCTGCAGGCTATAGCATCTTATGTATCGTTACCCAACCAGATAGGTATAAAGGCAGAGGTCTGCGCATGGAAGGTACTCCGATTAAGAAGATAGCTTCCCGGTTAGGGATTAAGCTTTTTCAGCCTGAGGATGTCAATTCCAGAGAGTCAGTGGATTATTTAAAAAAGGTTAACGCTGATTTGTTCATAATTATCGCCTATGGCCAGATTTTTTCGCAAGAGGCGCTTGATATCCCCAAGATAATGCCGATAAACCTGCATGCTTCGCTTTTGCCCGCCTACAGGGGCGCTGCACCTATAAACTGGGCGTTCATTAAGGGAGAAGAAAAAACAGGAGTTACGATTGCTAAGGTAACAGCTAAGCTGGATTCAGGACCGATTATTTTACAGGAAGAGACGGCTATTTCCAAAGAGGATTCGGTTGTCAGTTTGGAGGATAGATTGGCCCAGATAGGGGCAAAACTCCTTCTGGAGGCGGTGGTGGCAATAGGTAACAAAAATTATCAATTGTTGCCTCAGGATGAAAAAAAAGCAACCTTTGCCCCCAAGTTAAAAAAGAGCGATGGAGCGATAAACTGGAATACTCCTGCGCAGGATATATATAATTTGATTAGGGGGTGCGCTGGATGGCCCGGGGCATTCACGCATTATAAGAATAGACTGTTAAAAGTCCACAAGGCTAAAATTTTCCCTGCCTCTAAATCGCCTGCCTGCGCAGGAGAAATAATAAAGGCCGATAAAGAAGGGATAAGCGTTGCTACAGCTACGGATAATTTAGTGATTACCGAATTGCAGCTGGAGGCAGGCAAGATAATGAGCGCGGCCCAATTTATAAGCGGCCATCGCCTAAATATAGGCGAGCGCCTCGTCACAAAAACTTTATAAAAGCAAAAGATTAATCCATGAATTTTATTTCAGCCCATATTACCAAAAAATACTTTTCTGCGGAAAAATTCTATCTTATCTTGTTTTATTCGAGCTATGGATAAGATTCTTGGGTATTCTTGACGAATTATAGCTGTTGTTAATATAATAGTATAGAAGGCCAGTTGGTATAAGAAATGCAACAGTCATGAAAAAATTATTGCATTATAAATAGACTGTGTTAAAATTAAACTCTCAATATATTTTTAAGGAAATAGAAAATGCCTGAATTAAGAAAAGACCCGATTATCGGTAGGTGGGTAATTATAGCTACGGAACGCGCAAAAAGACCGGACCAGTTTTCCGGAACAGAGCAGAACGCTCCTCCAGAAAAGCCCTGTCCTTTCTGCGAAGGTAACGAGTCTCATACCCCTCCTGAAATTTACGCCTTGAGACCAAGACATACTGCCCCAAATACTCCAGGCTGGGAGTTGAGGGTTGTCCCCAGCATTGCCCCATTTTTGCGCATAGAAGGGGAATTAGGGCGCAGGGGTAAAGGTTTATACGACCTGATGAATGGGATTGGAGCGCATGAAATCATTATTGAGACCAATAAACACATAGGCAATATGGCTGATCTTGAGGAAGAGCAGATTGTAAAGGTTATAGATAGTTACATAGACAGAATGGTTGATTTGGAGAAAGACGAACGTTTCAAATATGTCATGGTTTTTAAAAACTACGGCTGGATAGCTGGGGCAGGAAGGGTAAAGCATTGCCGTTCGCAGCTAATCGCTACTCCGGTTAACCCTAAGCGTGTAAAGGAAGAGTTGGCGGGAGCTAAGACTTATTACGATTATCACGAACGTTGCGTCTTCTGCGATTTAATCAGGCAGGAATTAGACTCAAAAGAGCGGCTTATTCTTGATATTGACGGATTTATCGCTGTTACGCCTTTTGCCGCCAGATTTCCTTTTGAAGTATGGATTTTACCAAAAAGACATTCTTGTAATTTCACAAGTCTTGATACGCCAGGAAAACTGGGCTTAGCCACAACTATGAAAAAGGTCTTGTCTAAGCTTAAAAAAGGACTGGGAGACCCTCCTTACAATTACGTTATCCATACCGCTCCTTTTAGAAGACCAAAGTCAGGTTATTGGAAGAGTATTGATTATGATTATCACTGGCATATAGAGATAATGCCTCGTCTTACCCGTGTGGCGGGCTTTGAATGGGGGACAGGATTTTATATCTGTCCTTTACCTCCGGAAGACGCGGCTAAGTTTTTAAGAGAAGCTGAGGTTTAAGGATGTCGGAACTACGTCGTGACCCTATTTGCGGAAGATGGGTAATCGTGGATACAGACCATTCGAATAAGCCGGAAGATTTTGAATACGAACCGCAGAGTTACAAAGGAGGCACCTGCCCATTTTGCTACGGCAATGAGGCTATGACCCCTCCTGAAATAGAGGCTATTAGAGATCATTCTACCGCTCCCAATACCCCTGGCTGGCAGGTGCGCGTGGTGCCGAATAAATTCCCTGCCTTACAGATTGAAGGCGAGCTGGATAGGCGAGGGATAGGAATTTACGATATGTCCAACGGCGTAGGCGCACACGAGGTTTTAATTGAGACGCCTTATCATCAGAAGGATATCTCTGACCTTCTTGATACGGAAGTAGAAAATTTCTTAAGTATGTATTGCCGCCGGGCTATAGATTTGGCAAAGGATAAACGTTTGAAATATATTATGATTTTTAAGAATTTCGGCGCTGCGGCAGGCGCGTCTTTAGAGCATCCGCATACCCAGTTGATTGCGCTTCCTATGATTCCCAAGAATGCGTTGGATGAGATAAGGATGGCGCATAATTATTTTGAATTCCGCGAAAGGTGCATATTTTGCGATATTATCAGGCAAGAGCAGCAGGAAAAAGAAAGGATTATCCTTGAGAACGAACATTTCCTTTCTTTCTGTCCGTTTGTTTCGCGTTTTCCTTTTGAAATATGGATTATGCCAAAAAAACACAACGAACGTTTTTGTCGCATTTCGCAAGAAAACGAGATACCATCGCTGGCAAGTATATTAAAAGAGACGATTGCCAGATTAAAAATCGTATTTCCCAATCTATCTTACAACTTTATCATCCATACGTCTCCGGTGAACGGCGATGGCGGAGTTGAGGGTTATCATTGGCATATTGAGCTTATGCCTAAATTGACCCGCGTGGCAGGCTTTGAGTGGGGTAGCGGATTTTATGCGGTATCCACCCCTCCGGAATTAGCAGCAAAATACCTGAGAGAAAAACAGTAAAGTCTAACCCGCACAAATCAATACGAGGAGGTAGAATATGGCAGTAAAAGTTGGCATCAACGGTTTTGGCAGGATTGGGCGCCTGGTAGCCAGGGCAATATTAGAGAGGAAAAATACAACTCTGGAGTTGGTTGCGGTAAATGACCTGACCGACGCCAAGACAAACGCGCATCTTTTTAAATACGATTCCGTACATGGCAGGTTTGAAGGCGAGGTAAAGGCAGTAGGCGAGGAATCAATTTCCGTAAACGGCAAGATAATTAAGGTCTTAATGAAAAAGGACCCTTCTGAGCTTCCTTGGAGAGAATTGGGAGTCGATATTGTGGTGGAGTCCACAGGTCTTTTTACCGTGAAGAAAGACGGGATAAACAAAAAGGGCAAAGAAGTAAAAGGAGCTGAAAACCACATTACCAAAGGTGGGGCAAAAAAGGTGATTATCTCAGCTCCTGCAGAGGGCGAGGATATCACTATAGTTTTGGGGGTTAACGAAGGAAAATACGACCCGAAAAATCACCACGTTGTCTCCAACGCCTCCTGCACCACTAATTGCCTTGCCCCGATAGCAAAAATTATTAACGACAACTGGGGTATTGAAAAGGGGCTGATGACAACCATTCATTCTTACACTAATGACCAGCGGGTACAAGATATGGCGCATAGCGATTTACGTCGGGCAAGGGCAGCGGCTCTATCTATGATACCTACTTCTACCGGAGCGGCAAAGGCTATCGGTTTGGTTATTCCTGAACTTAAAGGAAAACTCGACGGATTTGCTATCCGAGTTCCTACACCGAATGTTTCAGTGGTGGATTTAACCTGCCTTTTGAGCAAAAAGACAAACGCAGAGGAGATTAATGCCGCCTTTAAGCAGGCCGCGGATGGTCCAATGAAAGGAATACTGGGTTTTAGTACCGATCCTGTGGTTTCCGCAGATTTTAACCACAGCACCCTTTCCTCTGTTGTGGATGGCGCAAGCACAAAAGTTATTCAGGATAATTTTGTCAAGGTTCTCTCCTGGTACGACAACGAGTGGGCGTATTCCTGCAGGGTTGTAGACCTAGCTGAATATATGATTAAGAAAGGCATCTAGTGATAACTCTCCTGGTTCAAAAGGGCAACCGTAAAAGTTGCCCTTTTTGTTTATCTACGAATGGGAAGCAAGAATGGAGAGAAAAAAATTAGCTTTGGTACATATCATTAAAAAGGAGTTAAATTTAAGCGAGAGCGAATACCGGAATATTTTGCAACAGGCTGCGGGTGTAACCAGCGCAAGGGAACTTGATAACGAGAAGTTTAGGAACCTTATGCGCTATTTTGTGCGCAGCAAGTATTATCAGGTTAATCCATACGGCCTGACTGTACGGCAGAAACTATATTTGGATTATCTGGGAAAAAAGCTTGGTTGGGATAAAACCCACCTTGATAATTTCATCCGTAAATATTACCACAGGGAGTCTTTGGATAAGCTGACTAAGAAAGAGGCGATACGGGCGATTGAATCACTAAAGGCCATCAAAAAAACAGAAAAGTTGCGTTGATAGTTATTTGCTCTTAGAAAATCTTTCTAAAGAGCAAGACCAGAAAGGAGGAGAGATGATTCAGATAAAGGATGTGATTCAGGCAGCGGATTGGAAGAGCGAGAAGCATGTTCCGGTTATTGAGGCGCCGGCAAAATTAAAAAAGGCGGATTTTTCCAAGATATCGGTGTCTGTGGGAAAACAGATTCCTCATCCTAACACCACTGAGCACCATATCCGCTGGATTTGCGTATATTTCCTGCCTCAAGGCGAAAAATTCCCTTATGAAATCGCCAGAGTAGAATTTAACGCCCACGGCGAATCCACTCAAGGCCCAAATACCAGCAGCGTATTTACGCATCCAGAGGCGGTTTTCTCCTTTAAGACAGAAAAGCCAGGGACCATTATGGCATCCTCATACTGCAATATCCACGGGCTATGGCAAAACTCACAGGATATAGACCTGGAATAATCGTTTGTTTTTGATTAATCTGGTTTTATCCCGCATCAAAATAAACAGTCTATCAATATACATAGTATAAAATGAATTGCGCTATATCAGTTATAACATTATAATATAAATAGGAAATTTTTATGTCAAAGACTATATATTTTAAAGGAAAGCCCATAACCCTTGCAGGCAGAAACTTAAAAACAGGGGAAAATGCACCTGATTTTAGGGTTGTTTCTGCGGATTTAAAAGAATTTACTCTTTCCGATTTTAACTCCAGTTTTAAATTAATCACCACATTTCCATCGTTAGATACTCCTGTATGCGACCTTCAGGTTAAGGAGTTTAATAGAAAATCCACAGAGTTTTCTCCTGAACTCGTCGTTATAGGCGTAAGCAAAGATCTGCCTTTTGCCCAAAAAAGATTCTGTAATAATAATGACATTAAAGGAATTCTTCTTTTTTCCGATTATAAATATTCTTCTTTTGGCATAAACTACGGCCTTCTGATTAAGGAGTTGAATAGGGATAATTATTTTGGACAAGAACGATATAGTGCGCTATATACAGGTTGTAGAAGAGTTAAGCGTCGCTCCGGATTATACCGATGCCTTAGAGAGCTTGGAAAAAGTGCTAAAAATCCACTCGATGATTAGGAAGGATGATTTACCTTCAAAATGCAATCCCTGCGAAGGCGGAATATCCGCCTTGCCCAACGAAAGGGTAGAAAGTCTAATTGCTCAATCCCGGGGCTGGCAGCTGGTTGAAGAGAAAAAAATAGTAAAGGAATTTAAATTTAATGATTTCAGAGAAACGAAATACTTCCTTGACCTGATTTCTATTATCGCCGAAGAACAGGGACATCATCCGGTGATGACCTTAAGCTACAATAAATTAAAGATTACCCTTACTACCCACGCTAGCTTAGGTTTGGCGGAAAATGATTTTATTATGGCTAGGATTATTGATAGTCTGAAATCTTAACGTCGTAATAATAAAATAATAATTAGACAGTTTTATGCGACTGCTGTATCCCCGATACGGTTAGAAAGAAGATGGAAGGAGTATTTGACGGATGCAGGAAAAAGTTGGATACAACGAGAAGAATACGATTAATGAAGATGAAATTAATTTGCGCGATTTCCTCAATCTGGTTATCAAAGTAGTTATCAAAAGAAAGAAACTTATTTTGACTATTTTCTTTATTACGGTAATTACCGCCGCGATGGTTAATTTAATCACCCCAAAGGTTTATCAGGCAACGACTACTATAATGATTACACCCTCTAAAATAGAAACTGTTCTTCAACCCTCTCAGGTCGCTTTAGATATACACCAAAAAGAAATAGATGCTCGCAGACCACCTGCGATTTCCATTCCTACTCACAAGGCACTGTTAAAATCAAACGTGGTCTTGGAAAGGATAATTGATGAGTTAAAATTGACTGATAACTCAGGCAAGAGTCTCTCGGTAGATATTTTATCCAAAAGATTAAATATTGAAGAGAAAAAAGACACAAATATCCTGCAATTAAAGGCAGAGGATAGTAATCCGCAAAAAGCGAAGGAGCTGGTCAATACCTGGGCACAGATATATGTGAAATTTATCCAGGAGCTTATCTCTGGAGAGATAAAAGATGCAGGTGATTTTATTACCGAGCAATTCGCGATCGCCAAAGAAAACCTTGCTCTGGCTGAACAAAAAGTTAATGCCTTTAAAAATAAATACAAGATAGATTTAATGCAGACGGAATTAGATATTAAAAAGGAAAAGTTAAACGCATATAAAAAAGAACTTGTTGATTCAAAAATAACTTTAAAGACAGAAGAATATAAATTGGTTGAACTTAAATTTATCAAAATCTGGAAACCCGTATCGTAGATACCGAGATAAAGTTAAATACCTTAAGACAAAATGTTGAGTATTTGACGAATGAGCAGGACCAACTCAACGCAGAGATTGACAGCTTAGAGAGGAATATAAATCAGAGGCAATTTGAATTGATGCAATTAAATCGTCAGGTAGAAATTTATAAGCGGACCTACGATAATTTATCAACCAAGATTGAAGATGCGCGCATTGCTAAAGCTGCCCAATTAGGCGAAGTAAGAATTGTATCCTTGGCATTTGCTCCCCAATATCCTGTAAGGCCAAACAAGAAAAAAATATCGCTTTTGCCGGGCTGGTCAGTTTGTTATTTGGCGTATTTGTAACTTTGTCTGTTGAACAGTGGCAGGGGTATAATCTTCAAGCGCAGTCAGCAAAAGAGAAATCCGCACAAAGAATGTAGATGGAGGAGAAATCTTGGCAAAGATAACAAGGAGAAAGTAATGACGATTCTAATTACGGGAATAACCGGTTTTGTGGGAAGCCATCTTGCTGAATACATACTTAACCTGAATGATGGTCAAGAAATCTACGGCATATGCAGATGGCGCAGCCCCAGAGATAATTTAGCCAAGATTTATAATAAAGTAAGACTTCTTGAGGCCGACTTTGGCGATTTAAGCGCGTTAATAAGGCATATGGAGTCAATTAGGCCCGATATCATATTTCACCTAGGGGCTCAGAGTTATGTGCTGAGTAGTTTCAATTCTCCCATACATACATTATGGACAAACATTATAGGAACGGCAAATCTATTGGAAGCGGTCAGGATTACCAAGATAAACCCTGTTATTCATATCTGTTCTTCTTCCGAGGTTTATGGTCAGGTAAGCGAAGAAGACCTACCCATTAAAGAAACCTGCCCCCTTAGACCGGTTTCTCCTTATGCGGTAAGCAAAGTGGGAGAGGATATGCTGGCTTATCAATATTGGGCTGCTTACGGAATAAAAACTATCCGCACCAGGATGTTTACGCACACTGGACCCCGCAGGGGCGATGTTTTTGCAATGTCGTTTTTTGCCAAGCAGGTAGCGGCGGCAGAACTCAAATTAACCCCGCCTGTTGTTTATGTGGGAAATTTAAAATCAGTGCGCACTTTTTGCGATGTGCGGGATGCGGTGCGCGCATATTGGATACTGGTCAATAAGTGTAAGGCTGGTGAGGTTTATAATATCGGTGGTAACCGCACTATGACTATAGGCGAGGCGTTGGATATACTGCTTTCGTATTCTAAGTTAAAGTTTGAAATTAAGGTTGACCCTAAGCTTATCAGGCCAGCGGATGTTACTCTACAGATACCTTGCATTGACAAATTTAAGAATGAAACCGGTTGGGAACCTGAGATTTCTGTGGAAAAAACCTTGCAGGATTTATTGGATTATTGGCGAGAAGAGCTATCGCGTTCTCCCTGGAAGGCGCTAACTGTGGCAAAGTAAGAGGTATAAATGAAGCAGCTTATAAAGATAGAAGAGAGCAAGCTGGCGCGGCAAAAGTTAAACGTCGAGCTTTATAAAAAGGTTTATCTCATAAGAAGAGCGGAGGAGAAGATTCGCGAATATTACGCGGAAGATGAAATGAAGACCCCTATGCATATGTCTATGGGCGAAGAGGCGATAGCAGCGGGAGTCTGCCATGCCCTAAATAATTGCGACCAGGTTTTTACCACATACAGGTCGCATGCCGTATTTCTTGCGAAGACGCAGAATTGCGATGAGTTTTTTGCCGAGATGTATGCGAAAGAGACGTCTTCTATTAAAGGAAAAGGCGGTTCGATGCACCTGTGTCTTCCAGCGGATGGCTTTATGGGTACTTCAGCAATTGTGGGCGCCCATATCCCGGTAGCTGTCGGATGCGCTTTTGCAAACAAAATCAAGAATAACAATAAGATAGTGGCTGTTTTTTTTGGGGATGGCGCTGTAGACGAAGGGGTTTTCTGGGAAAGTATAAATGTTGCCTGTTTAATGCGCCTGTCGGTACTTTTTTTATGCGAAGATAATAACCTTGCGGTGCACACCTTTTCCTATGAGCGACGCGGATACAGTTCAATTACTCAGATTATTTCGCGATTTAATTGCCAGGTGTTTGAAAGCGATTCCACAGATACCGAAGAGATATACAATCTTACCTTAAAGGCCTTGATGCAAATTCGCCGCGAAAATAAACCGTGTTTTATGAATCTTAAGTATTATAGATACCTTGAACATGTAGGTGTAAATTATGATTTTGACGTCGGATATCGTTCTAAAGAGGAATTTGAAAACTGGTATAAGCGTGACCCGGTAAGTCTTCTGCGCAAAAAACTTTTAGACTGCGGTCTCGGTATTGAAGAGATAAAAAAAATTGAAGAGGATATAAACAGCAAGATAGACCAGAGTATCTTAAAGGCAAAAAAAGCGCCTTTTAGCGAACAGTCGGAATTGCACAAGGATATTTTTAAATGAGAAAAATTACAAATGTAAAATTTATAAAAAAAGACCTATTGATTGTATTTTGTGGCCATTTGTTGTTGGATGGGATAAAGAAAAGAAAGACGTCTATATTTGGTCTGTGAATAACAAATGGTGTCCTGCTGTTGATGAAAATAAAGTAAGAAGTCAAAAAACAATAAATGGAATAATTAAATATTTAAAAAAAGTCGGGTATTTTAAAGAGATTATAAAAAATGAAAGGCCTCTTTGGTCGTACAAAAGTTATCAAATAAAATTAAAAAAAATAACAAATTTATTAACTTAAAAATATGTTTTGCACAGATATGCCAGATCCTATTTTTCTAGTTTTTTCGCAATCAGTTTCTGCTTTACTGTATTATTCTCATTTTCCGGCAATGGCAATTTCTTTATTACTAGGAATTCTTGTTTTTATTAAAAATAAAACGGTGAGCGGAAAAATACTTTTTTTCCTTTCCGCAGTTTTTTCATTATGGGCATTACTAAATCTTATTGTTTGGACTAACAATGACACAGGGCTTATTGTCTTTATTTGGTCTTTCTTTGGAATTCTTTACGGGTTAATTTCTATTCTTAGCGTTTACCTTTTTGATGCTTATACTGCAAAAGATGATGTTTCTTTCAAAAAGAAAATTTTTTTTGGTTTATTAATTTTGCCTATAATTTTATTTACTGCGACTCGGTATAACCTTGGAAGTTTTAATCTTGTTGAATGTGGTCCGATTGAAGGAAAATATTTTACAAATTACTACTACTTGATAGGACTATTGTCGTTCTTTTATATACTCGTTTTATCTTTTTTGCGATTTAGGAAAACTGACAATACTTTCAGAAAACAAATTGTGATAATGGCATTCGGAATTGAATTTTTTCTAATATCCTTTTTTGCAACAGGACTTTTGTCAAGCTGGCTTTATGAAAAGGGAATCAGTTACGCTTTTGAAATTGAGCAATATGGATTGTTTGGCATGACTGTTTTTATGGGATTTCTGGTGTATCTCATCGTCAAATTCAAGGCCTTTGATATTAAAATGCTAGCGGCGCAGGCGTTGTTAGTAGCCTTGATTATCCTTATTGGCTCTCTTC
>JAMWCI010000044.1 GCA_023818655.1 Candidatus Omnitrophota bacterium
GGTAGCGGTAGGCACACCCGTAATCTCGATTTTTGGAAGAAATCAGCCGGGTTTAAGCCCCAGACGCTGGGGTCCATTGAGAGGGAAAAGTGTTTTTCTGCACAAGCAGGTTGGCTGCATAGAATGTCTGGCGCATAATTGCCAGAAAGAGTTTCTCTGTCTTAAGGCAATTACCGTAGATGATGTGTTGGTTGCTGCAGATTCAATTTTGCAACCTTTAAGGCGATAGATACGTCGCGAATCTTTTGCCTTGTTTTACGGAGATATTCGTTTTGTCCAATAGGTAAATTTTTGTTTTCCGCTCGCTTTGTCTCCAGCTGATTTTCTCAACCTTATTGCAATGTGCGTCTGGCTGGAGATTGAGCAAATCTTTCCGAGTCGCAGGTAGATTAATACTATTTGCTTTAATTGGAATTTATGTTAAAATTATAACCTCTATGTTAAATTTAAATAAGATAAAAAGATATTCGCTAAAGGCGCGTCCCAGCAAAGTAAAGGTAAGAGATTTTGCCCGTTTGCCGCTGCCAAAAAGCAGTTTCTCGCAATTTTATAACTGTCTGCCCAACATATTAAAGGCGAGAGAGGTGCGCAACGTCGTTAGTGCCATTGTTTATGCGTGCCGTAAGGGTAAAGCAGTGATATTTATGGCCGGGGCGCATGTGATTAAATGCGGACTTACACCGGTTTTACAGGAGTTGATGAAAAAGAGAGTTTTAAGTTGCCTATGCCTAAACGGGGCGGGTATGATTCATGACTTTGAACTTGCTTTTCAGGCGCAGACCTCAGAAGACGTGGCAGAGAATTTAAAGGATGGCAAATTTGGCATGAGCCGTCAGACCGCGGATTTTATAAATCAGGCAGTAAACGAAGGGGTTGCAGAAGGGTTGGGGTTAGGAGAGTCTTTGGCTAAGAAAATCAGTGAATCCAGTTTGCGCTATAAACACCTCAGCCTTCTTTCTGCCGCCTATAAATATAAAATTCCCGTCTGTGTATTTGTAGGAATAGGCACAGATATTATCCATCAGCATCCTTCTTTTGACGCCAGTCTTACTGCCGAAGGCAGCCTTCGGGATTTTCATAAACTGGTGCAAAATATCTGCTCTCTGCACAAAGGGGGGGTAGTTTTAAACTTCGGCTCGGCAGTGATACTGCCAGAGGTATTTCTTAAAGCATTAAATCTGGCGCGCAATTTAGGCAACAAAGTAACGGATTTTACTGCCGCTACCTTTGATATGATATATCACTACAGGCCGGCGCAGAATGTTTGTATCCGTCCGGTCTCCTGCGGAGGAAAAGGTTACTATATAATTGGCCATCACGAGATAATGTTGCCGTTACTTGCCCAGGCGGTAATAGAAAAGATATGAAAGAGCTTAAGAAGATTATTCGTAATTTTGCAAATGCCAAAATATTGGTTGTCGGGGACCTTATCTTGGATGAATATATCTGGGGAAGCGTGGAGAGGATTTCCCCGGAAGCACCTGTGCCAGTAGTCTGGGCAAAGAACAATAATTATCTTCCGGGCGGAGCGGCTAACGTAGCCAATAACATAAGGGCGCTTGGGGCTGAAGTTTGCCTTGTAGGTGTAGTAGGAGATGACGCCCATGCAAAAACACTCCTTTCAGAATTAAAAAAGAAAGGCGTTGAGACGAAGGGTATCTTTGTGGAAAGAGGCAGACGCACTACTCTAAAAACCAGGATAATTGCCGGACATCAGCAGGTGGTAAGGCTTGACTGGGAGCATGTGCATAATATCTGTAGAGATGTAAAAAATAAACTGCTTGGATATATCTACGACAATATAAGGGAATTTGACGCGGTTATCATTGAGGATTACGGTAAAGGCCTTCTTGACCGGGAATTGACAGAGGAGATTATAAAAGAGGCAAACTCTTTCAAGAAAATTGTCACCGTTGACCCCAAAGAGGACAACTTTGACTGCTATTTTGGAGCTACCTGTATTACACCGAACCGTAAAGAGACCCAGAACGCTATAAGGTATCTCAGGATTAAAGATACACACAATAAATTTAAGATTTATAAAGAAGAGTTATTCACCGACGCTGATATTATAGAGGCGGGAAACGCCATCTTGGAGTATCTGCAATTAGAAAGCCTCTTGATTACGCTCGGAGAGCAAGGAATGCGTCTTTTTGAGAAGGGAAGAGAAAGCAGATATATACCCACGGTAGCGCAGGAGGTATTTGATGTTTCAGGCGCAGGAGATACGGTTATAGCAACTTTTACCGTGGCGCTTTGTTCAGGCGCAAGCAAGCTTCAGGCGGCGCATATCGCCAATTTTGCCGCCGGTATTGTGGTGGGTAAGATTGGTACCGCTACCGCCAGTAGAAAGGAACTTTTAGCGGGGTTAGGATAAATATGCAAGTAATTGGGGTTATACCCAGCCGTTATTCTTCTAGTCGGTTTGAAGGTAAAGTAATAGCCGATCTCTTGGGCAAACCAATGATACAGCATGTCTGGGAAAGGGCAAAACAGGCTAAGACTCTGGATGAGGTGATTATTGCCTGCGATGATGAACGCGTGGCAAAGGTAGCTGTTGGCTTCGGGGCAAAGGTAACAATGACCTCCAAGGATCATGCCTGCGGCACGGACAGGATAAGCGAAGTAGTCAATCCTTTGGATGTAGAGATAGTGATTAACATTCAGGCAGACGAGCCGCTTATTCATCCGACGATGATAGACAACGTTGCGTTGTGTTTGCTTGAGGACAAGAATATTTGCATGGCCACGGCAATGAAGAAGATTGAAGATTCCGCAACCTTGGTTGATCCGCACGTGGTTAAGGTGGTAGTAGACAAGAATAATTTTGCGCTTTATTTTTCTCGCGCAGCCATACCTTTTCAGGCGCGAAATTCCGAAGTAAAAAACCCCGTTTATTACAAACATATAGGCCTTTACGGCTACACGAAGGATTTTCTTTTTACCTATAAAAATCTTCCGGTTTCAAATCTGGAGAAAATTGAACGACTGGAGCAGCTCAGGGTGTTAGAGAATGGTTTTCGCATTAAAGTTATTGAGACCAAGTATGATACCATAGGCGTGGATACGCCGGATGATTTAGAGAAGGTTAAAGCCTTCTTAAGTAGAAAGGATTGAATGTGCGGGAAGTTAAAGTACAAGGGATTAAGATAGGCAGGAATAATTCCTTGGTTTTGATTGCCGGACCCTGTGTAATTGAATCAGAGTCACTGTGTCTAAAGACCGCAAAAATGATTAAAGGGATTGCCTCTGAACTTAAGATACCTTATATTTTTAAATCCAGTTTCGATAAAGCAAATCGGCTTTCCCTAGATTCTTTTCGTGGTCCCGGACTTAAGAAAGGGTTGGAGGTTTTAGCCAAGGTTAAAGATAAGATAAAAGTTCCGATTTTAACGGACATCCATTGTTCAAAAGAGGTTGCAGCTGCGGCTAAGGTTGCGGATATCCTGCAGATACCCGCATTTCTATGCCGTCAGACAGATATAGTAGTAGCTGCTGCAAAAACCGGAAGGGTTGTGAATATAAAAAAAGGGCAATTCCTGGCGCCTTGGGATATTCTGCCGATAATCAAAAAGGCAGAGTCCACAGGGAATCACAATATCATAATTACAGAGCGCGGTACGAGTTTTGGTTACAATAATCTAGTGACTGATTTTAGGGCGCTGGCGATTATGCGGGATTTCGGTTATCCGGTAATTTACGATGCTACTCACAGCGTTCAGCTTCCTGGGGGAAAAGGCGCTTCTTCCGGTGGACAGCGTCAGTTTGTAGAGGGGTTATCCCGCGCCGCGGTTGCCTTTGGTTGCGACGGGTTATTCTTAGAGGTTCATCCGGATCCGGATAAGGCAGCCTGTGACGGACCAAATATGATTGATTTAGATTTACTGGCAAGGCTGCTCAGGCAGGTTAAGAAAATAAAAGAGGCGCTTATTTAGATGAAGATAGATGTTGTAAAACGCGCGAGAGAGGTTTTAAATATTGAGGCCGCGGCGATTAAGAACCTTAAATCCCGTGTAGGAAAGAATTTTGTAGCCGCCTTGAATCTCATCCTTAAGACCAAAGGCAGAGTGGTAGTAAGCGGTATGGGTAAAACCGGTATAATCGCCCAGAAATTCTCCGCAACCTTGGCTTCCACAGGCACACCCAGTCTATTTCTGCATACAGCAGAGGCAATCCACGGAGACCTAGGAAAGGTAACGAGCGAAGACGTGGTAATTATATTATCTAATAGCGGCGCAACCGAGGAGATGAAACAATTATTGCCCCTGCTTAAAAAAATCGGCTCCAAGATTATTGCCTTTACCGGAAACACTAACTCGCTTCTGGCAAAATATAGCGATGTAGTTTTGGATATCTCAGTAGAGAAGGAAGCCTGCCCTTTGGGTTTAGCCCCAACCGCTTCCACTACCGCAGCCTTGGCTATGGCAGATGCGGTAAGCGTTTGTCTTATTGAGTTAAAAGGATTCAAAGAAAAAGATTTCGCTTTTTTCCATCCCGGCGGAGCGCTGGGCAGAAGACTTTTGCTTAAAGTAGAGGATATTATGCGTAAGGGACGCAATAATCCCGTAGTAAGAGAGGATAAGAAAGTTGCCGAAGTGCTCTTAAGGATAACCCAGGCGCGGGCAGGTTCCGCTACGGTTACGGATAAAAAAGGAAGGTTAAAAGGGATATTTACCGACGGAGATTTACGTCGGCATCTGGATACGGATAAAGACTTAACCAGACGTCGGATTAAAGAAGTAATGACTAGGCACCCTGTCGTAGTAAAAAAAGATATGCTTGCCGTGGAGGCGATGCGTATTTTACAGCAGAGAAAAATAGACGAGGTGCCGGTAGTGGATGAAAAGAGGCGCCCGGTTGGCCTGCTTGACGTACAGGACCTTTTGCGGGCTGGTTTAGTTTGATGTTTAACACGCAGACAAAGGAAGAGCTGAAAAAAAAGGCAAGAAAAATCAAGATACTGCTTTTAGACGTAGATGGTGTCCTTACCGATGGCAGGATTATTTATGATTCACGCGGAGGGGATTTACGGTTCTTTGATGTTCGCGACGGTATGGGAGTCTACGCCTTATACAGAATGGGGATAAATACTATACTTATCACTGCTAAAGGTTCCAAGAGTATCCATCCGCGCGCCCGCGATATGCGCGTAGCGGAGGTCTTTGAAAATGTCTCGCCCAAGACATCCGTTTTGGATAAGATACTGAAAAAATATAAGGTAAGCCGCGAAGAGGTGTGTTTTGTGGGTGATGACCTGGTAGATTTAGGGTTAATGAAGTTGGTGGGTTTGCCTGTTGCCGTATTCAATGCCTGTTCGGAAATAAAGCAGGCAGCCAGTTACATTACCTTGAAAGAGGGCGGCCGTGGCGCAGTCCGAGAAGTAGCGGAGCTTATCCTTAAAGCGCAGGATAAATGGACAGAGTTGGTAAAACTTTATGAATCCTAGAGGCGTATTGTTTGTATTTCTATTTGTAGCGGCAAGAATCGCTTTGCCGCCCGCCTTTGCACAGGTTAACGCAGCTGCCAAAGGCTATGGAAATGATGAGGCAGACCAGCAGATTAGCGATTTTTCTCTTTCTGGATATGGGGAGAAAGGAAAGAAGGCTTGGGATGTTTCGGGAAAATCCGCGGAGATAGTGACGGATATGGTTAAGCTGGATAACGTAATAGGTAATCTCTATGGAGAAGAGGAGCAGGTGCATTTGACCGCGGATAAAGGCGATTTTTATAAGACTGACGGAAGGATGCACTTGGAGAGTAACGTAGTGATTACTACCGCTTCAGGCGCAAAATTAACTGCCGACTCCCTAGATTGGGACAGGAAGAATCAACTCGTCAGTACCCCGGATAAGGTGAATATATATAAAGAGAATCTTACTGCAGTAGCCCAAGGAGCAAAGGGTCAACCCGGACTAAAGAAAGTGGCTTTAGAGAAAGACGTGCATATGCATATCAATCCTACAGATAAAGAGCCAAATTCTTCAAAAGAAAAGATAATTATTACCTGTGATGGCCCGGCAGAGGTTGATTATGAAAAGAATCTGGCGGTGTTTCATAACAACGTAAAGGTGGAACGGGCAGATGCGACAATCTATAGCGATAGAATGGAGGTGTATTTTGCTATCTCCAAGCAGAATAGCCAAGAGCAGAAATCCCAAGAAGAGGCGAATCTGCTAACGGCATCTAAAATAGACAAAATCGTATGTCGCGGCAATGTGAAGATTGTGCGCGGGGAAAATATCTCATACAGCGATGAGGCGACTTATAGCGCTCAGGACAAAAGGATTATTCTGTCCGGAAAACCAAGGTTAATTATTTATTCTACAGAGGAGCTAGGAGAAAATGCACCTTCTGGAAATTAAAGGACTGAGCAAGTCTTACGACGCCAGAGAGGTGGTTAGGGGCGTAGACCTTTTGGTCAGGCGTGGTGAGATAGTGGGGTTGCTCGGTCCTAATGGCGCAGGCAAGACCACCACTTTTTATATGGTGGTCGGGATTATCCAGCCTGACCGCGGGAAGATTATTTTTGATAACCATGACCTAACTAAACTGCCTATCCATGAACGCGCACGCTATGGCATTGGTTACCTTTCTCAGGAGCCGTCTATATTTAGAAAGCTCACTGTGGAAGAAAATATTATGGCGATACTTGAGATGTTGCCGTTAAGTAGGACAGAAAGAAAACAGAGACTGGAGAGTTTGCTGAAGGAGCTAGATATCGTCAATTTGCGGAAAAATAAGGCCTATACTTTGTCTGGAGGAGAAAGGAGAAGGCTGGAGATTACCCGTGCCTTAGTAACCAACCCTTCCTTTATACTTTTGGATGAACCATTTTCCGGGATAGACCCCATTGTAGTCAGTGAGGCTCAGGAGATTATCAAGGAATTAAAAGCAAAAGGATTGGGCATTCTTCTTACCGACCATAATGTCAGGGAAACCTTGTCTATTACCGACAGGGCATACCTGATTGCAGAAGGCAGGATACTTATCTCTGGCACAGCCGCGGATTTAATTAACAATCCTCAGGCACGCCAGATATATTTAGGCGAGAAATTTACAATGTGAACGTAGGTATTTTTATACGGAAAGGAGAAAGCGGGTAGACGAAGATGAAGATAGAGGTAAAGAAAATAGATGACACAATGCGAGAACTCAATGTAGAGCTCAGCGGAGATATGGTAAAAAATAAATTTGATGATGTCTTTGGTCGCATCGCCAAAGAGGCGAAGATTCCGGGTTTTCGACCAGGCCACGCCCCCCGCGATATAGTGGAGAAAAGATACTCATCAGCTGCGCATGAGCAGGTGTTAAAAGAGCTTATTCCCGATGTTTATAACCAGGCAATAGACCGGGAGAAGCTTGATGTTATAGAATTGCCGCAGATTACGGATGTCAGGCTTGACCGGAATCATCTTTCCTTTAAGGCTAGGGTAGAGGTTAGTCCGCAAATTAACATCAAGAATTACCGCGGACTGAAGATAAAATACAGGACTATAAACATCACTAAAGACGACGTTAGGCGTAGTCTTGATTCACTTAAGGAGATGCGTAGGCTTGAGGCGATTGACGACAGCTTTGCCAGGAGTCTGGGCTATCCAAACGTAGCAGAGTTAGAGGGCGCGATAGAGAAACAACTTTTTATCCAGAGACAGAATCAGCAAAAAGAGGATATAGAAAATGATATTATCGAGCAGATTACCAAAGGGATAGAATTTAAATTGCCCAAATCCCTGCTTAGCCGTCAGATAGAAGAGATGCTTAAACATGCAAAAGTGGAACTGGCTATGCGCGGGATGCCACGGGAGAAAATTGAAGAGGAGGAAAAGAGACTGCTGGAGAAGATTGAGCCAGAGGCAAAGAATCAGGTGAAGGTGTATTTGGTGTTATCCGCGATTGCCAAGAAAGAAGGTATCCCGATAGACGACAATATGCCCCGCAAGGTAATGGAATTCCTGCTAAAGGAAGCAGAATGGCAGCATGAGCCAGCGAGCCAAAAAGTATCCTAATACGGAGGTGGGTATGGAGATTAGAAATCAAACGCTTATTCCTATGGTTATTGAACAGACTTCGCGCGGTTATGAGCGCGCATACGATATCTATTCGCGTCTCTTAAAAGACCGCATTGTATTTATCGGTACGCCTATTGACGATTACGTGGCCAATTTAATTATTGCCCAAATGCTTTTCTTGCAGATGGAGGATGTTACCAAGGATATCAGTGTTTATATCAATTCTCCCGGCGGTTCTGTTACGGCTGGGTTAGCTATTTACGATACTATGCAGTTTGTGAAATGCGATGTAGCTACTTATTGCGTAGGTCAGGCCTCCAGCATGGGGGCATTGCTTTTGTCTGCCGGCGCCAAGGGTAAACGTCATGCGCTTCCCAACTCCCGGATTATGATCCATCAGCCCTGGGGCGGTATTCAGGGCGCTGCCGAGGATATTTCGCGTCACGCCAAAGAGATCCTGAAGATGCGGGATAAAATCAATGAGATTATCTCCCTCCATACCGGCCAGCCATTGGATAAAGTCCAGAAGGATACGGACAGGGATTATTTTATGTCAGCAGAGGAAGCAAAGGCGTACGGTTTGATTGATACCATTATTATACCTGAAAGAAAGGAGTCGAAGAAATGAAGAAGGGATATTTACTTACACCCGGACCAACACCTTTACCTCCGCAGGTCTGCGAGGCAATGGCTCGACCCATTATTCATCATCGCACCCCGCAGTTCCAGAACATATTGAAGGAGGCAAGCGATGGCCTAAAGTTTGTATTCCAGACTAGCAATAACGTTTTTACATTTGCTTCATCCGGCACAGGCGCAATGGAGGCTGCGGTGGCGAACCTGCTTTCTGCAGGCGACCGCGCCTTAACTATACAGGGAGGAAAATTCGGCGAAAGATGGACGGAATTATGTCAAGCTTATGGGGTAAACACCGAGATATTGGATGTGGAATGGGGTAAGGCAGTAGAGCCGAAGGAGATTCAAAAGAAATTAAAGGCTAATCCTAAGATAAAAGCGGTTTTTGCCACCCTTTGTGAAACCTCTACAGGCGTTACCAATGATATAAAGGCAATTGGAGAGATAGTTAAAGAGTCAGAAGCTGTTTTGGTTGTGGATGCGATTAGCGGTTTGGGCGCAATCCCCTTGGCAACTGACGCCTGGTATTGTGATGTAGTAGTTTCGGGTTCGCAGAAAGGGTTGATGCTGCCTCCGGGGTTGGGTTTTATCTCTGTAAGCCCAAAGGCATTCAAGCTTATTGAGACATCTAGGAGCCCGCGCTACTATTTTGATTTAAGGAAGGCAAAAAAGGCGCTGGATAAGACAGATACGCCATTTACCCCGGCAATCACCCTGATTATTGCTTTAAATGAAGCGCTGAAGATGATGCGTCAGGATGGGCTGGAAAATATCTTTCTCAGGCATAAGAAAATGGCGGATGCCACAAGACAGGCCGTAAAGGCGTTGGGTTTGGAATTATTCGCCCCGGATGCCGCCTCTGATGTAGTGACTGCGGTTAAAGTTCCTGCCAATATAGACGGAGAGAAGTTAGTTAAAATTATGCGCGATACTTATGGTGTAACTATTGCCGGCGGTCAGGATGAACTGAAAGGCAAGGTCTTTCGTATAGCGCATATGGGGTTCATTGAAGAGTTTGATATCATCGTATGCATATCATGTCTGGAAAAAGTGCTGGCGCAGATGGGTTATAAATTCAAGATGGGTTCTGGCGTAGCGGCAGCCGAAGAGGTATTTTTAAGATAAAAAACAGGAGGTTTTCAATGTTCAAGATATTAGTCAGCGATCCCCTGTCAGAGGAGGGGCTTAAGATATTAAAGGAGGTTAAGGAGTTTGAAGTTGATGTCAAGACGGAACTAAAACCAAATGTCCTTAAAGAAATAATAAAAGATTACGATGCGCTTATTGTCAGGAGCGCAACCAAGGTAACTAAGGATGTTATCAATAGTGCGTCAAGGCTTAGGGTAATTGGCAGGGCTGGCGTAGGATTGGATAATGTAGACCTGGAGGCCGCCACTCAAAAGGGCATTATCGTGATGAATACGCCTGCAGGAAACACTATCTCTACCGCAGAACATACCTTTAGTATGATGTTGGCGCTTTCTAGGAACATACCTCAGGCAAATACTTCGTTGAAAAAGGGGGAGTGGAAACGTTCAAAGTTTATGGGAGTTGAGCTTCACGGCAAGGTTCTTGGGATAGTGGGGTTTGGCAGGATAGGCTCAGAAGTAGCCAAAAAAGCCCTCTCTTTTGGGATGCGGATTCTGGGCTACGACCCGTTTTTGTCTCAAGAGGTGGCCCAGAGCTTGGGCGCAGAAATCGTAGATTTAGAAGAGCTGCTGACATCATCTGATTATATTACTGTGCATACGCCTCTTACTGAAGAGACAAGACATATGATTTCTACCCCGCAGTTTAACCTGATGAAGAAAGGGGTGCGCATTATAAACTGCGCGCGCGGGGGAATAATTAATGAAGCAGCGCTGGTGGCGGCGATTAAGGAAGGCAAGGTTGCCGGCGCGGCAATAGATGTTTTTGAACAGGAACCGCTTCCTGCGGATAGCGAGCTTTTAAAACTGGATAACGTAATTACTACCCCGCATTTAGGCGCGTCTACCGAAGAAGCTCAGGTAAATGTGGCTGTGGAGGTGGCGGAGATTGTTCGCGATGCGCTTTTAGGTAGAGGTATACGCAATGCCGCAAACTATCCGTGTCTGGAGGCAGAGGTATGCAAGATAATGGAGCCATACGTTAAGCTGGCTGAAAAGCTTGGTTCTTTTGGCAGCCAACTGGCTGAAGGCAGGCTAAAGGAGCTAAATATTACCTACGGTGGAGAAATAACCACGCACGACCTTACCTATCTAACTATGGCTATAGTTAAAGGGGTACTTTACCCCATTATGCAGGAAACGGTTAATTTCATTAATTCTGTCACTCTGGCCAAGGAAAGAGGGATTAAAATCAACGAGGTTAAATCCTCCAAGGAAGAGGAGTTTGTAAATCTTATTCAGTTAGAAGTAAAAACAGATAAAGAGACGCGCAAGATTTTAGGCACGCTTTCGGCAAATAAGCAACCGCGGATAGTCAAGATTGATGAATATTACCTGGATTTGTCTCCCATAGGCGAAATGATTTTTATCCGCAACTGGGATAAGCCGGGTTTAATTGGTTCTCTGGGCACGCTTCTGGGAAAACACAATATCAATATAGCCGCGATGACCTTTGGCCGCGATAAGCCCGGAGGAAAGGCAATTAGCGTATTAAATGTTGATAGCGAAGTTTCAACGGAAATCCAGGATAAGATAAGGAATCTGGAAAATATCCTTACTGTCAAGGTAATCAAGACATAACCAGATGAAGAACAAGGCGATAAAACAGGAGTTATTATTCCTGATAATTTTGGGATTAATCTGGCGTCCTTTATTCTTTAATGATACATACGCCGGAGAGACTAAAAATATCACTTTGTTATATACCGGCTCAACTCATGCCATGATTTATCCCTGTCGTTGTCCAATCGAGCCAGATGGAGGGGTAGCCAGGAGAGCCACTCTGTTTAAACGTCTCAAGAAGAGTTATCCTTCCGCGCTGATATTGGATACAGGTAATTTTGTTGCTGGTGGCCCTGAAGATGAATATGCGCAAGCCCCGGTATTGGACGCCTACCGCACCCTGACAAACATCAGGGCGATGGAGATAATGGGTTACGATGCGGCGGCAGTGGGAGATGACGAGTTTAATCTTGGTCTGGATTTCTTCAGGCAGAATATCGCTAACGCCAAATTCAACCTGCTCTCTGCCAACCTGCAAGAGAAAAACATATCTCCGTATATGATTGCTGAGGTTTCTGGGGTCAAGATTGGCGTTATTGGGCTGACTAATATTGTAGCAGCCAAAAAAATAGCGGAGCTTAAGATAAATAATCCCAAGGATTCTCTTGTAAGCGCCATTGACGAAACCAGAAGAAAAGGAGCCGCAATTATTGTAGTATTGAGCAATATGGGAGAATCCGAGGATGTAAAATTACTCAGTGAGGTTAGCGGCATCGATATATTAATCGTTGGCAATGCCCATCTTTCTGCAAATCCTTTTAGCCAGATGGGTAAGACTATTGTCCTGCGCACAGGCTGGAAGGGTCGTCAGGTAGGAAAAATTACTTTTCAGTGGCAGGATAACCGGATATCCCATTTTAAAGTAGAGGAATTAAGGGTTTATCCACAACTTAAAGATGATGCGGAGGTTCTTAAGATACTGCCGCGCTGTTTTGACAATTCTTACTGTAAAAAAGAAGGATTTGCGGGAATCTGCGAGAATCCCGGTACGATGCAATCACAATGTGTCTTCAGAGAA
>JAMWCI010000045.1 GCA_023818655.1 Candidatus Omnitrophota bacterium
AACCGATGCTTTCCGTATCGGAAACCCGTGACTCAAACCCACTATCACCACACAGTCGTAAGTCTGTCCCTCGACTTGTTTGTACGCCTTGCCAGCAACAACACCTGAATAGATGTATCCGGCATGAGGCAGGATGCAGGCTATAGCGTTTATTTTCTTGCCCTTTTCCACAATTAGTGTTCCTATCTGTTTTTCTAAGGCCTGCGGAGAAGAAGGATAAAATTGTCCGGCAACTGCCGGTGCCCTAATTTTCTGGTTAACCATCTAATATTCCTGCAAGATATTCTTTTGCCTCTTTAATATCATGGGCAGTAGCAGGGTGGTGTATCTCCAAGATTTTTAATACGTTTTTTCCGATATATTTTTTCAAAGCGCAAAAATCAAGCTTTCCTTTACCTGGTGGTTGGTGATCCCTTCCACCGCTGATATCATGTAGATGCATACCCAGCATTTGCGGCCCGTATAAATTTAAGTATTCTTCGTGCCGACAGAAACCAAGATTTTCCATCACTTGGGCATGCCCAGTATCATGCCAATAAAATAAATTGGCGCCTTTGAACTCATTAAGAATTATCCCTATTTCTTCAAAGGAGGGTATTTCATGATAATAAAAACGCGTTTCTATGCCAAGATATACACCTTTTTTCTGGGCGTATCGGTTTAGTTGGTCAAGGCTACGCAGGGAATTTTTAAAGAATGGTTTGTAGTTATCTGCGCGCTCCTTCTGCATAGCTGTTTTTATCGCTTTGAATTCTTTTGTTTCTTTTTGTCCGGTCTCATAAAGCTGAATAAGGATGCGCGTTTTATCGGGTATCTGGACCCTCCCGCAGTGTAAAACTACTGCCTTTGCGCCTAATCTGGCGGCTAAATCTATAGTTACCTGCGTATATTTTACCGCTAACCTTCTCTCCTCCTCATCAAAAGAACTCATGGCATAATAATCCGGTAGGGCGATATCTCTTTTGAGGCGTGGAGGTATGGGGCAAAAATTATGCAGACTGATTACGTTTATATCTTGCTCTTTTTGAATTCTCTCAATTGCCTCCACCATCGAGACGGTAAGGTTGAAACCGAGCTCAACCTTTTCAAACCCCAGACCTTTTATCTCAAAGAGCATATCTTTCGCATTTTCATAACGAAGGGCATTCCAAGAAGTGGATAATGCAAAAGACATGTGTCTTATCTTTTACCCCGCGTTTTCTTTCTTTTACGCTCGCTGGGCTTTTCGTAATGCTTGCGGTCCCGAACTTCCTTTAAGATGCCTTCCTGTTCAATCTTTTTTTTGAAACGGCGTAGGGCCGCTTCAAACGGTTCATCCTTCTTAACTTCCACCTCAGACAACAATATCATCCCCTTTCATAAGACATTTTTCAAATATTCGTAATTAAATAATATACCACCAATTATGAATAGTGTCAATATCCGTAAAAACAATGTGAACGCAAATTAAAAATGTCGGTAGAGGCTAGCGGGATTATTTATACGTAAGAGTGATAGAGAATAATTCATCTGCTGACTCTAATCCCGCCGGAAAAGAAGGAAATGGCGAGGCCTCCTTAATTGCGTTTAATGCATATGGTTCCAAAAGCGGGTCAGTAGAATTTAATACCTTTGGTTCTCCTATCAGTTTGCCATCAGATGAAAGACGAAAGCTGAGCTCAACCTTGCCCGTTTTTCCTTTTGGCGAACTTAACTTGGCAAATTCTCTAATTTTACTAATTACCGCTTGATAATAATCGTTTTGGTTAAATGATGTTGGCTTTTCCTGCGCAAGAGAAGACACCCTCTCTTTGACTATTTCTCCTTTGACCATTTTAACAATTGTACCATCAGTTGGTTTAACCTCGGAGAAATCAGAAAAAGAAGTTTCTCCAGACATAATATGCGGGGTTAAAAGGATGATTAATTCTGTTTTTGTCAAATCATCAGAGGTGCTTCTAAAAAATTGACCTAACCAGGGCATATCTGAGAGCAAAGGCACCTTTTTTACTGTCTTTTGTCTTTGATCCTTGGCTAAGCCTCCAATAAGTATGGTTACACCGTCTTTTACCATAACCGAGGTATCAGCTTCGGAGGTAGTGACAATAGGAACTGTTGTTTGTTGTCCGCTTGTTAGAATATTGGTTAACTCTGCGCTGCTTACCTCAGGTTTTATCTTCATAGTTACAAATCCGTCGCGATTAATAGTCGGGGTTACAGAGAGTTTTAAACCCGTATCTACGAAGTTCACCGATTGGGATGAAATAGTAGTACCGGTGCCCCCCTGAGAGGTAGTTGATGTAATATAGGCCTGATTTGTGCCGATATGTATTTTTGCCTCCTGATTATTCAACACCATAACCCGCGGACTGGAAAGTATCTTTGTGTCGCCAATAGTGCGTAAAATATCTATGACCGCCTTATATTTTCCAGCGGCATCCGGCGCATTATTAGGAGTTCCTATCAGAAAGGTATTAGAGGCATTAATGGGAAAAGAGGCTTTTATATCAAAATATTTCTTTATCCAATAATCCCAGTCTACACCATATTCAAATTTATCGGACGGGGTTAATTGGATTATCTGCGCATCAATTAACACCTGAGTTGTCTTATCGTCAAAGGCATCAATAATCTTTGCGATTTCATCCAGTTTTTTCGGATAATCCGTAATGGCAATTTTATTTGTGCGTTCATCTATCTTTATGGATCCCACTCCTTTGGTGATTACTTCCTGTAATTTAGCGTTTAACTTATCTGCCTGCGCATAATTCAAGTTGAAAATTCGTGTTTGAAGAGGCAAATCCGCGTTATTGATAAACTCCTCAATATCTTTGATTTTTCTCGGAGTATCTATAATGGCCAACGTATTGGAATTTTCATCAACCACTATTCTGCCTAAATCGGATTTAATCTGGTTTAATGAACGAGATAAATCTGCCGCCTTTGCGAATTTTAACTGCACTATCTTGGCCTCTCTTTTATCCTGAAAACGCTGACCATTGTATAATTCATAATCCCTCTGCGTCATCACGTTGACAATATCGCCTTTTTTTTCATAAGCCAAATCGTTGGAAAGAAGAACCAACTCAAAAGCGTCCCATATATCCACGTCTTTAAGAAACAAAGTTACTCTGCCGGTAACATTCTTGCCAATTATAAGACTAATCTTTGAGCGTGCCGCCAAGATTTTTAAAACATCGACAACATCCATCCCTTTTATATCAAGAGATATTGTATTCTGGGTATTTGCGGTAGAATCTGATAAAGGGGGAGACGGCTCTAAGGTCTCTTCTTGTCCTTGCGCAAAAATTCCATAAGGAAGAGATAAATTTACGATGAGTAAAGTTAATAATAATTTATTCGCCATCATTTCCTCCTTAATTACATAAATAGTTCAAACTTTTCTTCGTTACGCTCTAGGATTATTTTTCCATCTTGTATTTCTTCAATCTGAAATTCTCCTATAAATTGCCCCTTAGAAAGATAGAAGATTTGCTGCGTTTTATTGTCTTTGATAATTGCCTGAGGATTCTCTCCGGCGATAATCCCTACTAAGTTAATGTCTTTAATTGATTGCGATTCCACAGCCGCAGAAATTGGATTTTCTAGTGTGGATGGATTTGCGAAAATCTGACGTTTCAGCGTCTGTTCCTGGCGAGATTCAAAAGACTGATTTTCCTGCTTGGAAATATCTTCCAATCCTTTTGGAATCCCTTGAGGAACTTCAGGAAACTTAACCTTTAAACCAAATAGCGGATAGACAAATACAAAAACCAAATATATAAGAGATAAAAGCAATGCTCCAGAAACTATTTTATGAAGATTGGCGCTGCTAAAAATTGTTTTCACCCACGCATTGATGAGATTTACAAGGAAAAAACTCTTTTGTCTATCTATAGACTCTGCCTTAATCTCCGAGACGATATTCTGCGCAGAAGAATAGGCGGATGGTTTCTTTTCGCCCTTGATTAACCTGAGCAGTTTTTCTTCTGGAGAAATATTCTCATTCATTATCCTTTTTCCTCTCTAACGAATTGCCGCCCTGACGATATCCTCATCAACAAACCATTTGTCTTGCATTACCGCTTCTTCCAGACAATTATGGCATAGCATCGCTATTTGCCGAGGATATCCTTGAGTCTTCTGGTAGATAAGTCTTATTGCCTCGTCGCTAAACAATTTATTCTGTCCGTTCAATCCTGCCTGCTTCAGTCTAAACTCTATCATCTCTTTTGTTTCGGTTTCATCCAGCGGATTAATGGTGTATTTCAAAGAAACCCGGTCAATAAAATTTCTGATTTTTGTTATACGCGGCAGTAATTCCACCTGCGCCATAATTACCAGCTGCAAGAGCTTGTATTCGTTGGTCTCGTAATTAAGCAGGGTCCTTAAAACTTCTAGATTCTCCGGGGTAATCTTTTGCCCTTCATCAATAAGCAGGACTATAGTTTTATTCTCCTCCACCCCTTTCTGAAACAGATATTTTTCCAATGCCTCTTTGAAGTCCAGGGTGGATTTAAAATCAGGGGTAATATCAAACATCTTTACTAGAGTTAAAAGAAACTGATATTCAGATTTGAAACTCGGGTCCAAAATCATCTGAAAGATAAAATCTTCCTCATCCTTGAATGTTTGCAGCAACGCCCTAGAAAGCGTAGTCTTTCCTGTGCCCACATCTCCCAGAATAAGACTCAAACCCCGACGCAGACGTATGGCGATTTCTAAGCGTCTGAGTGCTGTATGATGACTTGCGGAATGATACAAAAATTGTGGGTCAGGACTGGTAGAAAAAGGTTCTCTTTCTAATCCAATAGCTTTATAATAACTCATTCTTTATTAGGGTTATGGATTTTCCCTGCTTTCTTAAAGAACGGATTTTTTTAAGCAACTCAATAGTACTATTGTCAAAATAACGATACCTCGTCTCTGGGCTACGGCTTATCTCTTTTATTAAGCCAATTTTAAGATAGTATTTAATCGTATGGATTGAATAACCGCTTAATCTCGCTAAGTCTTTGATTAGATATATGTTATGAATTTTTATCCCCTCCACTCTCTAGATAGAGAGCATATCACTTTTTTGATTTTTGTCAAGAAAATTTTATTGATAAAACGGTTTATTTTATGGTGAAGTAGAAAGGCCTGAGATAGAAAAAACTCCTTCCAAAAACATAGAGTTAGATTTGCTTTTCAATTGTAGGCTTTTTATGGTAAGCAACAAAAGAGAGTGTTCAATCTGGTAAATAAATCTATAATGTTCCTCCGTGCCGCCCTCTGTTTTCAAATCCACAAATATCTCTTTAAATACATCCTTTCCGGCACGCGGTTGCGGTCTTATCTCAACAATACGTAGATTGGTATTCTTTGCCACCTTCTCTATCTCCGCCAGAAATGAAACTGTTGCGTCTGTTTGTTGTTCAGAAACAAAGGGAGAAAAAGATATTTCTTTCTGTTTTTTTAATATCGTTTCTTTGTGCGATAGTAAATATAGGTATTTTTTTAATTTTTCCCGGTAAAACAAAATCTGTTTATTGAGATGATTGTTTTTGTTTAATACTGGCGCTATAAAAAAGTTAAAAATAAAAGCAAAAAATATCACGCCTATAGTCAGATAAAACATCAGTTTTTCTCTATCCGAAATTATCCTTTGCATGTTATTTTATTTAAGGTTGCAGTTTATTTCAAAATCTACAATTTCTCCGGTTCGGGTCTTTCGTTTAGTGGCATAGCGCACTTTTATCTCAGTTTTACTGAATATCTTGGATTTCTCAAGAGAGGAAACCAAAGAGAATACCAAACTGAGCTCATCCGCCTGTCCTCTCAAGACTATCTCCTTGTCTTCTTCATAGCCAAAACTAACCAGATATACGCCATTAGGCAGAATATTCTGTAGCTCAAGCAGCATGCCGGAAACGTATTCCTTTTTCCCTTTTTTACTTTTTAAGGCTATAAGCTTTTTCTCAATCTCCTCCAAAGGTTTTGCTTCATTTTCTATTTTGTTTATTTCAGTCTGCAGGCTTTCAACATATCTGGCTTTATTGTCCAGATTTTTAACTATGGCTAAAAACCAAATCAGCGCTACTGCAGAGATAAATAAAAACATACGCCATCGCTCTTTATTCCTTTTAGCTAATTGCATCTTTTGTTTTAATTCTTTAGGCAAGAGACTAAGCGACTCCGGATGCGCCTGCAGACCAAGACCTAAAAGACTCAATATTGAATAATCAGGGTTGTTTATTTTGGTTTTAACGTCTTCGGCAATTTGGATTTTATCAGAATATCTCAAGGTTTCACTTGCAAAGAACGATTGGTTGTTTAAAATCTCTACCACTTCTTTAGCGGTTTCGCTAATCTCGCTAAATATAACCATTTTTTTTGGGTATTCTCCTTTTGTCTCTCTTAAATAAGCATCGCATGTCTTCTTGACCTCATCGATTAATGTTCCTTGCCAGTTTGCGAGTTGTTTGTTTAATTTAAAAAATCGAGTAAAATATAATTTTTTGTCCCAGAGTATGGCGATTTCTATGCCTCCAGAATCCACATCTAGCAGCATAATAGGATTTGTCGTTTTAAAATTTATATAATTGTAGAGTGCTGATAAGCCATAGGAATTTAAAATAATATTAAATTTTCTGATTTTTATACCAGTAAGAATTTTGATAATGCGGTTTATTGCTTCTTTATGGACAATAGTCAAACTTATCTTGGCATATCCGTTTTTATCAATAGATAATATCTCGTATGCCGTAATAAGTTCTTCAGCTGGATACGGTAGGTATCTAGAGGCCTGAAAAATAACCATCTTTTCTATTTCTTGGGGTAAAGATGTAGGAAGATGAAAACAACGAAAAGTCACTTGGGAGCGCGGAAAAGACAGAATAATATGATTATTGGCATATGCAAGATTATGCAAAGTCTCTGTGGTTTTGTTAATTATCGCATTTTCGTCAAGTCCACTTATATCTTCTATATGGACGCCGATAATCTCTCTTGGGCGATTAGCCGAAAATTTAATTGTCTTAAGATAACGCTCTCCAATCTCAAGAACAAATATCGCCTTTGCGTTCTTCCTTCCCAGAAAAGTTTTTAACATCTTAATCATTGCAATTATTAATTATATTACAATACGTTTTGATTCCAATGTTATTTTTCATACCAATATAAAATCATCTTATCTTGCCTGTCATAGATAATGTTAATTATCCTCAAGGTGTTATTGACCATTCCGATAGATTCTATCCTGAAGATATTTGATTGCACAGTTAAGTAATTGTTTAAAAGCCGGGTAATGATATCGCTCTGCGTAGAGGTCAAAGGCGGACCAGAGCTATTGAGTTTAGCGATTACCTCAGTTGCGTCCTGCTTATCAAAGACAATTCCAGAGGAGCGCGCCTGAATAATTCTCTGCGCTAACCTTTTGGCTTCATCTATTATATCTGGTACTAAGGGGTTAATCTGCAAAAATGCCTGTATCAAAATAGTCAAGGCATCTTCAGAGGCAGTATTGATATTCATCTTATTATCTGCATACAGAGATATATGGTCTTTTATCTTTTCATAGGTACCCATCGCCTTCTGTTTGTATTCGGACAAGCCTTGATTTTTATAGAAATATTCAAATACCACCAAAAGCTCCTCCGGAACAGTTAATTCTTGCTTTTTTGCGTATGGTATTAGACTATTCCTATCCATCCAACCCACCATAGTATTAGCCAGCTCTTCTGCGTTGTCTATTTGCAACGTATTCAATAGTATCTTAACTTTTCTTTTATCAAAATCGGATACTCCGTTTATGTGTATCCGCCTTTCCTCGTCTGACATACACAAATACATCTCGCTGGTGCGGTCATACAGGTATTGAACGGAAAAACTGCCTCCGGAGTCTTTTTGAATTTCCACGTTCTTAAAGAGTGGTCTCCCCATTGAATCTTTTCCTGTGCTCCAAGTTTCATCGAGGGAGTCGTATCCGTTGCTATCTTTTTGCAGTTCTGCTATAGCCTTTTGCAAGCCGGCACGAGCAAAATAGTAGGCCTTCAGTCTATCTTTTTGGTATTCCGCAATCTTTAAAATTAATGCCGAGCGATGACCTAACCCAATGGCAAATAACGAGATAATCGTTAGAATCCATAAGCTAATTATTAGAACAGACCCTTTTTTGTCCATCTAACGCAATCCTACAATTTTAGAGAACTTTATGATGGAGACTTCCCTTCCGGGCCTTGCTTTTTCTATTACTGATAAATCTATTTTAACTGCCAAAGGCAAGGTTTGTCGCTGTTCTATTTTATCTGGACTTGGCCATGAATCCTGCCATTTATAAAGTTCATCCCCGCTTGTGTCCGGAAAGGCGTATTGAAAAGAAATATCCTTTATGCCGGGAAAAATCTCCTCCTCTCCTTCAGCACCATCTTCATTTACAGAATCCATATTTTTGTAATATAGGCGGCTTAAGGAAACCCCGGATAATTTATATTTAACCTTAGCGACAAAGGGATAATTTTTGTTATTCCCGAATGCCTCTATCACGGTAAAAAATTGCAGTTCGTTTGTTTCTCCCTTAAATCCAGAATCGGATTTCAGGTAAACAAATGAATTTTTCAAGTCAGAATTCAATCTGTTTAAAACTATCCTTGCGGATTGATATGTCTCCAAGGCAAAATCTATTTTCTCATAACTGGATAATCCGCTGCGAAAAGTAGAATAGAGACTTAATATGATTATGGAAAGAATGGAAACGGCGATAAGCAGTTCTATCAGTGTAAGACCTTTGGAATTCCTCATCACTGTTTACAGGATAAATAGGTTAATAAATTCAAGGCGTATTCTTTTTCCTTTAGTCTCTCTTCCCAGAGAAAGTTAAATGCCGCTTCTACTAATAAATTATAGCCTTCTAATTTGGCTATCGTATAACTCCACTTAATCTTTTTTCCATCTATTTCATCCTCTCCGCTTTCTCTCTCCAATGGCCTCCTAGAGGCCTTCTGCTTTTGCTCTATATCCCAAAGTTTATTTTCAGCCAGAAGACCTACAAAGGTGATATCCTGCGATAATTTTGCACAATAAAGAGAGGTGGCGAATGAGCGAAAAACAAAGATTATCGCGGTGGACAAAATCGCAACGGTCACTAGTATCTCCACGAGACTAAATGCCCTATTTGAAATGTATCTCATTGGTTGTTCCCTTAACCGACAGAGAAACCACATCCTTCTGTTTATTTTCAAAGGTTATCGTGGTTTTATCGGTATTACCGTCCGGATAAAAACAGATATTTGTTTTATCAACAGGCGACACGGTTACGTTTATGCCGTTAGGCACGCTATATACCTTTCCAAATCTGTTTTCTAAATTTTTAAATCCCTCTTCCCCTTCCCAATAAACTGCCTGAAATCTGCCGTGTTCCGTATCTATATTCAAGCAGAAGATTTTTGATTGAGCAACAGCGCTGGCTTGCAGATACTGAAGAAGATAATATATGTCCTTGGCGGAATCCCGCAATTGAAGACTGTCAAATGTATTTTTAAATCTCGGTACGGCTAAAACCGATAAAACACCGATAATGATAATTACAATGAGTAATTCTATAAAAGTAAATGCCCATTTTTTATTCATTGCATATCTGATTTTCCGTCTTATCTTCATACTGGCCAGATGAACAGAGCTTATAATCTTTACCATCGCTTAAGCGTTCATATTTGTAAGGCTTGCCCCAAGGATCCTTAGGTTCTTTTTTAATATACGGGCCCCTCCACTTGTCTCCGAGACCGGGATTGACACGTAGGTCCTCAAGTTTTTCAGGATAGCTTCCGATATCCATCTCGTACATATCTAACGCCAAAGCTATATTGGAATTTATATCTGCCTTGGCGGCTATAATGCGTGCCTGTTCGGAACGACTAACCAACCTTGGCACTACCATTGCCGCCAATACGCCTATAATTATCACCACTAACATCATTTCAATAAGGGTAAGACCTTTTTGTGTTTTGTAATTCAACATTTCTTCCCCCCTGTTCCATTATCTGGCGATAAGGTTTATTTGAAATATCGGCAAAAGCATTGACAATACAATAAAACCAACAATCAATCCCATTACAGTGATTATTGCCGGCTCAAGCAGTCTGGATATGATTTTTAGTCTCCGGTCAACGTCTTTTTCATAATCTTCGGCTATGCGCTGGAACGATTTCTCTAAGTCTCCTATCTCCTCTCCTATACTGATAATGTTAACTATGACCGCGGGAAACAACTTAGAATCTTTAACGGCCTGAGATAGACTCGCTCCGGAGCCCAATTTTTCTCTTATCTTTTTTAATTCAGCCCTTAATACTTCATTTTGCAGGATTGTGGCGGAGATATCCAGGGAATAAATAATGCTTATCCCGTTTGACAGGAGGAGAGATAAGGTGCGCATTAGTCTGCCAAGTTCGGTCTTCAGGATAATCTCGCCTATTACGGCCAATTTTAATTTAAACTTATCAAAGGACAACCTCAAGTCTGAATTGGTTTGTAGTCTGCGTAGTAAAAATACCGCAATACCCATTAAGAGCAACATCAACCACCACCATGAACGCAAAAATCCCGATAAATCAATTAAGATTTTGGTGGGTAACGGCAATGCCTGCCCCATATCTTCAAACATAATAATTAACCTCGGAATAACAAAACCCAAAAGCACAGCAATAGTCGCCATACCAACTATAATGACAAAAATAGGATAAGACAAAGCCGTACGCAAGGAATTCTTGAAATCCTGCTCTTTTTCCATATAATTAGCAATTCGCTTTAAGGACAATTCCAAGGTACCGCCGATTTCTCCAGAACGCACCATTGATACATAAAAACTCGGAAATAATTTCGGGTATTGAGATAGGGCTTCGGAAAGTGGTTTGCCGTCTTTTATCTGACTAATCATTTCAATCAATACATTTTTTAAATACTTATTAGTAGTCTGCTCTGAAACTATATTAAGCCCTTTGAGTATATTTATCCCTGATTCTGTAAGGCTGGACAACTGAGTGGTAAATAAGAGGATGTCATTTGAATTGGGTTTAGAAAAATTAAAAAAAGCCTTTTTCTCCTGTTCACTGGATTCTGGCTCAACAGAAATAGGAAAATATCCATCTTTGGCTATTTTATTTACGGCATCCCGCAATGATTCTGCCTCTATTTTTGCGTGAATAGTTTCGCCAGGTTGAGATTTTGCAGTGTATTTATAAATAGGCATTATTCTTCAGGCAGTTCTTCCTGCTGGGTTACTCGCACTATTTCGCTATACGTGGTAAGCCCCATAAGAACTTTTTGCAATCCATCCTGACGTAAAGTGCGCATACCTTGCGAAATAGCCTTTTGTTTTATCTGCTGACTTGAGACGCGAGATAGGATTAACTCACGGATACTCTCTGTTACGACAAGAATCTCGTATATCCCTGTTCTTCCTCGGTATCCCGTGAATCTACACTCCTCGCATCCCTGACCTTGATAGATAGTAGTCTTCCCAAGGTCTAAGGCGGGCATATCTTTTTTTATCTGGGAAAATATTTCTTCGCTATTTTGAACAGGGGCTTTACACTTTGTGCAAATAAGCCGAACAAGCCTTTGGGCAATCAAGCACTCAAGAGACGATGACACCAAAAATGGCTCAACCCCCATATCCAAAAGTCTGGTTACTGCCCCAGCCGCATCATTTGTATGGAGTGTTGAAAATACAAGGTGTCCTGTCAAGGCGGCGCGAATAGCTATTTCCGCTGTTTCGTAATCCCTAACTTCTCCCACCATCATTACATCCGGGTCATGTCTTAATATATGGCGTAATCCGGTTGCGAAATTAAGACCTATCTTGGGATTGACTTGAATCTGGTTGACGCCTTTAAGCTGGTATTCAATAGGGTCCTCAATAGTAATAATTTTTACCGCATTGGAGTTCTTTACGGCTAGGCAAGCATATAGGGTGGTAGATTTACCTGCGCCGGTAGGACCGGTTACAAAAATAATCCCGTGAGGTTTTTGTATGACTTGTTCAATAATCTTGTAGTCCTCAGGCAAGAGTCCAAGTTTTTCCAGATTCAAAAAGAATGTCGGGCTTAAGAGTCTTATATGCACCGCCTCACCGAAGGCGGTAGGTATAATTGAAACCCTTAAAT
>JAMWCI010000006.1 GCA_023818655.1 Candidatus Omnitrophota bacterium
GGTCTTCAAGGTCGGATGTTCTGCCGCGCCCTGCTCAATTTTTGTTATAGCGTTAAAGGAAAGCCCTGCCTTCTCTGCTAATTTCTGTTGAGTCCAGTTGCGCTCTTTGCGCAGCTCTTTTAGTCTTTTGGAAAGCATTTTTCTCCTTGAGTAAATAATAAAGTTTTAGTATTATATCTTTAGTGCTCACCTTGAAATACTGAACGTTTATTATTTTACCACAAAAAATAAAATAATAAACCCTTTTCCGCCCCCTGACATTTTTGATTTTTTGTTTTTCCTTTGACAAAAAGCAAATTTTCACCCGCTACCTTAAAATTTGCCCATCGCCGTTTGAGAGAGGTTTTTAGCGTGTATTAGGCGAGACAAGCGGACAAACCTCATCTTATAAACTTATTGATTTTGGACGTAAGTGGCTGGCGGTCGCCCGCACCCGACCGCCAGCCACAGCAAAGCCGCACACGCCTTAAAATTAGCAAGAAGCGAGCGGCCAAGCGAGCGCCAATGCAAGCGAGAGACGGGAGCGCCCCCAGGCGCGGTGCAGTTAATCATATTTATTGACAAAATGGGTTCGGAATTTTAAATATCTCGACCCCAGATTTTCATTTTGCATTTCAGCGAGAATCTTGAAGTCAGAAGTATAAGAAACTAAAAGGGTTTTATTGAACAACTTAAGGTTAGATACAGTCCTGAGCAAAAAATCACGCAGGGCTTCGAAATTTGCCTCGTCTGCGATGTAACTGGCTTAGTGAGCAAGAGACGCAAACGTCCTCTCTCTTACAGTAACGTCCACCGTATATTGACTAATCCTTTCTATCTTAGCCTCTTTGAATATAAAGGCGAGATTTTCCAAGGTAAGCATCCACCTATAATAGAAAAAGATTTATTTGATAAGGTACAAGAAATTTTAAAATTCAGAAGCAGGCCATCCTTAATTAAAAAACATTATTTTGTTTTTAGGGGGTTAATAAGTTGTGCTGAGCGCGGACGCCAAATTACAGCTGAAATTCAAAAGGGACATCGTTATTATCATTGTGGCAAAAAGCGTGATCTCTGTCCGCAGTCACGGGTTTTTATTAGAGAGGAAAATCTCGCCCAACAGATCAAAGAGGCAATCTTAAAGGTTGCCTTGGATGATCGGGCTTTTTCCTATATGATGGATGAGTTAAACCGGGAAATAACTTTAGCTAACGCTGAGAAGGTTCATAACCGAGTATCCGCTGAAATTAAGAATCAGGAAATTGAGGAGCAGCTAAAACGCCTGCTTAATTTGTTAGTGCGTAGAGTTATTTCTGAAGAAGAATATAAGCGGGAAAAAGCCGAGTTTGTAAATAAGAAGTTCGATAATTTGGATGGGGATAACCCTGACTGGGACTGGCACAAACGGTTTAAAAACTTTCTAACTCTTGCTCACTAAGCCAGTTACATCGCAGACGAGGCAAATTTCGAAGCCCTGCGTGATTTTTTGCTCAGGACTGTATCTAACCTTAAGTTGTTCAATAAAACCCTTTTAGTTTCTTATACTTCTGACTTCAAAATTCTCGCCGAAACGCAAAATGAAAATTTGGGGTGGGTGACGGGGATCGAACCCGCAAAACCTCTAGAGCCACAGTCTAGCGCTCTGACCAATTGAGCTACACCCACCAGAAATCTAACACCAATGAACGATACAATGGCAATTTCTACAAAGCCATTCTAAATTTTCTATTTTATTATTTTTTCTATTACCGTCTTTATGGTGAACAGTCAGCACTCTTTTATCAGTAATCCCGCACTGATTACATTTTTGGGGTATCCCTGCCCTCTTCAATAAAGCGCGGTAAGCATTCTCCCCGGCAATCCAATTCGGAGCATTTACGCCACAGCGGACATTCTCGTTTTCCCAAGAACAATGACAAGATACCGAACAAAAGAATTTTTTACTCTCTGAATTCCTGAAATCTCTAGGTGTTCGCCATATCTCTTTACCACAATAATCACATTTAACCCATCTGCCTTTTATTTGGCCTTTGGTGCGGCATTTTATAGAACAAAACTTCCCCCATCCTTTATGCGCATAAAAAGGCTTAATATAAAATTCTTTGCCACAAATTAGACATCTCTTCTTAACCACGACACCATTTTATCAAAGAGCGCCAAATATGTCAATATACTGAAATAGTCCACAACACGATGCTATAACTAATTAATTCATCCTCACCATAGAGATTAATTATACTTGTTTCTTACAACTAGTAAAGACAGACTTAATGGTTTTCAACTTCCCATTATACAAAAGGTATTATGGACTGTCCTGTTTAAGCGTGATTAAGAAATCTGTATCCTGCTGATTGCTTCCTAGACTAGTATTCAGAGAGAAGTTTTATTGTCTTGCTACCATCGATATCCATCCGTTGTTGCAATGTCTCCATCCGACGACGCGCTTTATACCAGGCAGCCTCGTTCTCTCTGGTGATATTCCACGCCTTCTGCTCATCCACAGCTTGCCAACGTAACTACTCAAGATGCCGGGATCCTCCGTATTTTATCTACCTTAATCTGCCCTCTGGAATTAAACTATCTAATTTCCTAAACAAAGATTCTTGTTGTAGACTACAGGAGAGAATTCATTCCTCTTTTTTTATCGTTGCCTGTTGAGATTGGTTTTTAGGTATCCCCTCTATAGTTTTCTTAATTTCTTTGCTCACCGCCACCACGCCGTCAAAGACTGTCTTGGATACGAACGTGCCGCCCTCTATAAGCTTCTCCCACAACTTGGCAGGCAACAAAAAGACATCCTGCGGACTCATAACAATTTCGCCAGTCGCCTTGTTAAGTTTATCCTCAAACGCCATCTTGATATTGCCGAAACCGAACTCCGGCTTGTCCATTTTTGTTTTTATGGTAAAATCAAGTATAATCTTGCCGTGATTCAAGGCGCGAAAGATATCCAAGACCGTATCTGCAATTTTTGCGGCCTTTTCCTGACTTTCTCCTTCCTTAAGGGGCCGGCGCACAATATCCACTAGTTCAAGGTGACAATCTGCAGTCACGTTATTATCAATACCATGGATATTGCTGTTGAAATTAAGGCGCGCGCTCTGGATGCGCGCTTTATCCAGATCTACCCATTGGGAATAATACGGATAAAGAAAAATTCCGTCAATTCCGTTTATCTTCAGAGTAACCTCCATGTTTTTCTTGGAATAATTCAACCATCCATCAACAGAAATTTCCCCTTCTTCTTTTCCTGTCTCCCAAGGTATCCTCGCTTTTAAATCAAAGCTGGTCACTGTAGAATAAGACAAAGGATAGAAATCGGTTAAGCGCAAATCTATATCCTTGATGGCAATCTTTAAACTCTGCGGAGCTACTGTCTGGTCGATAAAATTCATTCTACCATTTTTAATCCTCAGCTGCTTGATAATAAGATAAACCCCTCCCCGGGTTTTAGATACGCCTTTGGCCTCAGGCGCCAGAGGCGTTTGAACTGAATAAGAAATATTGTCTCTTCCGGGCGCACTTACCGGTTGAGCAGACCTGATATATAAAAATTCCGGTTTATCCATAACAAGATTATTCAAAGCGACCTTGCCGAAGATAAGGTAGGGAACACTTACAGAAATATCCACTTTTTCTGCTTTCATCATATCCTCTATGACTAAATTTCTAAGACGCAGATTAAGTATGGGGGTAATACCAAAATAAGCGACGTTTACTTTCTTATGCGTAACCTCCTGAAGTTTTTTGACCAAGATGGGTCTGCTAATAACGGTAAGGACGAAGTAGAAACAAAAAATGGCAATTATGACGATAAGCAATAAAATTATTATTCTTTTATTGATTTTCATTTTTTATTAATCTGGTGCGCCTGGCGTGATTCGAACACGCGACCCACTGCTTAGAAGGCAGTTGCTCTATCCAGCTGAGCTACAGGCGCATTTATGTGATTAAGGATTACTCAATATTTTGAAGCAGGCTGCTAGTCTGCCGCCTCAATCATAATCAACTAACGGGAATTGCCCGTAGAGATATAGCTGTCCCTAATAAATGTGGGCTTTCCATAGTTAAATTAACTTTTATATGTAACAGAGACCATTGTTATAGCGCCTGCCTTTGTCTACGGCCTTCCCGCTGATTTTGTTATGAGAAAACAAAAAATGTCAGAGAGGAGAAAGCCAAATATCTCTTACTTCTTCACTGACCACATTTTTTGTGTTTTAATCGCAGCTATTATACGCTGCGACCATATTTGACTTGGTTGAGTTTTTAAAGAACACAAGAGGGGTTTACCCCTCTCTTGTTCTTCAGGAAATTCCCCAAGTTTAATCTGGTCGGGGCGGACAGACTTGAACTGTCGACCTCTTGGTCCCAAACCAAGCGCTCTAGCCAAACTGAGCCACGCCCCGTAAATAATGTATCCGTGGCGAAATCCGCTTAAGCTTTGTGGCGGATGAACACGCGCCGGATTAACTTTTAATTATATCAACTACTTCTCTGCCGCTCAATATATTTCTGGATAATCTTTTTTGCCTTCTTAAGGGCGCGGTAGCGGTGGCTCATCTTATGTTTTATCTTTTCGCCAAGCTGGGCAAATGTCTTTTTGTATCTTGGGATAACAAATAAGGGGTCATAACCAAAACCGCTAGTTCCCTTTTCTTGGAAACCAATCACCCCTGAACATCTGCCTTCTGTCACGCCTACCAAATCATTTTTATCCGCCAAGGCTACCGCGCAGACATAATAGGCCTTTCTTTTTCGCAGCGGCAGACCATCAAGCAGCTTGAGTAGTTTGAGGTTGTTCTGACGGTCGCTTTTATTCTTTCCGGAAAAACGCGAAGAATAAATCCCGGGCATTCCTCTGAGGGCATAAACGCATAAACCAGAATCCTCGCCCAGAGTGAATTTTCCGGTAAGACGCGCAACGGTCAAGGCCTTTTTTATAGCGTTTTCACGAAAACTCTTTCCGTTTTCTACGATACGCACCGGATGCGGATAATCCGCAAGAGAGGTTATATTGGGCTTAAATTCCTTAAGGATATCTTTTATCTCGGCTAATTTTTTCCTGTTCTTGGTGGCGACTACAATTTCCAGACTCATATGATGTCTTCAAGTAAAGTTCGCTGCAGACTAATCAAATCAAAGATGCCTTTTTTTGCCAAATCCAATAACTCCTCCATCTGTTTTTTGTTAAATGTCTGGCGTTCGGATGTACCCTGTATCTCTATGAAATCTCCGCTGCCAGTCATTACAATATTCATATCCACATCCGCCTTAGAATCTTCTTCATAAGTAAGGTCCAGAAGCGGAATTCCGCTGAATATACCGACACTCGTCGCCGCTACATAATCCTTAAGCGGAATCTCCCTCAACAAGCCGTCTTTCTTCAGTTTATTTAAGGCGTCGGCGAGGGCGATAAAACTGCCTGTGATAGAAGCTGTGCGGGTGCCGCCGTCTGCCTGAATCACGTCGCAGTCTATCCATATCGCGCGTTCACCCAATAATTCCATTTTTGTTACGGCGCGCAAAGACCTGCCTATAAGCCGTTGTATTTCATATGTGCGGCCAGAATCTTTTCCGCGCTGGATGCGCTGAACGCAGGAACGCGGAAGCATCCCATACTCTGCGGTTACCCAGCCTGTGCCTGTCCCTTTTAAAAAAGGTGGAACCGATTCTTCTACCGAAGCAGCACAGATTACCTTGGTGCTTCCCAGTTCAATAAGACAGGAACCCTCGGGATATTTTATATAATTGCGTGTAATGGTTACTTTCCTGAGTTCATCCGCCAACCGGCCATCGCTCCTAATCATATACACTTCTCCCTTGAGAATCTACGCCCACAATTAATGGAAAATCTTTCACCTCTAATTTATAAACTGCCTCCGGACCTAATTCTTTATAGGCAATCGGCTCTGCCTTTACTACATATTTTGAAAGCAAGGCGCCGCATCCGGCATAAGTCAAGAAATATACCGCTTTGTATTTCTTGATTTGCCGGCATACCTCTTTTGAACGCCTGCCTTTGCCAATCATACCCCTAAGACCTACCTTCAACAAAACCGGCGTAAATTCATCCATCCTGAAACTTGTGGTCGGGCCACAAGAGCCAATGACTTTACCTCTTGGCGTTGCGGTCGGACCGCAGTAATAGATAAACGCCCCTTTCAAATCTATGGGCAGAGAACTTCTTTTTTTAATCGCCTCTGCTAATCTCTTATGCGCCTGGTCTCTGGCAGTATAAACAATCCCGCTTAAGAGAACCTCATCGCCTGCTTTTAACCCTCCCAGTTGTTTTTCTATCAGTAGGGTGTTTATCCTTTTCATTTATTAAATTATTCCTGTGGCGCTCCTTAAGGCATGACAACTTATATTTACCGCAACCGGAAGGCCTGCGATGTGCGTAGGATAAGTCTCAATATTTACCCCAATAACAGTGCTCTTGCCGCCTAAACCCATCGGGCCGATATTCAACTTGTTAATCTCCGCCATTAATTCCTGCTCTAATTTTTTTATTGGGTTTGAAAGTTTGCGGAGTGGCGAGTTTGCGATTTTTTTCAGCAGGGCTTTTTTTGCCAAAAAGGTTGCATAATCTGCTGTGCCGCCTATTCCTACGCCTATTATATAAGGAGGACAGGCCTCTGGACCGGCCATTTTTACCGTCTCTATTATAAATTCCTTAATCGCGTTGATTTCAATAGTAGGATTAAACATCCTTAACCGCGACTTATTCTCGCAACCAAAGCCTTTAGGTAAAACTATGATTTTTAATTTATCGCCTCTGACTATGTCTATATGTATGACCGCAGGTCCATAAACTGGCTTGCCTCTAAGAAGGGGGTCTCTTACTACTGAACTACGCAGGCATCCCTTCTTATAGCCGTCTTCTATGCCCTTATTTACCGCCTTTTTTAAATCTCCTTTTATTATAACCTCTTGGCCTATCTCTATAAATACGCAAGGCATCCCCGTGTCCTGACAGATAGCTAAATTTTCTCTTCTGGCAATTGCGGAGTTATCCATAATTGCGGCAAGGATATCCTTTGTCCTTTTTCCTTTCTCTCTTATATAAGCGGATTTTAACTGAGTGATGACATCACCTCTAAGGGTGAAATTCGCCTTCAAACAAAGCTGCGCCACCAAATCGCGTATCCAGGAAGCAGTTATCCTTCTCATATTAGTTCTCAATCTTTAAAGAATCATACCTTTTCTTTCCCATCTTTCAATTCATTCTGCTATCTTTTGTATTCTCGGGTGACAGTGGTGGTAATTCCTCCGCGCGGATTAAATATTGCGGTAATCTTTATTCTGCGCGGCCTGCACGCCTTAACCAAATCCTCCAGCATCTTGTTGACTAAATGCTCGTGAAATATACCCACATTGCGGAAAAAGATGGTGTACATCTTGAGGGATTTCAACTCCAAGCAGTATTTTGCAGGCGAATACTCTATTTTTATCAGCGCAAAATCCGGCAGACCCGTCTTTGGACATATACAGGTAAATTCCGGTATCTCTATGGCAATATCGTAGACCTTGTCTGGATACTGATTTCTCCAGACTTCTATGGCCGGCGTCTTTAGCGAACGGATATTTTCCTGTAAACCTTCGTAAGCATAACGCCCATCGCTATCTGACTTTGTAACTTTGCGACGCATCATTTTACTCCCCATACTTTATGCATCTGCGGTATAACTGAAACATTAAGGTTTTCGTTTCTGCATACGTATTCAAAAAAAGACACCTTCTCCCGCAACCCTACGGATTCTTCAAGACTATTCGACTGCAAGACAACACAAAGAGAATCTTTTACTCTCTTAATTATTTCTATAGCCCGGCGTAAATCCTGTTCTGTTGTAGAGTTACAGATGACCATCTTCACAAAAACATCTTTCTGCACCGCTATTTGGAGAAAACGTTCATGCATCACCCATACCCCTTGCATCCCTGATGAGCTGGGCAGTTTTATATCCATAGCAACAATATCCGTTAGCGCAATTACATCGCTTAATGCTCGGGGAAGGGTTCCGTTTGTCTCAAGATAATTCTTCCAACCATTCCCTTTAGCCAGCGCCATTATCTCCTTTAGGAAATCACTTTGCAAAAGCGGTTCGCCGCCGGTAAATGAAATAGAGTGGTATTGACCGGGAAACTTCTCTATCTCTGCCCATAATTGCCGCGCTGTATATTCCTTAAAATAACGTAATTTGGTATCGCAGAATATACAATTTAAGTTGCAGTTAAAAAAACGCACAAAAATCTGCCTCTGGCCCAGGTATGGACCCTCACCCTGAATGCTTGCAAAAACTTCTGCGATTTTTCCTCTCATTGCAATGGGTCTTTTAACCCTGCCTCCTTAAACCCTTTGGCGCGAAAACGGCAACTCTGACACCTTGCGCAAGGACGCCTTCCCCCCTGATAGCATGACCAGGTAAGGACAAAGGGCACACCTAAACGGTCTCCTAATTTGATGATTTCGGCTTTGTTTTTTTTAATTAAAGGGGTGTTTATTTTGATAGTGTTATTTCCAGTTCCTGTCTTTGTACCGCAGGAAATTACCTTTTTAAAAACCCGGAAAAATTCCGGGCGACAATCCGGATATCCGGAATAATCCTGTACGTGCGCTCCGATAAAAACCGTCTTTGCTCCGATTGTCTCCGCATAAGATATGGCAAAACTCAAAAAGATAATATTTCTTGCCGGCACATAAGTAGAAGGAATCGCCATTGACGCTCTGTAGTTGCTGATCGGCAACCTTTTATGGCTATCCAAAAGACTTGAACCTTTCCACGGCAGACTAATCTTTAAGATTTTAAATGGGCAGTTTGCGCTTTTTGCGATGCGCTTTGCGCTTTGAATCTCGCGGCGGTGGCGTTGACCGTAATCAAAAATCAGACAGAAGCACTGATAACCCAAACTTCGGGCAAAATATAGGGTTACGGCGGAATCAAGGCCGCCCGACAATAAAACTACCGCTTTACTCCTCATAAATCGCACAACTTGCGCTATTCTCCCAGACCACCACCGATTTAAGTTCAGGGATTTCTGGCTTGAGCGTAGAATAAATGTATTGCGCAATATTCTCGGAGGTAGGATTGACTTTCCGGAAACACGCTAACCTGTTCAGATATTTATGGTCTAACTTCTCAAGACAGACATTGAGTTTCTTCTTGAGATATTTAAAATCAAGAAGCATCCCGGTCTTGTCAAGTTTGTCTCTGGATGCAATAACCTCAACCTTCCAGTTATGGCCGTGCAACTCTTCGCACTTCCCTTTGTAGGCGCGTAGATTATGCGCAGCACTGAAAACAGATTCTACTTTGATACTATACATTATTTACCTTTTTTATATTTTTTACCGGTCGACCAAGGAATCTTTTTGCCAGCCCGCTAAACCATTCCGGATTATCGCTGACATAAAATCTGTGCTGCGGCCGGCCGTTCTTATTCAACAACCCTTCCTGGTCTAAGATTTTTTTTACTTCAATAGCCACCTGCTTCGCAGAATCAATCAAGGTTACTTCTTTTCCCATAATCCGACGGATTATTGGCTTTAAGAGGGGATAATGCGTGCAGCCTAAAATAAGCGTATCTACCTTTGCTTTCTTGAGCGGCTCAAGATATCTCCGCGCCACCTCTTCAACCACCCCGCCTTCAAGCCATCCTTCTTCAACAAGGGGAACAAACAACGGGCAGGCAACCGCGGTAATCTTTATCTCAGGGTCAAGCTGTCTTATCTCTGTCTCATAGGTGCGGCTTTTAATCGTGCCTTTTGTTCCGATTACGCCAATCCGTTTATTCCTGGTGGCATAAACCGCCTCCCTTGCTCCAGGGCTAATCACGCCCACCAGAGGAACCCGAAAATTCTTTTTCAGGACCGGAAGGGCGCAGCTGGAAGCGGTATTGCAAGCAACGCAAATGAGCTTAACATTCTGTTTGAGCAAAAAAAGGATATTCTCAATAGTAAAACGGATTACCGTTTCTTTTGATTTTATGCCATAAGGCACGCGCGCGGTGTCCCCGAAATACACAATATCTTCATTGGGTAATTGCGCGATAAGCTCTCTGGTTACAGTAAGCCCGCCTACACCCGAATCAAAAACCCCTATTGCCTTTTTCATCTTTTTCTGGCTATCGCCGTTAACTCGCAGTTCCGACTATAATCCTGTATCCCCGCCACAATTGTCTCAGAAATCCTTTCCCGAAAATAACTATTCCTGAGCATCCTTTCCTCGCTAAGATTGGATACAAAACCTACTTCAATCAATACCGCCGGCATACGCGCTCCCCTTAATACCTCAAACCTGGCTGCCTTAACCCCCAGAACTTTTACCCCGTTTCTGTCCATCTTCCGACAAATAGAACGCGCTAATTCAATTGATTCTGCACGATTAGCAGTATAAATCATATCCCAAAGAATCGCCTTCAGGTCAAAGGAGTTGCTTGCAAAAGAAGCGCTGGCAAGACGCAAAGGGACATTTGTCGCCGCAGAAATTGCCCGGCGGGAATCGCTTACCGTAGAGGAAACATAATATACCTCAAAACCGCTTAGACTGCGCACGCGGTTGGCGTTTGAGTGTATACTGATAAAAATGTCTGCTCCGGAATTATTAGCGATGGCTACTCTTTTCTCGAGAGAGACATAGATATCCGAAATCCGCGTCATAACCACTTCTATTCCTTTTTCCCGCAGTAATCTGGCCAGTCTCTTGGCAATATCTAAATTAACATCCTTCTCGCGCAGGCCTGTCCTGCCAATCGCTCCGGCATCCTTTCCGCCGTGTCCGGCATCTATCACTACTTTCTTTATAGTGATAGACGGTAATGTTTGAGAGGATGGGGAATAAGCTTGGCTGAACAAAGAATCTATTGTTCTTTCCTTAAAGCTATAGGGGACAACCACCATTCCGTTATAGATATCCACTGGACGCTCCAGGCGCCGCGCTGCGCCATCCACAAGAATCAAGGTATCCTGTATCCGCATATTTATATGATGGAGACCTTTTTGCAAAGTAACCGTTTGGGTAAAGATGTCATACTGCCAGTCTATGCCTCTTGAGTTACAGAGTTGAGCTAGAGAGATATAGGCAGCGCCGTGAAGGTTATAAGTGGAATAACCTGGCCTAGATGGCACAGTAACACAACCGGTTAAAATAGCAGACAACAGGCAGCATATAACAGGCAGAAAAAAAATGAACAACGTTTTATTTTCCCGCATTATTCCCAAATCCTTATCTACCAAACACTACCCATCCTAAAACCAAAGGAGACATAGCAATAGGGAATGTTTCTATTCTTCAACGATTAGAAGTGACGATATATTTATTTTCTTGGATTGAAAAAATTAATTCTGACCCCATTTTGAAAATTAATTCTGACCCCATTTTGTGACCCCATTTTGTAATTTTTATGAAAGTAAAACAATATTCATTTTTTAATTTATTCCTTTCTTACTAAATTATACTACAAAAATATCCTGCCGTTACTAAGAATTTCTTTTGAGGCCGTACAAATTTCCTCCTGTTTATTTTCCTTATCAAAACTTTTAACTCTACAGGCGATATGGGGCTATTGTAAGCTAACGCCATGGTCAGGTATTTTTTGATAACAGCTTGACGAATGGCAAGTAATACAACATAGCCGCTTTTAAACTTATCCGGGATTAAGAGTTAGTGCAATCTATTTCCTTCAGAGATACAGGTATTCTCTGATCAAGCAATGGCGGTTTCTTCTTGTCTGCGTAATTGGTCATAAACATACGCTGTGGCAATAGAAGTTAGGGGAATAGTAAATAATAACCCAACCAGAAAACAGAGGACCCCTCCCAAATTAATCAACAATGCCAATACCATAAACCAAGACAACTGCCAACGTGCGCCTTTTGTCAGAGCATAGCTTGCTTTAAGAGAGGCAAGAGGGCCCATATTTTTGTCAATAATAAAATATTGGTACATTGACAACATTATTATCAAAATAATACCCGGGATAATTAAGAGTATAAATCCTCCTATTATCGCTAATGTGTAACAAATTGATGCCAAGATAAATGAAAAAAATAATCCGCCGTTTGAAAAAAGTTCAGAAACATTCGGTTTCTGGTCGCGCGAGCATAATAAGGTAATTTTCACCCATCCAATATTCATAATTATAGCCACCACCCATAAACCAATGGTCAACAGATAAAAGATACCTTTTGAAAATGGCAAACGATACCTGTATTTATTTAGAAATCTAAAGACTTTATCCCGATCTGCCTCCAAATTTACAGGAAGAGTTAAATCCTGCGCGTTTTTGATATTTTTTAATTTTTCTTGTACATTTCCATATTTGTCAATGCATCCTGTCTCTTGGAGATGTCTATAAAAATTACCGGCGTCCTTAAAGTTTCTATAAACGGATTCTTTTGATATAAAAGAAAAACCTGCCCCCTGCTGCAACATTATATTGATGATTTGAAATACAGCAGAAATGATAACGATACGTAAAATAACCCCCACATACTTTTTTGTCATCTTATAACCGTGAGAGAACGCCTCCCTTTTAGAAAAAACTTTTCCGCCCATAGGATGCTCCTTTTTTAATAACGCCTAATGCGTTTTGCAATAATATCCCACCGGCTGCCAAAAAATATTTATTTTAAAACTTCTTATTTATTTTATTATCCGGTGGCTGTAAGGATAAGATCGGGATTTTCCTCAGCGGCCTTACGCAACGTCAATCCTTTTTGCTGTCGGCTTGCTCTGCCAATAGGAACCGTGGCATTTAATCTGATTCATCCCGGTATTTACCTCAATCTCTTCAATATCAATATGTTTAAAAAATGGTTTGCAATATCTGGCAATGGCATCGTCTTTATCCAGAATGTTTACCCATCGTTTAATATTTGGTGGCAGTCTTAAATCAGAATCAACATGCCCCATAGAAGATGTAAAAATCGGAATAGGCGAACCCAAAGAAATAAATGCCTTGACTGTAACCGATGCGTCCAATCTGTATTTCCTAAATCCAAAGATATAATCAAATGCAATAACCGACCCTAAAGAATGAGCGACAATTATACATCCTTTCATCCCCTCTTTATGATATTCTTTAAATTTGTTGTCTACTCTCTCCAAGATATTCATTGCCCCGCTGTATTTATCCCCTTTATCTTTGACATAGTACAAAATCTGTATCACTACCGGGTCAATCCCAGGGGCTATTAAGTTGCACCAAAACGGTTTCTTTTTAGGACCAAATTCAAAAGTTAAGCATCTGTTTGTTAAATCTGTGGTGACATCCGCCCAAAGCAACTCTTTCTGCACTAAACCAGAGGTCTTTTCTTATATTTCTTTTTGCTTATACCCCTTATTTTTGAGTATGTCTTTATAGTTCTTCAGGATTAAATTATAAAGCCCGCTGCTATAGCCGGTAACCTGTTGATTTACACCATGAATAAATATCAGCTCTGTCATTGCGTTGATTCATTTATATTTTTCAAAAATTACAAGTGACGATATCTCTGTTTCTTCTTAAAAAAATTAATTCTTACCCCAATTCCCAAACTGGTGGAGGTGGGCGGAATCGCACCGCCGTCCTTAAACAATCGGATAAGAGCCGCTACATGCTTAGTTTATCTTTTCTGCTTAATCCTCGGTACTCCGGTAAACAGGATTGCCGAAGCCGCAGCCTTTTATCATCTCGTCTTCCGCCCAAAGGCAAAACGGAAAACCAGCCTGTTACCGGCTCAAACCAAGGCCACAGGCAAACCCTGGATTGAGGCCTTCCTGCTTAGTGAGGAAGGACTGCGAACGTCGGTACGCCCGCTGGGACCATTGCTGGTCTAAGCGAGTTTACCGAAGCAGACGTTAGTCTGTTTGCGTTTATTTTTTGCAAGGATTGTTAACGCGGCCAACCCTGCGTCCGCGGCATGCTGCTTTTACCCGGCTTATCTAAGTCGAGCCTAATTCACCCCCCTGATTTTTTATTTTTTTATTCGGAATTTCATCGCCCGGCGCACCGCCAGATCTGCCTCCCGAATCTTTATATCTTCCCTTTTGTCGTAAAGCTTCTTTCCTTTGGCAAGCGCCAGTTCTATTTTCACAAAACCCCTCGCGTTAAAATACGCCTTTAACGGCACAAGGGTCAGACCCTTCTGCGCCAGCTGCATTGAAAGTTTATTAATCTGCCTCTTATGTAAAAGCAGTTTACGCTGCCTAATGGGCTCAACATTTAAGTAACTAGCTTGCGTATAAGGAGTTATATTCGCGTTGTAAAGCAGGACCTCGCCCCCATCTATGCGCGCAAAGCTGTCATTGATATTGATTTTGCCTTCCCTTATAGACTTTACTTCGCTGCCTTTTAATTCTATCCCGCATTCAATAGTTTCCAGAATATGGTAATCCCTGAATGCCTTGCGGTTAGTGGTAATAATTTTATTCATTTTACCATATCAAGGGTAAAATATAAACTTAAAAATATGGGAATAGTAAAGATGCTTAAGATATGGCCAAAGAATACCCCTTGACTAATAAGCCAATCCTCTTTGCGGTAATGCTTTATTATTATAGATAAAGAAGTGGCCGGCGGCATAGCCAGCTGCATAACTATCAATAATCCTAATGGCCCGGATATTCCGAAGTAAAAAACGGCAAAAAGCCCGACTAGCGGCATGATAACCAATTTTGCCAGACAGATAATAAGCATCTCTTTTCTGTCAATATGACCAAGGCAGATAGAGGCCAGATTACCGCCAACGATAAACATGGCTAACGGCAAGGTGCAGTTGCCTATCATTTCTACAGGATTCAAGATAAACGCGGGAATGAATTTATGCCAACCGAAAAATATCAACAGCAGGCTTGTTAAACTCGCAATCACCGGCGGGCTAAAGAGACTAAATAACTCAAACTTTTTCCCTCCCTCATGCGCAAGAAGATATACCCCCCATGACCAGATAATAAGATCAAAACCTAAAAGAAACAGAAAAATATATATAAACATCGTCTCTGCTGTCGTTTTTGGCAGCATGCTAGCTACGAGGGCCAATGGAAGATACCCGGAGTTCTGAAAAGCTACCAGACTTAAAAATTGAACCCTGCTCTTAACCTCTTTGTCAAGCCAGAGAAACAGCCAACCTACGGCTAAGCCGACAATAGTAATAACAACGCTAACCAAGGGGAAAACCCACCATTTAGGATACAAGCTGAAGCTGAAGTTTTTCAGGAGTTGCGCAATAATTAGGCAAGGGAAAACCACTTCAATAACCATGCGGGTTAATGACCTTAACCCATCTTCACCGAGCAGGTTTCTACGCACCAGGAAATATCCCACCGCAGCCATAAGAAAAATCTGGCTTACTGCAAGGACTGTAATTTTAAAGGACTGAATGAACATTTGTTCTCCTCAAAAAATAGTATTATAACAATAAAGAATTTATCTCGCAATTTTTATTTGGGCTGCATACGGATAATAATAAAGACAGAGGAAGGATAAAGTTGACAGGAGGCGAGCCATACGTTATACTTAGCCTTATGCGGAAGTGGTGGAATGGCAGACACGCAGCGTTCAGGGCGCTGTGAGGATAACCTCATGAGGGTTCAACTCCCTCCTTCCGCACCATAGTGTAGGGTTGAGCCAAAAGGCTATTTTTCAAGGATTAGAAACAGCGATATCTTTATATTTCTTCTTAAAAAATAATTCTGACCCCATTTAGTAATTTATCCTAAAAAATAGACAAGGCGCTCTTTTGTATCCAGCCGATTTTATTATCTTGACGCTTTATCTTATACCAATTATCTTTAGAAGAAATTATCTCTACCTTCGCCCCTTCGGAGAGAGTAAAATAGACAGTGGCTTTATCCATTGGCTCAAACCTGGCATCGGCCTGCGCAACTACTACCACTCCTTCTTTATTCAAGATGGCAATCTTTTCTGTTAACCCTGTAAAACCTGCGATAAAAAATACTCCGATTGCCGCAGCGATAATCAATGCTTGTTTTTTAAACGGCCTAAACATAAAACCTGTTAAAATGGCGATAAGAATCAGTATATAAAGCGCGCTCAGCAAAACCGTCAAGCCATCAAGGGTAAATTTTCCAAAAAGATTATTTAAGACCCTAGATAAAAAACCTCTCTGAAGACTGACATTTTGCCCCTTGATTAATGAACAGGCATATGCGTAATTAGACTCTAAGTCTCTATCCAACGGAATAAGTCTCTTGGACTTTTCATAATAAAATATAGCCATGCCAAGCTGTCCTTTTTTAAAATAACAGTTGCCCAGATTATAGTAAAGGTTGCCGCTTTCCCATCCGGCACCAAGTATGCTTTCGTACTCCTTGATTGCCTCGTCGTAATTAACCTGTTCATAATAAACATTGGCGCGGTTAAAAGCGCTCGTTTGCTCAGTATTAAAAGCTAATCCTATCTTTAAAAAAGATAAGAAGAACATGGCGAATAAAATAAAGATATTATTAGCGCGTATCTTTTTGGTTTTCATATCGTTATATCTTTTGCCTCTCCAGATAAACAATAATCTCTTTTAAGTCCTGAAAGATTGCCTCCATTTGTTTCGGGTTAAATTGCCCGGGCGCGTATCTAGCCATATCGCAAGCCGTAAAAATCTTCTTTATTTTCTCCAAGGCCTCTTGGGCAATGCCTCTTTCTTTGGCTACCTCTTCAAAAGTATCCGCGGTTATGCCTCCTGCGGGCAGATGAAATCTATCCGCCAGATATTCTCTGATTGTCTTAAATACCGCATTGAAAAATGCCTCTGTCTTTTTCTCCCGCAACAACCTCTCAATTTCTTTTAAGCTCTTTTTTGCTTTTAGAGGGGCCTGCAACCTGCGCGCATAACGTTGGTCGCTGCTTAATCTTTGCTGCCTAAGATGAAGAATAAGCACACTCAAGAATATTATAAAGCTTAAAACCTGCAAACACCAGAAGCTCAAACTCTTATAAAGATAACGGCCGATTCTCCTGAATTGTCCGGGTGAGTTTTTCAGGTAAATTATATCCCTTCCCAACTCCTCCTTTTCTACGGCCTTGACCTGAGTCTGGGGCAGTTCTATTAATTTTGTCTGGCTCTCATCGACCTTAAATACTGTTATCGGGATAGGTTGGTGCGTTAAGGTTTCATATTGTCCGCTCTCAGTATTAAAAAAACTAAAACTTATCTGCGGGATATGGGTTATTTTCTCGGATTCAGGAATGATAACCTGCTCAAATATCTTTTCAGATTCATTCTGTTTAACCTGCGGGTCATAAACCTTAAAACCGTCTTTAGATTGCAACTTAGGCGATTTGACGCTATCAAAGTTCCCCTCTCCCCTTATGGTCATCTTCAGGGTAATAGGGTCTCCTGCCTTCACTTCTAGGGGCGTAGCTGTAACATTTAATTGGAAATCGCCCAACGCTCCATCAAAGCCTTCCGGCTTTCCCTCTTCTGGTAACGGTAAAACCGTAATCGGAAATTCCGCGGATTTTAATTCTAAAGGGTAAGCATCATACCTGCCAAAGAAGTTATCAAAGATATCGTCATTGAAGAACCCACCGAAGAAGTCGTCGTCTAAATGAGTTCGTCTGCGCTGAGCTTGCCGGCGTACCACTAAATTACACTTTAATTTTGCCGGACCCAGGCTAAATTCGCCAGGTTTTATCGCGAACATGTCAGTGGTAAATTCAATCACATCATATAAAACTCCACCCAGTTCCTCGCGGTACTGCCTGGGTTGACCGAATTTTTCAATGGAAAAATCATTTGTTTCTATTACCGGAAACTGAATATCGCGTACGCTCAGGCGGTTAATATAAAGTTTTATGGTTAAAGGAATGACTTCATTTAGGTATACCTTTCTTTTAGCCGCGCTCAAAACTAAAAATATCCTATCCTTTAACTCTTCTGAGTTTATTTTTGTGGTAACATTTTCATCTAGGGATTGCTGGCGAGAATAAGACTGTCCTGCGGAAGAAGCGGAAACCACCTCTATGGTTATGGGCTTAGAGGTTAAGGTTTTACCTTGCATATCTACCGAAAACGGTCCTATGGTAAATATCCCTGTTTTTAAGGGGATTAAAGTATAAATATGGGTTATGGAACTGGTGACTACGCCATTTACTATGGAAACCATCGTTGAAGGCCCGACATAGCGCATCTCAAAGCCTTCTATTTTATCTATGCCGGGAGGAGATACGTTTTGCGTGCCGTGAAAGGCAAGATTTAACTGAAACGCTTCACCCAGCGCTATTTTATTGCGGTCAACCGTTGCCTCAAATTGAATATCGGAGGCATAACAAACCAACATAAAAGGTAAAATGCAAAACGCGAGAATAAAACTTAAAAGCTTAAACTTCTGCATTTTAACTCTGCGCTCCAGACCCTGCGCTCTCTGCTTACCCATTACCAATCCTTTAATATCTCTCTATCGTAGCCCATGGTGCGTCTATCCGTATAATCCGGGGCTACTTCATCTTGGCCGTAGCGCTCTAGAAGCGCTCGCGCCTCCTCTTCGGATAACTCCTTGTTCTTCTCTTCTTGTTCTGCTCCTTCGGCGGTAGCTGCTTCTTCCTCTTTCTGTTCTTGCTGCGATTGCCCTTCTTGACCTTCTTTTTCTTGTTGCTGTTCGTTTCTTTGAGCTGATTCCTCTTTTTCTTTACCAACAGGACAAGTTCCCTCCTTCTCTTCCTGCTGCTGTTTTTCTTCTTTTTGTTTATCTTGACTGGGTTGTTGTTTTAATTTATCTAGCAAAACCTTAAGTTCCCTTTCCACAAACTCATGGTTAAAACGCGCATCGGTATTCTTCTGGTCTAACTCCACTGCTCTCTTGTAATAATCCAGCGATTCACGCAAAAGCGCGACCGTCCCCGATAAATCCGTATTCTCTTTAAGTTTACCCAACTTATATTTACTATTCCCCAGATTGTATAAGGAATCTGCTTCGAGTTTCCTGTCTTCGCTGGTTAAAGCCTTAGTAAAAAACTCTATTGCCTTCTGATAGTCTTGTTTTTTATAGTATGCTGTCCCTATGTTGAAATTTACAACATCAGAATCTGGCATGGCAACACTCGCGGCGTTATATCGTTGCAACGCTTCATCAAGTTTTCCCTGTCTATAGAGCCGATTTGCCTCTCTAACATTTCTCTTGGCATCGCTGGCAGCAAGGCAGGTTGAATAACTAAACACAAAAGCCAAAAGGCAGATAAATATCGTCTCTAATCTTTCCCTCATAACGTATTCTTCTTCCTATCACTTAAAATAAACTCAATCGTCAAAAGAAAAAAGACTATAGTTAACGGTATCTGAAAACGCTCTTCATATTGTTTTGCCATTTTACTTTCCAGCTCTCTTTTCTCCATTTGCGAGAGCTTCTCTTTATAAATCAACTCCAACCCAAATTCTTTTGTGCTTGCGCGCACATAGCTTCCTCCTGTGGTCAGGGCTATTTTTTGCAGAGCGGCTTCATCAAGACGGCTCTTTACCACCGCTCCGCTTTTATCCTTTAAAAAGGCCTTGTTGCCATCCCTGTCAGTTACTGGTATAAGCTCTCCCTCCTTCGTGCCAATGCCAATACAAAATATTTTTATTCCTTCCTTCTGTGCCAACTCCGCAACTTTTACCGCATCCCCTTCATGGTCCTCGCCATCAGTAATAATAATCAATACTTTATACTTCTTAAGTCCGCCTTCATAGCTTTCTAAAGCCTGCCGGATAGCGCTTGAGATGGAAGTTCCGCCTTTAGGAATAGTATTTATATCAAGCGCATCTACCGATAAAAGAAACCCGCTATAATCTACGGTAAGCGGACATTGCAAAAAAGCGCTTCCAGCGAAAGCAATCAAGCCAATGCGGTCGCCTTTAAGATGTTTGACAAAATCTGCCAATGCCAGTTTTGTCCGCTCCAGGCGACTTGGCTTTATATCCTCTGCCAACATGCTCTTAGATACATCCACTGCAACCAATATATCCAAACCTTTGCGTTTTATCTCCTGCCATTTAAAACCCCATTGCGGACGCATCAAAGAAAAAACTATCAGCGAGAAAACAATAATAAGCAAAACCTGTTTTAATCTGTAGTTGCGGACATCAAAAGAGGCAAGTAGCGTAGCTAAAAGATTTTTGTCGGCAAATCTTTGCAGGGCCTTCTTTCTTCTTGAGCTTACCCAAAGAAAGAAACCTGTCAGCGCAATAATTAACCAGAAAAGTTGTGCTGCCTGTATATTGACGAATCTCATAGTTCTATTTGTTACGTTGGTTCACCATAAGTCATGAAGAAATCGAATGATCCCTCTTAAGGAATCTTGCGCAAAATTGTGTTTCTTAATATGACCTCCAGCAGCAAAAAAACCATAGCGATACTTAAAAATACAGGAAATAATTCCTGGTACTCCATATATCCCTTTTCTTCAATAGGACTTTTTTCCATACGGTCAATCTCGGCATAGATTTCTTTTAACGATTTGGTGTCTGTGGCGCGGAAATACCTGCCTTCTGTTTTGGAGGCGATATTCATCAGGGTGTCTTCATCAATCTCTACCTTTACCGGCTGATACACGATATTCCCAAAGAAATCTTTCACTGGATATGGCGCCAGACCTTTGGTGCCTGCGCCGATGGTATACACTTTTACCTTTAAGGCCTTGGCTGCCTCCGCAGCCAAGGCAGGAGAAACCTTGCCCGCATTGTTTATCCCGTCGGTTAAAAGAATCACGATTTTGCTTTTTGCCTTGCTGTTTTCCAGCCGCTTAAGACTAACAGACAACCCCGAACCAATGGCAGTCCCGTCTTCAATCATTCCGATTTTAATGCGCTTAAGATTCTCAAGCAGCCAGCCGTAATCAAGGGTTAAGGGACTTGCGGTATATGCCCTGGCAGCAAAAGCGACAATGCCAATACGGTCATTTTTTCTTCCCAGAATAAAGTTTTCCACCACATCCTTTACGACATCCAAGCGGTTTGCCCTCTTGCCACGCAGAGTGAAATCCTCTGCCAGCATACTAGTGGAAGTATCCAGACAGAGTATGATATCAATGCCCTCGGTCTGAATCTTTGATTCTTCAATAGGTAGGCGGAATCTTGCCAAGGCAAGAGCCAAAAACACAAACACCAAAAAACGCAAAACCCAGATATATCGGCTGCAAAAGTTTTTAAAGGTAAGACTACCTATGGCCAAAAACCTCTCTGAAGAAAAACGAATCCCCGGGGCTCTATTTTTACGTAGAGAATAATAAATAATTCCTGCGGCTACAGGAATCAGTAAAAAAAATGCGGGATTTTGAATAATAATCATTTGCAGCCTAAATCTTCTTGTTTGGTCTGGTCAATCAGCTTTTTTGCCGAGGCAAAGGCTAAGCTCGCTTCTGTCTGAGCAGGTTGATACTTTGCAAATTTAACCAGGTCGCAATTGGTGAGAAAATCGCGCAACAAACTTTTATGTTCAACCGATAAACTACCATCTTCTCTAACCTTAATGAGAAATTCTTCGGTAGTCATCTCAGGGGCGCGGATATTAAACCTGTCCTCAAGATAATGACGCACAATATCTGAAAGTTCTGTATAATAAGCCTTGGTTTGCCCATGGCGAAGGTAATCTTTTTTTTCTAATTCCGCCAAGGCTGCGTAAGCAATAATATGCGCAGGCGTATACGGAGTCTCAGATTCAAATTTCTTCTTCTTCAAAAAAATAAAACCAAAAACTCCTCCTAAAATTAAAACAAAAACCAACAGCCCCAAAACATAGAGCCATATCTTCTCCGCAAAATTCCTCGGGCCTCTTATATCGCGGATATCAGCCCGCTCTGATGCATTATCTAGCAGGCTTTTAACCTCTAACTTTACTTCATTTACGTTTAACTGACGCCAATCACTTTGTTCTTTAACGCGGTATTTGACTTCCGCGGCCGGAATTATGTGTTCGCCGCTAACATAGGTATCCAAAAGATACCACTGCTTAAAAACATTCTTTCCCAAGAGGCCTCTCTGCGACGAACCAAAGTCCTTAATTGAAAATCCGGATAAGTTTTCCGGCAAACCTTTGGGAAATTCAACCTCAATATCCTTTTTAGCCTTTACTGTAATTGTATAGGTGACTTTATCACCTATCTGTATTGAGGTTTTGTCCACCGCGGCATTCGCTTCAATCTCTGGATTTTTCTTTGCATTTTCTTGAGCTGCAAAAAGCAGACTACCATTTCTTAAAAATAAACTCGCGCAAAAAATAACGCCAATTAAATTAATTATTCTTTTTGGTCTCATTCTTATCCACAGAGTCAAAAATCTCTACCTCTTCTTCTTCCAAGGCTTTCTTCAGCAGATCATCGACTATCTCCCGTTGCTTCTTCATCTTGTATTCGTATTCAACCTCTGGCTTGACCTCTTCAAAGCTCTTTTGACGTCTTTGCTTCTTCTCTAGAATGTAAAAAATATAAAATTTATCCTTTATCTTCAAAGGGTCGCTTATCTGGTCTTTTTCTTTAAGAAATAATCCGGCGATAATATCCTTTGCCTCGCCAATACCGGGAATGCTTGTGTCTGTTTCCCTAATGGTAACCTCCCTAGGGCTTCCCTCGTGCTTCTTGAGTTTTTGAATCATCTCATCTTTTTGTGATTCATTTTCAAAAATTAGATAACTTGCTTTTATCTGCGCTGGCTCTGTATAGTTATCTTTATTAGCTTCGTAATATAATTTGATATCCTCCGGGCTAATCTTATCCATCTTTGCCTGTATATGACTGGCCAAAAAACTTTCCACTACAATTTGTTTTTTTAACTGCTCCAGCATCTTGCGAGTCTCTTCTTTTGTATCCAACCCCAAACGTTTTGCTTTTGTATAGAGAACTTCCTGCCCGACATAGTTTCTAATGAACTCCCGTCTTCTTGCCGGTTCCTCCAAGGTCTTTCTCATCCACTGAGGGACATTCTTAATAGTATCGTCTATTTCTGCATCGGTTATTTCTTTCTTTCCGATACGTGCGACCACCCTTCCTTTTGCCTGCTGCTCCTTGTCCAGAGAAGTTCGCGCCTCCAGCTCGTATTTAGCCTGACTGCTCATTCCCAGATTTTCCAGGGCCTCTACAATCTTCTGGCTCATCTCTCCGGAAAACTCCGCTTTAGGCTCAAGCATCTCAGCCTTATAGAAACTCCTCAGCGCCTTCTCGTATTTATATAACTCCATATAAATACCGCCTAACTTATATAAAAGTTGGGCCGCTTCTTTTGATTCTATATTGCCAGATGCCAGATATTCCTCCAAAGCTTCCGCGGCCTCGTTCTTTAAGCCCTTGCTTAAAAGTTTATTCGCATAATCTATCTGGCTTGCGCTGGCGGAAAAAGAAACCTGCCCTGCAGGTTTTACTATCCGCACAGGTAAAGTTACCACCAAAAGTGTCAAAACCGCTAACATCAGAATAATAACCATAAAAAAGAAAACCTGACGCATTTAACGCAACCTCCTTTCCCGCATGCGGAAGAACTTAAACAATGTTCGGTTATAGGGAACATCCAATCGTATATCTACATTATCTACCCCTAATCTATTAAATATTTTTTTGCGTTCCTCTATTATCTTTAAGGCATTCTCCCGAAAATTTCTGCGCAAGGTTTCATTTGAGGTATCCAGTTCAAAAGTTTTTCCGGTTTCCGGGTCATCAAATTGTACCATACCTATATCAGGCAAATCCAACTCTCTGGGGTCGGTTATGGTAATACTCACCGCATCGTGACGCTTATTGGCAATGGAGAGCGGTTTCTCAAAATCAATATCATAAAAATCGGAGATAATGAAAGTAACGGAACTTCTTTTGCATACTTTATTGAGATATTCCAATGCCTGAGGTATATCAGTTTTTTTCCCTTGCGGCTTAAAATACAAAACCTCTCTAATAATGCGCAGCACATGACTTATACCTTTCTTGGGCGGGATAAACTTCTCTATTCTATCTGTAAAGATAATCAGCCCTACCTTGTCATTATTGCGGATTGCCGAGAACGCCAAAACCGAGCAAATCTCTGCGGCAATCTGCCTTTTTAATTTATTAATTGTGCCGAAATAGGAAGAGGCGGATAAATCCAGCAGCAACATCACTGTCAATTCTCTTTCTTCCATAAATTTTTTGACATAGGGCTGCCCCATGCGCGCGGTTACATTCCAGTCAATGGAACGGATTTCATCGCCTACCTGATACTGACGTACCTCGTCAAACTCCATACCCCTTCCCTTAAATACGCTCTGGTATTGTCCGGAAAACACATCCGTAACCATCCGCGAGGTAGTTATCTGAATCCGCCTAATCTGTTGTAAAATCTCTTTGGGAATCATTTAAGGAACCTCGACCTCCTCAAATATCCTCTTAATAATATCTTCAGCGGTTTTTTCCTCCGCCTCCGCTTCATAACTGACAATCACCCGGTGCCTTAAGATATCCGGACCGATAGACTTGACATCCTGCGGTGTAACATAGCCTCTACCCTGGATAAATGCATAAGCTTTTGCAGCCAGCGCCAGATAAATGCTGGCGCGGGGAGAAGCGCCGTATTGAATTAAATTTGTTAAGTCGCTTAACTTATATTTCTCCGGTTCTCTTGTAGCAAAAACAATATCCAGGATGTACTTCTCAAGCTTTTCATCCATATATATTTCATTAACTACTTTGCGGGCGCGCTTAATGTCTTCGGGACCAACTACAGGAGAAACTTTTATCTCTTTATCCGTAACGCTCATCTCTTTCAGGATTTTGCGCTCTTCCTCTTTATTGGGGTAGGTGATGTTTATTTTAAGCATAAATCTGTCAACCTGCGCTTCGGGTAAAGGATATGTCCCTTCCTGTTCTATCGGGTTTTGTGTAGCCATTACCAAAAATGGCTCATCTAACTTAAAGGTATTCTCTCCGATAGTAACCTGACGCTCCTGCATCGCCTCTAACAGCGCGCTCTGCACCTTGGCCGGGGCGCGGTTAATCTCGTCAGCTAAAATGATATTGGCAAATATAGGTCCTTTTTTAGTGGTAAAGGTGCCATCTTTGGGATTATAGACAAGCGTTCCAATAAGGTCGGCGGGAAGTAAATCCGGGGTAAACTGAATCCTCTGGAATTTGGTATTTATTGCCTGAGCAAGGGTTTTTACGGAAAGGGTCTTCGCCAAACCTGGAACGCCTTCCACAAGCATATGGCCATTAGCCAACAATCCAACCAAAAGGCGTTCAATCAAGTATTTCTGTCCGACAATAATCTTTTCTATCTCATGTTTAAGACTTATGACAAAACTGCTCTCTTGTTTTACTTTTTCATTAATAACAGTAATTCCTGTATCCATCGCCTACCTCCTTTGATTTCGTTTGCGGCACGATTTTAATTATCCTCATTTTTTGATAAATTCACCGTATTCCTTTTTATGCACAGGATTATACCTCATAAAAAACTTTTTTCGATAATTACCTCGCCTGCTTCTTTTTGACGCGGATAATAATAACATCGTCTTTGACTTCTGAGGTTATGCTTTTTTCATCGGCGTCTGACGGCAGCAACATGCTCCTTAAAAAATAACCAAAGGTCTGCGAGCTCAAACGTCTGCCGGCGCCATTCTCCTGCAAACTATCCGCGTATTCTCCGCTTACGGTAATTGTGCCTCTATTTATCTCCACGTTAATTTTATCTTTGTTCAAATCGGAAATATTTATCTTGTAAATATATTCATCATCTGTTTCCTGCGTATCCAATTGAGCATCGTAGAAGATATCGCCTTTAAACATCCCCCTCTGGCTGCCCCAACGATTGAAGGCATCCTGCATCAATAAATTCATCTGTTTCTGCATGCGTTTAATTTCATCCCAGGAGTCCCGGTCCTGCTCATCCAAGGATGGAATAACGGGAGATGACTGGGAATGCGGAAAGATATTGGCCCTCTTGCGTTTCGTCTGAATATTTGCGTTCCGCTTATATTCTTCAATTAATTTTCGCACTTTCTCTACTGGAATCGCAAAACCTATATTCTGAGAATACTGCACTACTGCCAAATTTATCCCGATAAGCTCGCCATTTAAATTAAATAAAGCCCCTCCGCTGTTCCCGGGGTTAATAGGGGCATCGATCTGTAACAAGCTGTCGGCAATCAGTTCTCCATATGTAGAATACAGTTTCCTGTTTTTGCCGCTGACGATGCCGGAGGTAACAGTATTTTCAAGGCCAAAGGGATTGCCAATGGCAACCACAGTCTCACCGAGCATAAGGTCTTTTGTTTGGCCCAATACGGCCTCAGTAAGCTCCTTAGGGGGCGTAATCTTAATAAGAGCCAAATCTTCTTCGGAATCTTCATACAACACCTTGCCCTTTGCCTGCATACCGTCGTTTAGAATAACATAAATGGAATCAGCCATATTGACGACATGGGCATTGGTTACAATAAGCCCGCTTTTATCTATAATGACTCCCGAGCCTACGCTCTTTAGCTTCATAGCCTGCGTCATTCCGTGAAGCGAGAAGAACTGGTCAAACAGGGTATCCAAATCCCCTCCGTAATTGCCCCAAAGCGGATTCTGCCTAAGGAATAAAACCCTCTCTGTGCTGATATTCACTACCGCTGCGGATGAACCTTTAACAACTTTAACGACAGGGGTCTGGCGATTATTTATCTCCGAAGCGTAACTAATTTTCCAAACGGCACTTAATACCAGTAAAACTACAGATGATTTCTTCAGCAGTTTCGCCAACATAGCAACTATCTCCTTTTTGGTATATATTTATTTCTTAGGGAGCTGTTCTTTAAGATTGCGATTCTATCTCTAATGTATTCGCTACCTAGCGCAATGTCATCTTTATAAACAGGATTGTAAACGCCATTAAGAAAGAATTTTTCTCTAATTATAACGCAAATTTTAGGCAATTTCAAAAAGTTATTCTCATAACCGGACACATTATAAACGTCATTTATATATAAAGGGATAATAGGGGGTTTGGATTTAAGTCCAAGGTAAGCTGCGCCTGAAAGAAATGTATTTAATTTTCCATTTCTTGATAATCGTCCTTCTGAGAATACGCCTATAATCCGCTCTTGTTTTAAAAGACGCCTGGCCTCTTTCAGCGCTTCTTTATTGCTACCCTTACCCGGCTCTACCTTAAAAAAAGGGATTCGTTTAGCAAAAAAAGAGAAAGGTTTAATACGAAAAACCCAAATTGCTACTAACCAATGTATTATACGGTTTGTGCAACAGGTAACTACGAAAGGATCAAGAAGACTCGTGTAATTGACGACTAATATGGCAGGACATTGCGAAGGTATGTTTTCTTTTCCTTTTATCTCCAATCGGAAAACTATCTTTAATATTACAAAAAATAACCCTTGGGAAACATAGTAAACACACTTGCCAATATCCATTGTATTAAATTTATCCGTATTTTATTCCGAGGGATGTTCGTTTTGTCTCTTTGCGACTGCCGACTGACTCATGGCATTGCACACAGCGATAATCGTACAGCTCTCCGTCAGGCAATACCAAAAGCAGTGTTTCTTGCACTGGCATAGACCTGCCACAGTTGGCACAATACAGATGTGTGGCGGTCATTTTTTCAAATTGCCTCATTTCTTCCACCAATCCGCGTCATCCTCTTCTTCATTGTTAAATTCGCTAAAGTCCGAAGGCAAAATGATATTGAAATAAAGAAAAAGACATCCGGGGATATCGCCGATGCCTTTGAACTTTTTAAGATCCTTTAAATTTTTTGGAAGACTATCGCCAATCTCCGGCATATAATCTTTCAGCAGTGCCTGCATCTTGCGCAAAACCTCTTCTTGCAACTGGAGCCCTAACGGTAAAGTCGGCAATTTTTTACTGCACTTCCTGCAGTAGAATTTTATATCTCCGCATCGAATGCATTCTCCAACAAAGAATTCCTCTAATGTGAACTTCTGTTTGCATCCAACGCAATGCAGCTTCCTTTGACAAGCAGCGCAGATGCTTAGCGTCTTAAGAGACGCTGTCTTAAAAACTAACGGACTATCAGTAAAATATATCTTGCCACAAAATTTACATTCTAAGGGGAAGTCTGTGCCTGAGGGAAACGTTTCTATTTTTTTACATATATATTTATGCCTTCTACATTTTGTCTCCTTGGTCATAGGTGCACTCCTAACACTAATTAAATTAATGTCTGTGCCTTATCCCCTCCAATGTAGTATTTGCCGTAAAAATATTCTTTGGGGTCAAGTCCTTTCTCTAAAAGGTTAATCCGCCTGCGACGCCTCTTTAGTCTCTGCCTGAATTTAATCTTTAATCTCTTTTTTGAACTCATACCTTGTCCATTTCAAAAAGGTCCTGCCCGCACCAACGGCATCTCTTTTCTTCATCGCTGTAACCATCGGTCATAAGGCACTTGCGACAGCGATAATTGCCTTTTGAGCGTTTCAACACACCGTATTCCTTCTCTAGCGCCATAATATCTATGTTTTTGAGTATATTCTCATGCATGGTTATTTATTTCTTACTTAATCTTACTTTTCCTTCAGCAATCTCAAGCAAAGCAACAGTAGATGACTTGACATTCGCCCCTACCTCAACCAGCTTGGGTTGTCCTTCAGAAATCTCTATTGCCCTCTTAGAAGCCAAATTTACCAGTTTATAAACAGAATTACTGCATTTATCCAAAAGTTTCTCTAAAGGCACTTCTCTTGTCATCATAGCTCTTACTATTTTGTAGCGATAACGGGCTGCTGCCATTATTGGCAGCAGCCCGTTGGTTTTACTTTTGTCTCTCTTTAATATTCGCCGTGCCCAGCTGGCGGCATTGGCGGCATCTTTTCTTTCTCCGGGAGCTCGCAGACTACGGCTTCAGTAGTAAGCATCAATCCGGCAATACTTGAAGCATTCTGTATAGCCAGTCTCACTACTTTTACCGGATCAATTACGCCCGCTTTAATCAAATCAGTATACTCCTGCTTTTCCGCGTCAAAACCAACTGCGCCTTTTTCTTCCTTGACTTTTTGCGCCACAACTACGCCTTCCACTCCGGAGTTTTGCGCAATCTGTCTGATTGGTTCCTCCAAGGCGCGCCTGATAATATCCGCACCGATTTTTTCATCGCCTTCAAGTTTAAGGGTATCCAAGCGAGGAATCGTCCTTAAAAGCGCAACGCCGCCCCCGGGGACAATACCTTCTTCAACTGCCGCACGGGTTGCGTGAAGCGCATCTTCTACACGCGCCTTCTTTTCCTTCATCTCGGTTTCCGTAGCAGCGCCTACATTAATCACCGCTACGCCTCCAGAAAGCTTTGCCAGACGTTCCTGGAGTTTCTCGCGGTCATAATCAGAGTCGGTTTTCTCAATCTCTTTCTTTATCTGCTCAATCCTTCCTTTGATATCGGAGGTTTTGCCAGCGCCTTCAATTATAGTGGTGTTTTCTTTATCCACTTTCACCCGCTTTGCCTTACCTAAATCAGACATCTGGAGATTCTCTAACTTTATCCCTAAATCTTCCATAATCGCTCTTCCACCGGTAAGAATCGCGATATCCTCCAGCATTGCCTTTCTTCTGTCGCCGTAACCAGGGGCTTTCACCGCACAGACATTAAGCGTGCCTCTTATTTTGTTGACTACCAAGGTCGCCAAGGCCTCTCCTTCAACTTCTTCCGAGATAATCAATAGAGGCCTACCCTGTTGGGCAACTTTCTCCAGCAAAGGGATAATATCTTTAACAGCAGATATTTTCTTCTCATAAATTAGAATATACGGCTCCTCTAACACACATTCCATCCTCTCGGCATCGGTAACAAAATAAGGGGAAAGGTATCCCTGGTCAAACTGCATACCTTCAACTACCTCAAGGGTGGTAGCCATAGACTTTGCCTCTTCTACCGTAACCACACCATCCTTACCAACTTTATCCATAGCATCAGCCAAAAGATTACCTATAGTTTCATCGCCATTGGCGGAAATAGTAGCAATTTGAGCCGTTTCTTTTTTCTCTTTGATAGGTTTGGCCATTCGCTTTAACTCATCCACCACCACCTCAACTGCCTTGTCAATGCCTCGTTTCAGAGCCATAGGATTAGCGCCAGCAGTAACATTTTTCATTCCTTCTTTATATATTGAGTACGCCAGAAGAGTAGCTGTGGTAGTGCCATCGCCTGCGGTGTCAGAGGTCTTCTCTGCTACCTCTTTCACCATCTCGGCGCCCATATTCTCATAAGGGTCTTCAAGCTCAATTTCCTTTGCCACTGTTACGCCATCTTTGGTAATGGTGGGCGACCCAAATTTCTTATCCAAGACTACATTACGCCCCTTAGGTCCTAAGGTAACTACCACCGCATTGGATAATTTCTCCACGCCCTTTAATATCTTTTGTCTCGCCTCTTCTCCAAAACACAGTTGTTTTGCCATTACTACATTCACCTCTCTTTCTTTTTAATCGGCAACGATAGCCAAGACATCGTCTTCTCTAATAATCAAATGCTCCTCATCATTTAACTTTATTTCTGTTCCCGAATATTTGCCATAAAGGATTCTATCTCCAACCTTAACCTCTAACGGATGAATCTTGCCGTCTTCTAACACCTTACCCTTACCTACTGCTATTACCCTGCCCTCCTGCGGTCTTTCTTTGGCAGTATCTGGCAAGATAATTCCTCCCCTGGTTTTTTCTTCCGCCTCCAAAGGTTTAACCAAGATTCTGTCTCCCAATGGTGTAATCTGCATAGACGCCTCCTCCTTTCCTTGAATATCCCATTTGCTTACGCCTGATTTTATTTCCTGTTTCTGTTCAGGGTTTTTTTTATTTGGCATCTTCCTTCGCACCAAAGATTCCTTTTTGCCAACAACTTTTCTCTTCTTCATCTAAAAACAATATCACCTCCTTTGCGAATTAAGATAACAAAATATTTTAATCTTATTTTCTTGCTCGGATTTTATGTTGCGGATTATTTATTTGTTGCGGATAATTCTGTATTTTCTCTCTTATAATACCTGAATCTTTTTCCCTGATGCTTCTTTATCCACATAGACAGCTGTTTTGGCAATCTTAATAGTTAATACTCCATCCTTATAATCTGCGGTTATCTCATCCTCTTTTATATTCTCGGGCAGTGAAATAACCCTTGAAAAATGCCCATAGCTTCTTTCCTGTTTAAAAAACTTATCCGCCTTCTCTTCTTCAAGCACGGTTTCTCGTTCGCCAGAGACCTTAAGTATTTTGTTCTTGATTTCAACATTTATTTTATCCTTATTCATTCCAGGCAAATCCATTGTTATCGTATAATGCGTCTTGTCTTCCCTAATATCTATATCCGGCTCAAAGAAATTTTCTTCAGTAAAAGACAATAACCCCTGACTTCCCAGGTTTCTTTTTAGGTTCTCGGCAAATATCTTGTTAAAACGTTGATGCATTCGCCTCATTTCTTCAAATGGCTTAAATTTATCAACAAAGAAATCATCCCGTTGCCAGTCATCATTAAAAATCCTCTGAATAAATCTTGTAATCGGCGATTTCCACAGACTTACCGAGGAGCCAACTTTCAGCGCGACATTTCCAAACTTATCTATACGTTTCTTTAGGATAATCAGATACGCCCCTTCAACCACTAAGCCGATACTCAATATTATTATCAAAACTATTAATATCTTCTGATTTTTCATCTTGTGATATTCACTTATGAATGCGGGTTGTTAAGCTGCGGCACTGAGCTTATGCCGCAGCCTTAATTTTAAAGCCTATTCTCTGTTTAATCTTTAATTTCAATTCTTTTTGGCTGATCCTGACTGGACTTAACTAGTCTTACCCTTAATATACCGTTTTCATATTGAGCGTCGATTTTGTTCATGTCAATTTCTTCCCCGATTACAAAGGTCCTTGCATACTCCAGCGGACAGCGTTCTCTATGAATAACAGTATATCCTTTAGGCACGACTTCGTCTTGCTCCCTCGTCTTGCCTCTTATCGTTAATTCATTTCCTTTAAGCTCAAGCGCTATATCTTCTCTGGTTAAACCCGTCATCTCGGCTTCAAGAATGACTTCTTTATCGGTCTCCTGTATATTAACTAAAGGCTGTATAACCCTTGGCTCAAACCGCCTTGCCCTGTGTTTAACAAAGGTCATCTTCAACACCTCCCCCGCACCCTAAAGTAACGTCTCGAAAACGAGACGTTACTTTATGTCTATTTTAAGCTGTTTAGGCTTTGCTTCTTCTTTCTTGGGAAGCACCAATTCCAAAACGCCATTTTTGTAGGTGGCGTTTACCTTAGAAGCATCCACTTCCGCGGGAAGGCGAATTGCCCTGTTGAAAGAACCGTAGAAACGCTCTGTCCTGACAAAGTCTTTCTCTTTTGTTTCTTTCTCTTGTTTCTTCTCTCCCTTTATTATCAAGATATCTTTATTAACAGAAACCTCTATTTCATCTTTTTTCATCCCAGGGATATCGGCCTTAACCATAACGTTGCCCTTGGAATCGTAGATATCTACAGCTGGGCTCCAAGCGCCTTCCAGCAAGCCTACATCACGGTCGCTCCACCTCAACAAAGAAGAGTCAAACAATCTGTTCATTTCATTCTGAATTGCCTCCAGGTCCCTAAAAGGATCCCACCACATTTCTCTTGGCCTCCAAGGTATAAGCGCCATAGTTAACACCCCCTTTCAAAATTATTTATTTTGTCCTCTCTTCAATTTAACATTCACAGCTGAAACTCATCTGTCTTCTCTTGCGTTTTTTTAACCGCCTCATCATCTTTCTTTTTAGCACTCTTTATATTGGAGTACCAATGCCAAAGTAAAAAAAATTAATCCTTTTTAAAGATTTTCTTCTCAATCTCTAATATAACTTTTAAACCATCCACCTTTACCTTCTTTTCTTTCATCAGGTACCAAATATGGCTCAATCTATCCAACTCACCCTTAGAATAAAGTCGCGATTTCCCTTTTTTTCTGGGTGGACGAACAATGTTCTCTTTATCAAGCTGCTTGAGCACCCAGACCGGTATGCCTAAAAGCCGGTGGATAACGCCGCTGGTATATACCGGCTCATTTATGTCAACATCAAAAACATCGCCGTATTTGACTTCTTTTTTCATCACTTAAATATATAACACATTTCTCGAATTTTGTCAAGTGTTTTTCGTAAATTTTTTTTCGTTTTTCGTAATTATAAATTTAACATGCGCTAACAGCCATCGCAACCATCCAAAAATTAATCTGTCCTTGTTTTTTTCCATACAGAATAGCATCTCTCGTAAGCGGTGAAAGCTGGCTTTTTGGAAAAATCCCAGCGCACCAGACCAAAGTAATCCACGCCGTTACCCCAATGATTCTTGCAATCGCGGAAAAACGCCCAAAAAACTCTCTCAATGTATTTTTGCTCGGGCAATTTTGTGTAAACTTCTTTTAAAAATTGCGCCTGTTGGCGCTCGGTGGGATTCTCGCCCATCCACCACGCCGCTACTTCCCGATTGTTTACCCCGGGACAACCTATCTCCGTCACCCAGATTTTCTTGTCGCTATCTCCGTTTCTGGACATAATCTTATAGGCAGTAGCAGTGGTAGCCAATACTGTTTTTACCGCGTTCTTATGCAAAGGCGTCTCAAAGATATGGATATTGAGTATATCAAAATAACCTTTTCCGCCATGGTCATAAAGATTATTGACACTAGCAATACCGTTGGCCAAACCTCCATTTAAAATCTTGCAGTTAGGGTCTATCTTCTTTGCAGTCAGGTAAACTTCCCTTAAAAGTGCGCAGTAAGAACGCAGACCATCCTGATTTTTCCAGTAGATAGAAGAATCTGGCTCATTCCAGAGTTCCCAATATCTGACTCTGCCTTTGTAGCGTTCAATGACTTTGGAGACGTATCTTAAAAAAAAATTATTCTCTCGCGGAGGACAATTCCACTTTCCGCAATCAGAGGCCCAATCCGTACTGTATTGGAGTATACCCAGTATCTTGATATCGGCAAGGGTCACTGTTTCCACAATGCGGTCGTATTTATCAAAAATAAACCGACCCTCCTGCGGTTCGATATCGCTCCATAAAAAATCCACTCTTACCCAGCCCACGCCTGCCTCTTTCATCAGTTTGACTGCTTTCGTAATCTCTTTTACCGAAGGATATTTATAATTATTCCAAGCGTGATTCCAATGTAAGAACTCCAGTACCCCAAAGGGATTATCGTCATTCTCATTATTAACGGCAGCCAAGGTTTCCTCCATTTTCTCCTCCCGTATATCTGCCTGCGCAGAGAATACGCAAAAAATAGAAAAAACAAAAATCAGAATCAATAAATGTTTTTTATCTGACACTCTCTTCATGCGGCTGGTCTTCTATATTGACGTAATCTTCAAAACTCATCGTCTGGCCCAGTTCCTGTTTTACAATGCGAATCCTGTCCGGGACATAAGGATGAGTTTTGAAATATGATTTTGGCCGTAGCGGCTGACGCCGCTCAGTTTCCTGCAGCTTCTTAAGAAAACTAATCATTCCCGACGAGTCGTAACCGGCAAGTCTTGCATAACGTGTTCCCAATTGGTCTGCTAAAAGTTCATCCTCACGAGAATACCCAAGCATCAGTTGCATAAATGCCGTATCTATGGTCGCACCTACTTCTCCTGAACCAGACGCATAAGCAATGACTAAACGCAACAGAGAATAACCGTACATGCCCTGCAACTTTTTAATCGCGTGCCGCGCAACCACATGGCCTACCTCATGCCCTAAAACACAGGCCAGCTCGCTGTCATTGGCTATTTTATCTATCAGCCCGGTATTCACATATATAAAACCTCCGGGTAGAGAAAACGCATTTACCTCTTTATCCTCCAATACCTTAAATATATAATCTATCTCCTTTCTGTCGCAGACAGCAACAATTTTCTTTCCGATATCCCTGACCCGTTTCTGAACCAGAGGGTCATCTGCTAATTTGTATTGCTTTTCCACCTCTCTAGAGATAGCCTGACCCATGGCTACTTCTTTGTCCGTATTATAATAATAAATTTCCTGCTCTCCGGTAACAATATTATATTCAGTGGAACAGCCGAATATAAACAAAGGACAGATGAAAAACAGCAGGAAAATAAATATCTTTACATCCAATCTCTTAAGTAAAAGACGCACTCTTCTCAAAGGCAATCCTACCACATTGTAGAAACAACCCTCAATACGTCGGATAAACAAAGCGCCTTTTCCCTGAATATCAAAGCTGCCCGCTTTATTTAAAGGATTAATCTGTCTAAGATAATTTTTTATTTCTTTATCGGTTAACTTATCCATATAGACTCTGGTTTTTTCACAATCCACTAATTCTATCTTTCTATCCTTATCCAACACGGCAACACCTGTATAGATATCTTGCGGTCCACCAGAAAGCTCTTTAAGCATATCTCTGGCCTCCTTCAGATTTCTGGGTTTGCCAAATATCTTATTGTTTTTTACGGTTATCGTATCTGCGGCAATCACCACTCCACTTTTTATCCTTGCGGCTACGCCCCGCGCTTTCTGCATAGCATTAATCTTCACCAAACCTGCATAGCTGAGATTGTCAACGTCAATATTTTCCTCCTCTTTTATCCCCGCAGGCATAGCCTTAAACCTTAATCCCAATATTTTAAATATCTCTCTGCGCGCCCTTGACTCTGTGGCCAGATATATCTTTCTTTTCACGGTTTTCATAAGATTGGTTTTTGCTTCTTCCGTACGCTATAGATACAATTAAGATAATGCGGCACTTTCGCCGGCAAGATAACCGGTAGAGAATGCCGCCTGCAGATTAAAGCCTCCTGTATCCGCATCCACATCTATCATCTCACCGGCAAAATACAAACCTTTAACAATACGCGATTCCATGGTGCGCGGATTTATCTGGCTCAAAGATACGCCGCCCTGAGTCACCATCGCCTCCTCTAGGGGCGCAGTACGTTCAATATCCATGCGGAATCCCTTCAGCAGGTCGGCTAACCGTTGCCGTTCTTTGCGCGTAATATAACTTGCCTTTTTTTCTGGGGCGATTTTTGCCAAAGAAATAAAAACATCAACTAATCTTGCCGGCAACAGTTCTTTTGTATTATTGCGCAGATTCTTCCGGGCATATTCCCGGAACTGGCGATTAAGGCGCTCTAAAACTTCTTCCCTTGATAAAGCGGGTTTAAGGTCTATTTCTGCGTAAACCCGCCTTCTTTCATTAAGCCAAGTAGCGATCTTGCCACTTAAGGTAAGGACAAGCGGTCCAGATATACCTGCAGATGTAAACAACAACTCCCCTATTCCTGAAACTATCTCTTTCTTTCCGTCGCTGAACTTAATCCTGATATTCTTTAATGTCAGCCCTTCCAGGGGATATCTTTGTTTAGTTTCCAAAGGAACAAGGGCAGGCTGAAGCCTAACAATAGTATGCCCAAGTCTTTCAGCTATCCTCATTCCCAGTCCGTCTGAACCAGTAAAACTATAAGAAGCTCCACCTGTGGCTAGAATAACCCTGTCACAACTTAAAGTCTTTCCGTCTTTAAACACGGTGCCTTTAACCCTATTACCCTCTAGAAGTATATCCACGACAATCCTGCCAAAGAGAATCTCTACCTTATTTTTTAACAGCTCTCTTTTGAAAAATTTCACTACGGTTGCGGAATTATCGCTCGTTGGGAATACGCGGTTTTGTCTTTCTATCTTCAGCTTTAAACCGCTCTCTGCGCAAAAAGCCATCAATTCTACATTGAAGAATTTCTTAAAGGCATCCCTAAGGAATTGTCCGCCCGAAAAGAATCTTTCCAAAAACGCATCCAGCTGGCAGGCGTTGGTGATATTACAACGGCCTTTACCGCTCAAAAGGAGTTTTCTACCCAGAACCGGATTCCTTTCCACCAGCACAACCTCTTGAGCTAACATTGCCGCACGTATAGCAGCCATTATGCCTGCTGGACCAGCGCCTACAACTACTATCTTTTTTCTTTGCACAAGGATTATTAAAGGCCGAAATCGGCTATTGTGAATATGGATTCTAGCCTGAGACCTACTTGATTTAAGTTCTTCCGCGCGCCTTCATTCCTGTCTACGACGACAATTGCCGAGTCCACAATCACGCCCAGATTGTTCAGAATTTCCTTAGACTCAATTAGGGCCTTGCCGGTGGTGGCTACATCATCAACAAGAATCACACGGCTTCCCTTGCGTAAACCAGGACCCTCTATCCTCTGCTTGGTGCCGTGTTCTTTGGGAGTCTTTCTTACAATAAATGCAGTGATGGGTATCTTTTTGATATAGCTGAGGATAACCAGCGCCCCGACAATAGGGTCTGCTCCAAGCGTTGGCCCCCCCACAGCGACAATGTCTCTTCCTTTAATCATCTCCAGGATTATGCTGGCAGTAAGATAAGCTCCTTCTGGGGTAAGTGTAATGATACGACCGTCCAGATAATAATTGCTCTCTCTGCCTGAAGAAAGAATAAATCTTCCCCTTTTCAGCGCTTCCTTTTTCAGAAGCTGGAATAATTTTTTCTTTAATTCGTTTATGTTTTGGTCTTGCATCGCTGGTTGTATTTTACTATTCTAACAGTAGCCTGTCAACACCCCATTAAATTTAGTTAAGCAAGCAATATTTCGCACTTTTGTTTTAAACTATCTCTCTTAGGCTGTTTTATTGGTTTTAAGTTTATATGTTTTATAAGCCCAAAATCCAAAGGTTAAGGCCGCGTTCGTTTTTGAAGTAACCCTGTATTTTAATACGCCTGCGTATCTCCTCAAGGAAGCGCTCTAAGTGATTAGTGGTAGAAATCACGGAGCGCACCTCCTTTGGAA
>JAMWCI010000046.1 GCA_023818655.1 Candidatus Omnitrophota bacterium
ATATGCAATGAAGTATCAACAAACAAGTTGGCGTTCAAGCTCCTGTAATCACTCAACAGGCGCTCTATATTATCCTTATCGGCAATCAAACCTTTTTCATATAATCTTCTGTAGAGAAGAGAGTCTTTTCTTAACGAATAAGAGCTAACCTCTTTAAATTCTTCTCTATCCAAAAAATCCCATGCCCCTAGCTGGTTTGATAAAAGATACCTGCCTTTGATAAAGGTGGAATTAAACGGCAATATGGCAAAATCGTTTTTTTTCATATTCAATTCAATACCGGCTTGAATTCACCGGAACCGTAAAACTGTGGATATTCTTTCCACGGTCCTTCGCAAACACCGTCGTATTTACATATCCTGCATTGAGGAAACTTCATCTTACCTTCTGTCTTTCTGACTTCTTCAAAACTCTTTATGACATATCCTGCTTCCCGTACCTCAGTGGGTGGTATATAAAATTCGGAAACATACTGCTCATAATCCTTCATAAGACAAAGCGGCATCGCCTCTGCCATCACCCTAACGCCATAACCCGCACCCAGCTCCAGCCCTTTTTGCAAATAAGGAAGTATATCTGTTTTGCGCGGCACCACTTCTTTAAAGGATGTCCGGGCATTTCCCAAGGCATGCACAAAAGCAAACTGATACTGATGCACGCCTAATTTAATCAGGAGATTAGCGATCTGCGGCAAAAACCTGTAATTGTATTTAGTAACTACGGTATTAGTCAATATCTTTACCTTTCCTTTGGTCAATTTCCTGATATTATGTATACCGAGGACTGTTTGGCGAAAACTTCCTTTCCTGCGGGTAAGAAAATCGTGCAACTCAGCTGTGTGGCCGTGCAAGGCAGGAGAAAATTGATTCATCCCTGCAACGAGCATTTTTTTACAAAAATCAATGGAAGAAAACATCCTCCCATTGGTCTGAATCATTATTAAAAGATACCCGATATCTTTGGCAAATTTTACCAATTCAAATATATCTGGTCTAATAGTGCACTCCCCGCCGGTAAAAACCACTTCTCTCCTGCCACCGTTAAAATAGGCATCCGCTAATTCTTCTTTTATTTCAGAGGTGGTTTTATCCGCAAACAAACGCTTATCGGCAACAACACAGAAACGGCAGTCATTAATACAGCTGAACCCCACAAAAATGGCAAGGCGTTTTATAGAAGAAGATAACCGCGGCAGGGTCGCTAGGCTCATAATTTATTTCCTCTTTAGATAGATGAGGTAATTTAAAAAAGCTAAACAACCTTCGCTAGTGACATCCTTCAACTTAACCAGATAATAATCCTTATGGCTTTTAAAACACTGAATCTCTTCTGGCTCTTCTTTAATCGCCAGTTCAATTAATGGCTGTGGATAAAGCTCTTTATTCAGCTTAACAAATACGCCGTCATCCTGTCTCTGAAGGAATGGATAGGTCATTTCTTTTTGCCTGATTCCTGTTTCTCTTCTTCTTCTAGCTCTTTGATTAAATCCTCTATCTCTTTTTCCTCCGCTTCCTGAACCATAGACGGCGCCGCGGAAAAAAGCGCTCTTTGTAAAATCAACTTAAGTGATTCGGCATTGGTCTTTAGACTGCTAAAATAATGTGCGTAATTAAGCAGCTCATTATAAAATTCCTTTCCCAGGATATCCAGATTCTCCTTTTTGTCTTTACGGTAAAGCCAGACTCCTATTTTATCCACAGCTTCCTTATCCAGATAAATATAAGCCCGATCAAGAAAGATGTAACCTGCGGCAAAAATACTCTCTTTTGAGTAAACCCTCGAGTCAACGCACAATTTTACAAAGTCTTCTTTTTCATTCTTCTCCAATACGCTATCTTTTTTCATACCCAGCCTCCTCATAATAATTTATATATTTTTATTTTAACACACTATTTAGCTCTGTCAAGACAAAAAGACTGAATTACAGCAAAGACTCTAAAAAGCGACAAATAGAGTTTCTCACAAGGGGATCTTCCGCTATCCTTCTCTCTGTTTCCTCAAGTTCACGTTTAACTTTGCTCCTATCGCAGACACCCCACCTGATTAGTCTGGATACATCTTCATAATATGGATTAAAACCAAGTTTCTTCTTAAAGAGAAAGATTGTCACCAGAGAGATAAAACATAGGGTATTAAGCGAATAAAACTGCTTTGGGTCTTTAATATCTAAAGCTTTGGATAAAACCCTTATCGCATCATTTTCCCGGTAATCTATTGTATTTAATGGGGAAATAATCTGCGGGAGAACACTCTTTTTTTCTCTAGAGGCATAAACAAGAGAAGAAAATCTGGCGTTGCTTATTATCCCGAAGAAGCCTTTTTTTATATTTGTTATATCATCCTGCGTATCAACATCAAACAAACGTGGATTCTCAGGGTCAAATTTACCGTTCATAACAAGAGGTATATCTTTTTTTAACGCAAAATTAACCACAATATTCGGTACAAGCTGTGAGCATATTGCGCAGGGTAGACCTTGTCTTTCTGAAAAGAATCCCTCTTTGAATGCCTTTTTATAAATAATCTTAAATAGGAATACAGCATCAATAATCTCATAATCCACTTTTAATTTCTTAGTGACTAGGTAAACATTGTCCAAAACCACGCTACCTAAATGACCGGTATCAACTGTTACTGCGAGAGGATTCAATCCGTATTCCTTGACTAGATACCATAATAAATAAGAGCTATCTTTTCCTCCGCTAAAAGCAACCACGCAGTCGTATTTTGCCTTTCTGCGTTTTTTTAAGATATCTTGAAACTCCAGACGAGACTTTTCCCTGATTAAACGAGAATTCTCAATTTGCTTTTTGGTAATGGCGGAACATAAATTGCAGACTCCTCTATTTAATTTAACTCTGGGATAGTCCTCGGGGATAAAACACTCTCTGCATCTATGCGCCATGGCTATTGGATAGCTAAAAATTTAGCGATGAGATAATCATTATTTAGCGTCTTTGCTTTTGCCAAAACCAATTTATTTCCCAAATCCATTTCTGAATCAATGAAAACCTTGATATAATTATCCGTGTAACCCTCCCAGTAATACGGATGTGTTTTAGAACGACCCTCTATTAGAACGCTTATTTTCTTGCCCAAGAATTGCTTTTTATAAAAACGACTTAATTCATCCGTTATCTTCTTCAAGATTAAAAATCTTTCCTTGATTAAAAATTTAGGTATATTGCAATCGCCTATCCTTGACGCGATAGTGCCTTCTCTCTCTGAATAAGAAAAAATATGCGTCTTTAAAGGTTTAACTTTCTTGAGCAAGCTGATAGTATTCTGGAAATTCTTTTCGGTTTCTCCGGGAAAACCAACCAAGAGATCGGTAGTTATGGCGATAGCGGGTATTTTAGCGCGGATTTTTCTAATCAGAGAAAAATACTCAGCGCCAGTGTATCTGCGGTTCATCTTCTTGAGCATCTCATCGTCTCCGCTTTGAAGCGGTATATGTAAATGCGGACAGAGTTTTCTGGAGGCGGATATTCTTGCGATAAGTCCGTCGCTGATATCCCCTGCCTCAATAGAACTTAGCCTGATACGTAAAACCCCATCTATTGCTTCCAGGTTGTCAATTACTGTGCAAAGATTTATCTTACCGGATAAATCTTTTCCATAGGAACCTAAACATATGCCGGTTAAAACAATCTCTTTAAAACCGCAGCTTACCAGTCTTTCTGCCTCGCGAATAATCTTTTCTAAAGGCCTGCTTCTTGATGTCCCTCTTACCAAAGGCACCTTACAATACGAACAATGATTATCGCATCCATCCTGAATCTTTAAGAAAACGCGGGTGTGGCCTCTAAAGAAAGATATTCCTTCCTGATATGACCGATTTTTCTGGGTAACAAAAGATGGTAAATAATCCAGAATTCTTTTCTTATTGGTATTCTTAACAATTGTGGCCTTAGGGTAGGTATTCTTAATCATATCGCCGTCTAATTCCGTAAGGCAACCGGTGACTAAAATCCGCGCCTTGGGGTTTTCACGCCTAGCCTTCCGAATAAGGGTTAAAGACTCTGAATCTGCTCTTTGAGTAACCGTACAACTATTTATGACGTATACACTGGCAGGTAAACTATCTTCTAATTCCCGAAAGCCAGCGCGCATAAACTGCTCGCGTATAAGTTGCGTATCATACTGATTAACCTTGCATCCCAATGTGTAGAATTTAACTGTTTTCATATAGCATCAAAAAGCTGGCGACAGCTATAGCAGCGGTTTCTACCCGTAACACCTGCTCTCCTAGATTTAGCGGTATGCAGCCGTATTTTTGCGCCAGTAAAACCTCTCTCTCGGTAAAATCTCCTTCCGGCCCGATAAAAAAGATTGTGCTACTGGAACCGCGCTCATCAATAACTTCTCTTAACTTTTTTCTTTGACCGGAAAGCGTAAAAATAAGCTTTAGGCTAAACTCTTGCGAATCTTTAAGCGCTCCCTCTATATCCTTAACCATCTCTATTATCGGAATAGTAGCCCGCCTGCTTTGTTCGGCGCTGGCCATGGCAATTCTGCTCCACCTCTTAAGTTTTGTCTGTTCATTGTGTTTGTCAAGCCGCACGACTGTCCTTTCAGTCTTCAGAGGAATAATGCTATCAACCCCAAGCTGCGTTAATTTATCGACGATATCATCCATCCTTGATTTTTTGGGTATGGCGCAGGCAGCGGTAATCCAGCTATGCCTTTTGTAAGAATCAAGTTTATCTGCTATATTCAGAATTATTTTCTCTCTATCCATTTGCGCTATTTTACAGGAGTATCTAACTCCTTTATTATTACAAGCTATAATAACATCCCCGGCTTTTAGCCTTAAGACATCCTTTAGGTGATGGATTTTCCATTTATCTGTAAGGATAATATGGTCTGACAGAATATCTGTGTCTTTGCAGAACACTAATTGCATGTTATAAGGCGCTTTTAATCAATTGAAACCCCAGAAATACCAGAATTATACCGCAGATAAAACTAAAAATCCGCCGGGATTTCTCCTCTTTCAGCCAACGCGGAAATATTCCTACTGCTATACTCAACAATAAAAGCGGAGAAAAAAATGTGCCAATACCGAAAGATAAAAGGTATACTACATTCTCTATCCATGTCCGGGAAACCACGATGACGTAAGAAAGGATAAAGATAAGCGGAGAACAAGGCAGAAAACCCACAATTGCGCCCAGCAGAAACGTATTTTTACCATCGTGGCTTCTGATGTATCTTCGCAAGAAATCCCATGGCCTAGATTCTATCATTTTACCCAGCGCTACCAGGATTCCGATAAAAACTATAAAGCCGCCGCCTAAGACAAAAATATACCTGGCAAAAATCCTTAACAGCCCCTCCAGCAGCATCCTTCCAAATAAAAACATCACCAAACCAAAAAGAAGATAAACCAGAACCCTGGCTAAAGAAAAAATCATGTATATCCTAAAGCTCTCTCTTGTATCTTTAAGGCCTCCTGCACTATAACAGATTAAAAGCGAACCGCAACTTATCATGCACGGCCCTGCGCCAAAGGATAGACCAAGAATAAAAAGACTCAAAATAACCTTAGGATTCACTGGGTTTCCTTCTCGGAAAAAACCTCGGCAGTAAAGATGTAAAGTTCGGTGGATTTGTCCTTCCAGGCATCGGCGGGTAGACCTGCCTTATGACTGCAGAGATAAGACAAAAATTCCTCTTTGGACCAGCCGGTTTCCGTAGCTACCTGAGGAAGAAAAACGCCGCTATTAAAACCCCGCCTCACCAAAACACCGTGTAGACCCAGCTGGATCTTATCCGGAGAATCAATCCTTTCCAATGGCGAAAGCACAGAAACCTCAATATCCACATCCTTAAGTTCAGAGAGCTTTAAATGAGAAAAACGCGGATCGCCCACTGCCGCCTCAATAGCCATATCCCTTACCATAAGGTAAAGCGGCTCAGTCGCAGACATATTCCCGATACAACCGCGCAATTCTCCACGTTCATGAAGAGTCACAAACGCTCCTGTCTTTCTCGTCAAAACAGGGTCTTTCTCTTGAAGCTCCAGACGCTTCCCTTCTCTTAAATAAAGCTCAATAGATTTACGCGCAATCTCTAATAACCTTTTTTTCTGCTCAGCGTTTAACATTGCCGCCTCTCCTTTGTTCTGGTCAATCACAGAACTTGAATAACCAACAGTCCAGATTCCTTTTGTTTTCTTACCTGTTAATACTGCCGAATTAGCGTGTTTGAGGACCTTAAGTGTATTGTGCCCTAACTCTTTTGCCGCTATTAATACGGATACAACAGGAAATCCTCCGCATAGCTGCGCCTTTGATTCTCGTAAGCTATAGTAAAGACCTTCTGCATCCATCTTCTCCAAATAGCTCAAGGTAATTCCGTCAACTAAATCCGCTTCATCATAATCATAGCCATGATACATATCGCTGGAAACTACCACTAAAACGTCTTTTCTATTGCCAATGACATCTTTAAGCAAGGCGGCGAATTTCTTACAGGTATCCAGAGAGCAATCTCCCATCACTACCGGAACAATCTTAAAACCCGTAAGGACTTTTTGCAGGAACGGCAATTGTACTTCTACTGAATGCTCTTTTTCAAAGGCCTCTGGTATAAAAGCTACCTCTACTTCTTTGTTCAAAAGAGCGTCTGCGAAATCGCTGTCAATCTCTGTATCTCCCAAGGGGGTGCGGAACGCGCCTTGCGGATAAACAGAAACGCCGCTAAAAGGATAATAATGCGCTGGCCCTATTACCACGACAGTTTTGTATGACCTGCCTTGAATCAACTTATAGGCAAAAGCAGCGGTAGAACCGGAATAACCATAACCTGCGTGGGGAGAAATAATCGCGAATATATCTGCCTGAATAGGTTGGGGGTTGGCGGCAAGAAGAAAACTATCTATCATCAAAGACAGCTCTTTGGGGTCAGCCGGATAGAAACCGCCGCTGACACTCGGCTCCTTTACCTCTTGAGCAAGAGAGACAGTCGCAAAAACGCAAAGAAATAATGCCAGAAGCATAACGCTTATGCCTTGGCGACATTGCAACCTTACGGCCTTATTGCCAGACCCCTTCAATTTTTTCGCCACAGAACTTACACCTGCCATCTTCCAGATTCACCTCCAAGACTGTATAACCTGAACGCCGGATTACTATTTTCTTGCAGCGCGGGCAATAGGTATTTTCCCCGGGATTGCCCGCTACATTGCCTATATACACGTATTTAAGACCGCAATCAAGGGCAATCTTGCGCGCCATCTCCAGCGTATCCACCGGAGTAGGATTAAGACTAAGCAGTTTATACATCGGAAAGAAACGCGAGAAATGTAGCGGCGTATCAGGACCTAAATTATCTTTTATCCATAAGCACATCCTGGCAATCATCTGCGGGTCGTCATTATATCCCGGCAGAACCAAGTTAGTTATTTCAACAGCTACCCCTTCTTCCTTTAATATCTTTAACGACTTCAACACTGACCCAAGGCTTGCCTCCGAAATCTTAACGTAATAGTCTTCACTAAACCCCTTTAAATCAATATTTGCGGCATCCAGATATTTAGCCAATTCTCTTAAGGGCTCTTCATTTATATAACCGCAGGAGTGCATAATATTGCGTATCCCTTCCTTCTTGGCAAGCCTGGCCACATCCAGCATATACTCGTAAAAAATAGTGGGCTCGGTATAGGTATAAGCAATAATATAAGAACCTGATTCTTTTACTTTCTTTATCAAATCCTGCGGCTCAAGATAGGAATAATCAACCTCATCTGGCTTGCGTTGGGAGATCTCCCAGTTCTGGCAGAATTTGCAGCGCAGGTTGCATCCGGCTGTAGCGATGGAGAAGGCGGATGAGCCGGGAAGAAAATGAAAAAGCGGCTTCTTCTCAATGGGGTCAATATGGACCGCTACCAATTTTCCGTAAGAAAACGCATAGAGCAGGCCACCGCGATTCTCCCTTACGCCGCAAAAACCTCTTTTACCCTCCGGTATAACGCAATTACGCGGGCAGATATGACACTGCACAATCTTATCTTCCAGCTTATCATAATACAATCCTTCTTTTATAGGCGCTTCTGCAAAAATAACAGACGCATAAAAAGAAACAGCAAGCGTCCAAAAAAGAAAACAACAAACCATGAGTAATCGCAATACGCCTCTTACGGTAATTTTATCTGTGGCCTGCATCTTGCTTCTTCAACTCAAAAAATATGCTAGAAAATCTCTTGGAATTACACGTAAATAAAGGAGTGTAGTGTTGAGTGATAACTTCAAACAACTGTCTGGTTTCTTCGTGTATATCTTCAGACCTTATTAGACACTTTTGCCTATAGCGAGTTTGCAGTTTAGCGCTGGCCTGAGTCATTGTTTTGATTAGTGTTTCTGCCTTCCAGATTATACTTCTTCCTACGCTCTATGGTCAAGCGTTTCTTCTCCTGCCGCGTTTCTAAGATTTCCTCCTTTCTGCCGGCGTAAGTATAATTCGGCGATACGTTATCCAGAGATTCGTGCGGCGTAACGTTGTAAATAGCAATTGCCTCGTTGACCGCTTTTTTCAACTCTTCTGGTGAACAATAGACCACAAGGCAAAGCTTCTCTTTGATGCCGCGGTTAAAGCGTTCAATCTTACCTCTGCCCTGGGGATGATACGGTGTTCCAAAGATATACCTGATGCCGTGCGCCTCAAGATATCCTGCCATAACCTCTGAGATAAAACCCGAGCCGTTATCGGTATAGAGCGAGGGCATTTTGTCTTTATCCATAAGGTGACCTTCTTTTTTGGCGTTTTCAATGGCTATTTCCATTACATCTGTAAAACTAAAAGCTGTCTCATCCGGACGGATGTCAAAGCCCAGGATTTTGCGCGAATAGTCATCCTCTACGGGAATGAGCTTGTAGTAACCCCAGCCTACGATAAAAAGGTTGGTGGCGTCAGACTGCCAGAACTCATCCGGCTCGGTTGTCTTATGCAGCCATTGTTTGGCTTCCGGCAACTCAAGTAGCGGCTTTGGCGCAATGAGATTATTTTTTTCAATATGCGGTAGACCGTGGACTCGGACACAGAGAAATCCTGCTCGTCGGTAATCTTGACTGCCAAGAGTCTTGGCGAGAGCTCCGGATGCAGGCGGGCTACCTCAAAAACCTTTTTGACCTCTGCCTCCTCCAATCTGTTCCAAATACGCCTGGCTATAGGCTTAAGGCCTGGCATACCATCCTCATCGTAGGTTCTGCGCCATTTGTAGTAAGTTGAGCGCGGGATACCTAAGTTATCCAATATGGCTGCCATATGGCCTTCTCTTAGCTCAACCTTCTTGATTAAATCTTCTCTTTGGTATTCGTCCATTGCCCTATGCCAACCATTCCTTACGGATTCAGACTTTTTTTAAGCAGTTGCATCTGGAGGGCTTGCTCGCCCAGGAGCTCTTTTAAGCGGGAGTTTTCTTCGCGAAGCTGCTTTACCTCTCCCTTAGTGGCATTGCGTAGGGAATTGCCTTTTAGGCAAGCCTTGCCCGCTTCCATAAAATCCTTTAGCCAGGAATAATATATTGCGGTTGAGATATTTTCCCTGCGGCAGAGGTCTGATACGGGAATTTCCTTGCGGAAGCCTTCCAAGACTATACGGATCTTATCTTCGACAAAGAACTTCTTGCGAGTGGGACGTTTGACGTCACGGATGAGCTTAGCGGCTGAACCAGGAGTTGCAATTGCTTCCTCTTTCTCTAGAACCAGGGCGGTGTCTTCCATTTTAGGTCCTTTCTGCAGGCTTATATTATAAGCCTATTTCCACCCAGGCAAAGACTAAAAACTACAAACTAAAAATAAGCCCTCTGTGTCCACTGGTTGCTGAAGATGCACAGGTAATGAAAATGTAGCGTGCATGCGGATATTTTTTCTTCATCGCCATAATCATCGGCGTCGCTCTTAATATACTACCCATCCCTAGGAACTTTGCTATTGCAATAGTACGCACCTTCTCACAAGAATCATCGCGGTCTATGTAAACAAGCTTACCGATGGGCTAAACTAAAAGATTTAATAAAAAGGCTGCGCATCTACCAATAGTACGGTCTAAGACAATTTTTGTGCGCGCTCTCATAAATTTATCACTTTCTTTTCTCGTATCCATTCTGAAGTCGGGATTAACTTTTAAATCTGGTGGTGGACGTTAGAGAAAGTTAGAACCTGCTCCAACACACTTCATTCCCAACATGGTGGAGCTGGGGGGATTCGAACCCCCGACCCCCTCGTTGCGAACGAGATGCTCTCCCAGCTGAGCTACAGCCCCAATTAATCAAATCCAGTAAAGTTATTAATTCTACTTATTTTATAAATATCCCGCCAACATTTAATGGAAGAAAAGCTTGCAATACAATATCCAAGTATACGTTATGCCAAGTAGTCAGCGATTTAAAAAGTGTATAGGGTAGCGATAAAAGGTTAAACATATTATAATCAAAAAATACTTTTATATTTTTCTCTTCAAACCCCGCCTCTAATCCTAGTCTCCTTAGGGATTCTTTTGTATATGGACGTATATGTGTAGGATCATCATAAAAGTTTAGAGTACCCACAACACCAAATGAAGGAATTAAAACTTTTTTTGCTTCCGGAGCTTCAATATATGCATACCCTTTCTTTTTTAATACACGGAAGATTTCCTTAAAAATAATTGACACCTGCAAAATGTGCTCAATTACACTTGAACAATGAACAAAATCTATACTTTCATCCTTAAGAGGCAAATGATTTGTGCAATCGGCAATAATAAATGAATCTAAATCTTGTGGCGTTATCCTTTCTAGATAAATATCAATGTCAATGGCATACAATTTTAGATCTGGTCTTATCAATGAGGCTCTCTTAAGATACCTTCCGTCTCCTGAACCTATATCTAAAAGAATGCCATTGACAGGCAAATTTTTGAGGAGAGCATAATCTTTCTTTAAAAATGGGAACTTCACGTAAATTTTATCTGCGCGCTTTGTGTCTTTGATGCAAGAATCTAAAAACATAATTGGCTTTCCTTTAGGATTTGGCATATCAACCCTCCCTAATAATAGAACTGAGAATAAATTCCTTCTATCTTGCGATTAATCATATTGTAACTGAAATTCTGCTGAACAATCTCTTTACCGTTTTTCGCAATTACCTCTCTGAGTCTAGCATCTTCAATTAGGATCAGCATCGCATTACTTAAAGCAAGTTCATCTTTTGGGGGAATCAAGATAACATTTTCAAAATTTGAACAAATTGCGGCAATAGAGCTCGCATTGGTTGTAATAACTGCTAAACCTGTTGCCCACGCCTCTAATATTACCGTAGGGCACCATTCTCTTAAAGAAGGCATGACAAAAACGTCTGCAGATTCGTAAATTCTTTTAAGCTTTTCACGCTCATAAATTGCTCCCAAAAACTTGATATAAAAACTTAACCCTGATTTTTTACAGATATTCTCAAGCCTATCTTTATGAGACCCATTACCAACAATAACAATCTCAAAATTATTAGTCTTATTTAAAAGTATTTTGGCTGCGTTCAAAAGATAATCCAAACCTTTTATTAGCTCTAGCCTTCCTACAAACAAAAATCTGATCTTATTATTTAACTTAATGTTTTCCTTTTTATTTGTTTTAATAAAGTTCTCATCAATGCCCACCGGAAGAAATAAATAATCTTTGAATTGGAATTTTTCAAAGAATTTAAGACTTGTTACATCTACAGTAATTATCTTACTGAACATACCTAATTTTAATAAGAATAATTCTATTGTTCTCAATAAAAAGTTTTTGTCATTATAAGGAAAAAGTATACTATGACAGGTAAGTATTAAGGGTATCCCAAATAATCTGGCCCAGAAAGAAACCAAAAACCCTAACTCAACGGCATGAACATGAATAATTTCAGGCCTTATTTTTTTTATTAGTATAAAAGAATGATATAAAAACGCAAAATAAGAAATGAACCTTCTAAGGTTAAAATTATCCCAATCTTCTCTATTGCATTTAATTCCGAATTTA
>JAMWCI010000047.1 GCA_023818655.1 Candidatus Omnitrophota bacterium
CTGCGAGGAATCTAGTATTTCTTCTGTATGCTGGCAGGCAAGGACACAGGAATCTACCCGCTTGGGATGGCCATCGTGATATTCTACTGTGACTTGCGATTTACAATCCGGACCTAAATATTTCAATATCCCCTGTCTCCTGACGTCGGCAATCCTGCGCACCAGCTTATGCGCCAGCATTATAGGCAGAGGCATTAATTCCGGGGTCTCGCGACAAGCATAACCTACCATAAAACCCTGATCACCGGCGCCGCCTTTATTCACGCCTTGGGCGATATCCGGAGACTGATTATGTATGGTATTAATCACCGCGCAGGTATGGTAATCAAAACCATATTGGGGATGGGTATAACCTATCTCCTTCAGGGTATTGCGGGTAAGATTATGAATATCCACATAGGCAGTGGTAGTAATTTCTCCGCCTACAATCAACAACCCCATGGTAACGTAAGTCTCGCAGGCAACCCTGCCATAAGGGTCCTGGCGCAACACCTCATCTAACACCGCATCGGATATCTGGTCACACACCTTATCCGGATGACCTTCTCCTACAGACTCAGAAGTAAAAAAATATTTGCGTAAAGCCATTATCTCCTCCTTAAGATTTTTGCCTTGTTCTAAAAACTTGCTTTTGCCTGTTCATAAAATCTAAAGTCTCCGATATCATACCATTTCTTCCCAAAGATTATTCCATAAACGGCTTCTTTGATTCTCAGCCAGTCTATATAAAAACCCATTGCATCGCTTTTACCGCCGTAACTTTCCCTGTATTCCTTTATAAGCTCAAGTTTTTCTTTTGGAAAATAATACACGCACATAGCTACCAATGTTGAGGTCGGAATCTTAGGTTTCTCCTGGAAATCAATGATGCGGTTGTCGGCGCCTAACTTTAACACCCCGTAACGACCCGCTTCTTTTATGTCGCCGATATCATAAACGCCGATGCTGACATTGGGCAGATATCTGTGGGCAAGACTTACGAAATCCTTAAGGGCGCCGTCAAAAAGATTGTCTCCGCCTATGACGAGTAAATCCTGTTCTATTTTTTTGGCGTTAATCACAAATTCTATGTCCCCGATTGCACCCAGTCTACTGGCATTATCCCAGGTTAAATCATTTACCAAAGTAACTAAGTTTTTTGACCTTTGAGTTTGTTTCCACTTTTCAAAGAAAGGAAAAAACTTATTGTTAGTCACTACAAAAACTTCATCTATCGCTTCTATCTCTTCTATTTTTTCCAGAATGTAATCAATTATCGGCCTGCCTTTTATTTTAAGAAGAGACTTTGGATATCTTCTGGTTAAAGGATAAAGACGCGTGGCATAACCGGCTGCTAATATCAACGCTTTCATAAAAAGCTAATCTTTAGCTAACTGATTTTTCAGATACGTAACCCTGTCTACAGGCGTAGGGTCTATACCGTAGAGTATAGCCAGATAATAAGACACGAAGTCTCCTGTATAAACAAGAGAAAAAATCCTTGTCAACAAGCCGTCTCCCTGCGACCATAACTCTATTACCTTTACCCCTTCCCTGCGCAGGATATCGGCGGTTATCTCCATGCGTCGACTCACGCGCGGATGCATATCTTTATCGCGCAGCATTACGACTATAAAATCCTTAAACAATCTTCTTGGCTGTTCCCAGCCGACAATCTCATTGTGGTTCATCTCGGGAAAAACATGAGATGAACTTAATGCCTTGGAGTTCTCGGCAAGTTGAGCCCGTATACGGGTTGCGCAGATTTCAAAATAGACAGACGCGGAATAAATAACGGCAAATTTATTAACCAGTTTGACAGCCAGTGATTTTGCAATATTATCTTTAAGACCTATCTGCGGCCTAAGACGCAGATTGCGCAATTCTTCAAGCACCCTTATGGTCTCTTTCAGTTCCGAATCTATTTCTTTGATTATTCCTAATCTGCTTAATACAACAAGGGGAATAATACCCTGATACCCTAAGGCGCAGCGCGGGGGCAGTCCTCTGGGTATCTCAATAAAGGTAATATTATCGGCCTGTGCCTGCTCTTTAAGTTTACCGCCTGACGAAAGGGCGATAATTGTTGCGCCTTTTCTTTTTGCTTCGGCGTAGGCGCTTAATGTCTCCTCGGTATTGCCGGAATAACTTGCCACAAACAGTAATGTAGAACTATCAATATAGCCAGGCAGGACATATTCGCGCAATACAGTAATAGGTACGGCGCAGTCAAAATACAGGTACGACCTAACCAGGTCAGCTCCGATGGCCGAACCCCCTAAGCCAGCAAAGACAATCTTGTTGAAATCCATGTTTGTGAATTTTATCTCTGCATTCTTTCCTATCTCCTGGGCGGCCAAACATTGCTGGGGAAAATCCAGCAGAATTCCCAGCATATCGGCATTATCCATCTTCTTTAGATTCTGCATGGTAAGAGCTGTTTTTCTCATTTGTAGCCTCCTAACAACTTTCTATCAATTTTGCGTAGTAAAGAACTCACGTAATAACTTCTCTTAATTTAAGTTGAGCAAATTCCTCTACTTCTTTACCGGTTGATAATTTAAGCGCATCATAGGCAATTCTCTGCGCTTCTCCCAAGCTAACTGCGCGGACAATATATTTTATCTGCGGAACGACCTGAGGCGGCATACTGAATTCATCCAATCCTAACCCCAAAAGTATCAAGGCAAAACTCGGTTCGCCCGCCATCTCTCCGCACATACCTGCCTTAATATTTGCCTGGTGAGCTGAATCAATGATGTTTTTAATCAAACGCAATACCGCTGGATGTGCTGGCTCATAAAGGTATGCCACTTTTTCATTCACGCGGTCTACTGCCAATGAATATTGAATGAGGTCGTTGGTGCCTATGCTGAAGAAATCCGCTTCCTTGGCCAATATATCGGCGGTCATTGCCGCAGAAGGTACTTCAATCATTACACCCACCTGGATATCATCATTGAAAGGAATCCCCTTACTGCGCAATTCTTCTTTTGCCTCCTTAAGCAACTGATTCGCCTGCTTTAATTCTTCGATACCTGAAATCATCGGATACATAAGTCGCAGGTTTCCATAAACAGAAGCCCGCAGTATTGCCCTTAACTGAACCTTGAAAATATCTGGCCGGGCAAGGCAGAACCGGATAGCCCGCCATCCCAAGAACGGCTCCATGTCAGACGGTATCTGGAATTGAGAGAGGAATTTATCTCCACCAAGGTCTAAGGTGCGGATGATTACCGAATAAGGTTGCATTGCTTCGGCAACATATTTATAAGCTTCGTAGTGCTCCTCTTCGGTAGGCATATCTTTTCTGTTCATGTAGAAAAATTCCGTGCGGTATAAACCTATCCCTTCGGCGCCATGCAATTTAACTGAAGGAACCTCGTCTGGAAATTCAATATTTGCTGCAATCTCCACCTGATGGTTATCAGTGGTAACCGCGGGTAGGTCTTTGACTAAAAGAAATTTTTCCGCTATACCGCGTAGACGTTCTACTTCATCCTGATAATTGCGCAACGTCTCTTCATCCGGATTAACGATAACAATCCCCATACCTCCGTCAACTATCAGGGTATCCCCGGACTTTATCTTTACGGTTGCCTCTTCTACTCCTACTACCGCTGGAATCTCCAGTGCCTTGGCCATAATTGCGGTATGCGAGGTTTTGCCTCCAATGTCAGTAACAAAGGCGCTTACGTTTTGCTTATGCATAGCCGCGGTCTCAGAGGGAGAAAGGTCGTGGGCAACTATAATGACTTTTTCTTTTAAATCAGATAATACTGTCCGCGTCTTGCCTAACAGATGGCGCAGTATGCGCTTCCCAACATCGTTTATATCCGCAATGCGTTCCTTGAGATACTCATCCTCTATCTTAGAAAATACCTCAATGTATTTCTTTATCACCTCTGAAAAGATAAACGCAACGCTCAGATGTTCTTTTTTAAGACGAGAGATAACCTCCTCAATCAACATGCGGTCTTCCAGCACCAGAAGATGCGCATCAAAAATCTCAGCCTCATCCTGCCCCATCTCGGCGCCTATTTTTTTCTGCAAGTCAATGATTTCGCGCCGGGTTTTAATCAGGGCCTCTTCAAAAAGTTGTATCTGTAATGGTATCTCCCGCTCTTCAACCTCTTGCCTGGGGACAATAAACTCCTCCCTACCTACCTTATAGGCAGGACCGATACTAATACCTGAAGCCGCAGCTATACCTTTAAGTTTAATCACAGTTTTTCTTCTCCAGAAACAAGTTTTTCCAGTTCTATAATAGCCTCTTCGGCATCATCTCCATCAGCTTCAATAATAATAGTGCTACCTTTTTCCGCGCCAAGCATTAATATGCCCATAATGGATTTACCATTAACCTCTTCTTCGTCGCGCCGAACCGTTATGCGCGCATTAAACTTATTGGCAATCTGAACAAAGATTGCGGCTGGCCGGGCATGCAAGCCTTGACTGTTTTTTACAACTAATGTCTTTCTTATTACTGACATCAGATTTCTTCAATAAGACCTACGATTATCTCGGCAAGTCTGGCTGGGTTATGTCGGATGACGCCATCTTCTACCATTGCAAAATCATCCTCAATAACCCTGTAACCCATATTCTCAATCTTTCTGCGGTCATTGATAACTAGATACGAACCCTGCGTCGCATAACGTTTCAATGTTTCCACAGGTATCTCTCCTGTGTTTACAATACAATAATCAAAGACACTCGGATGGGCATGCGCCACCAGCGCCTTGATATGTTCGGAGGCGGTGTAATCGTCTGTTTCTCCCGGCTGAGTCATCACGTTGCAGACATATATTTTAATCGCACTAGAGGAAACTATTGCCTGAGTAATCTCTTTTATCAGAAGGTTAGGGATAACGCTGGTATAAAGCGAGCCCGGGCCTAAAACAATAATCTGCGCTTCCTTTATCATCTTCAACGCATCAGGAGTCGGCTGCGGCGCGGATGGCTCAAGACTAACTCTGTTAATAATCTTGTTACTCTTGGGAATTTTATTTTCTCCCACTGTTGTAGAGCCGTCGTTGTGTTTGGCGAAAAGCACTACCTTGTCCAATGTAGAAGGAACAACCTGCCCCCTGAGGGCCAATACCTTGCTGGTTTCCTTTATCGCTTTCTCAAAATCACCGGTCAACTGCGTCATTACGGTAATAAAGAGGTTGCCGAAACTATGCCCTGATAACTCTGAATTGGTATTAAAACGAAACTGAAATAAATCGCGCATTAAAGCCGGTGCATCGGCCAAGGCCACCAGACAGTTACGGATGTCCCCCGGAGGAAGTATATCAAACTCCTGACGCAATCTCCCGGAAGATCCGCCATCGTCGGCAACAGTAACCACCGCAGTAATATTGGCGGTATGCTCTTTAAGTCCGGAAAGCAAAACAGACAACCCTGTTCCTCCTCCGATAGCTACAATTCTTGGTCCCCGAGAAAGCTGCTTCTTCTTATAAAGGATATCCACTAACTCCGTTCCACGAGAGGCGGGTATAAATATATTTATAAAAGAGCGCATTAACCGTTTTATACCTAATACCAGAATAATGAGTCCGGAAAAAGCTATGATTACATCCAGCAATTTCAGCAACCAATATTCGTCAAAACGCAGGTGCGATGTGCCAAAGATAAGCATAAGCACACCAAAGGCTCCAAGCATAATCCAGCGCTTTATCCCAATTCCCGGGTAAAGCCATTTGAATATTCTGTTAATCACTGTCCGCATAGAATTCTTCTTCCTAAAGTTATTTTAAGGTGGTTTATAATTAAGGTTTCTTTTCGTCCTCCTGAGCAATAATCTTTAATATTGACTTCTCATCGGTGCAATTACGCAAGGTATCGCGGAAATACTTGTCTTTCAACAACCGAGAGATACGGGCAAGCGCCTTCAGGTGCGGACCTGCGGAATCCTGCGGCGCAATCAAGAGAAAGAAGATATATGCCGGCTCTCCGTCAAGAGAATCAAAATCAACTCCCTTCTTAGAAAGACCGAATGCCGCTATCAATTTATCCACGCATTCCGACTTTGCATGGGGTATGGCGATACCCTGACCAATTGCCGTAGAACCTAACATCTCCCTGCTCATCAAGGCATCTATGAGTTTATTGCGGTAACGCTTTTCTATTTCGCCTGATTCCACAAGGGCATCCACCAATTCTCTCACCACATCTTCTTTCTTAGTCGCTTTTATATCGGTGATAATTGCCTTTTTTGAAAGAAAATCCATAATCTGCATAGTCATCCTCTCCTTCTTTGTTTGCTTAGAAATATACTGGAGCGGGAGGCGGGATTCGAACCCGTGACATCAACCTTGGCAAGGTTGCGCTCTACCAACTGAGCTACTCCCGCATTGCTCTATATATAACTTTATTGCAAGGTTTTTTGTCTCAGTCGTAGCCAGGCATATTCAGAAAGAAATCTAATCCTCTCTTATTCATTACTGTAATTTATCGGGATTATCGCCAAAAGAGCCGATTATTTTCTTTATGAGATTATCATTGCTTCCAGAAAGAGCTATTGCCAAACACAATAATATAAGCATAACCGAAAACAGACTCAGTATAAGATAGTTAATGACAAAAAGCTCGCTACGACCTACTATATCCAGTATCGCCACCAGCTCTACCAACTCCCTTTTTAGCTGCCCTTCTAATGGCGTTGTGGTTTTAATACCTGAAAGCCGGATAATCGCATTGTCAAAGCTATCTTGAATGGCATTAATTTTAACGTTACTTTTCTTAATAAATAGGTAAGAAGCGTGGATAAACACTAAACACAATACCAGCATTATCATAATCCTGCGCCTGCGCAAAACACCTTCCTTGATAAAGCGCAGTGTCTTCTTTTCCCTATCCGTCAACATCTCTAATTCTTAGATATGGGCGGAAGAGGATTCGCACCTCCAAGGGTTTCCCCAATAGCTCCTAAGGCTATCGCGTATACTGTTCCGCCATCCGCCCGTCATTAGCTTATCGCTTATAGTCAATCGCTTATCGTAATAATACGCGACAAGCACTGCGCGACGAGCATATCTGTGGTTTTATCGCCCGCTATCGATTCTGGGTTGTAGTTGCGTTCTTGTCCTGGCACAATAATTAATTGAGCCTCCCGCGACTCGAACGCGGCACACCCACCTTAAAAGGGTGGTGCTCTACCTGATGAGCTAGAGGCCCAAATCTAAAACTCCAATACTTCTTTTTCTTTATTCTTCAGAAGCTCGTCTATCTTAGCGATATACTTATCTACAAGTTTCTGGAGTTCGTCAATCCCGCGAAACTTATCGTCTTCAGAAATCAACTTATCCTTCTGGAGTTTCTCCAGCGTCTCTTTGGCATCACGTCTTACGGTGCGCAAAGACACACGGCCATCTTCTGCCATCTGGTGCAGTTGTTTAGCCAACTCCTGGCGTCTCTCTTTGGAGAGCGGCGGAAATGATAACCGTATAGTCTTACCGTCATTAGAAGGCGTAATTCCCAAATTTGACTTCAGGATCGCCTTTTCAATCTCAGGGATTACCGATATATCCCATGGCTGAATCACTATCAAATGCGCATCCTGAGCGGAAATAGAAGCTAACTGCTTTAAGAGAGTCGGTGTACCGTAATAATCTACATGGAGACCTTCAACCAAATGTGGACTGGCTCTTCCGGTGCGAACTTCGGAAAATTCCCTGATTACTGCCTCCAAGGCTTTCTTAAGTTTTTCTTCGGTCTGATGCAATAACTCTTTGATGGTCATCGTTACAGTCTCCTCATCTTAATTTACTATTGTGCCAATCTTTTCTCCCAAGAGCACACGTTTAATATTCCCTGGTTTATTTAGGTTAAAAACTATGATGGGTAATTTATTGTCCATACAAAGACTTACAGCGGTGGCATCCATCACCCCCAGGCCTTTCTTGAGCACATCAATATATTTGAGGCGAGCAAATTTCTTTGCGTTTTTTACCCTGAATGGGTCAGCGGAATAAACGCCGTCAACTTTTGTGGCTTTCAGAATAGCATCGGCTCCTATCTCCATTGCCCGCAGCGCCGCGGCAGTATCAGTGGTAAAATAGGGGTTGCCTGTCCCTGCGACAAATATCACTGCGCGTCCTTTTTCCAGGTGCCTAATCGCCCTTCTGCGGATATACGGCTCAGCTATACGTTGCATCTCAATAGCCGTCATCACTCGTGTAGGAACACCTGTCTTCTCCAGGCTGTCCTGCATGGCCAGTCCGTTAATCACTGTAGCAAGCATACCCATATAATCTGCCACGCTTCTGTCCATATCCAAGCCGCGCGAAGCGGTATTCTCCTGACCGCGAAAAATATTTCCCCCTCCAAGCACCATCGCTACCTCAACACCCAATTCTTTTATCTCTTTTATCTGTCGGGAAATTGAAGACAGCACCACATCGTCAATACCGTGCGTCTTTTTGCCCTGAAGGGCCTCGCCGCTCAACTTCAAGACTATCCTTTTATAACAGATTGATTTCATAAACGGTCAGGTTATTCGCCGAGTTTGTAACGGATAAACCTACGTATTACGATATTCTCACCGAGTTTAGCAATAATACTGCCAAGATAATCCTTTATGGTTATTGCGGGGTCTTTGATGAACGGCTGCTCCAGCAGGCAATGATTTTTATAAAATTCTTCTTTGCTTATTTCGTGCTCCAGAACCTCCGCAGGAACATCTTCCCGCTTTATATAGAGAGGACAGGAAGCGGCAATCTGCATGGCCAAATCCTTGGTAAAACGAGAGAATTCTTCATTACGCGCTACAAAATCCGACTCGCAATTAACCTCCAATAAAACCCCTATTTTATTACCCATATGCACATAAGTCTCAATCCTGCCTTCTTTAGCTATCCTGTCCTGCTTTTTGGCAGCTATCTCCAGTCCCTGTTTACGCAGCAACTGCACTGCTTTTTGTAAATCACCGCCTGCCTCTTCAAGCGCTTTTTTACAATGCGCCACTGAAGCCGAGGTCATATTTCTCAATTCTTTTATTAACTCAACTTTTACCGTCATTGTTACTACCCTTTCTTCCTTGGTTTGGTTTTTTCTTCGCTGATTTTCTTGATTACACGGCCCCTCTGCGCGGTCCTTGTCTCTTCCTCTTCATCAGGCGCAACTATCTCTTCTATCTCTTTTATCTTCGCCTCCTCTTCAGGAAGAACCACCGGCGCCACTTCCATCTCTTCTTTTTTCTCTTCTTCTATCTTTACGCCTTCCTGAGAAAGATAGGACAAGAAACGTTTCCTGCCTTCTATTACTGCATCGGCCATAAGAGAGGTAATAAGCCGTATGGATTTGGCAGCATCGTCATTTCCCGGAATAGGATATGTTATTAACTCCGGGTTGGCATTAGTATCGATAAGGGCAATAATGGGTATCCCCAGTCTATTGGCCTCCCGCATCGCTGTCTCTTCCTTGCAGATATCTATTATAAATATGGCCTTGGGTATACGTTCCATTTTTACGATTCCTGAGAAATTTTTTCTCAATTTCGCCATCTCCTTCTCTAGACGCGCCACCTCTTTCTTGGTAAGCTTATCAAAAGTTCCGTTATCACGCATTGCCTCTATTTCTTTAAGGCGATTTATACTCTTTTTAATAGTAGAGAAGTTAGTAAGTAATCCTCCCGGCCAACGTTCCGTCACGTAAAACATCCCGCAACGAACAGCCTCATGCGCTACCGCCTCTTGCGCCTGTTTCTTTGTCCCCACAAAAAGCACACTTTCTCCTTTTGCGGTTATATCCAAGAGAAAATCCCGCGCAACATTGATGCATTCCTCTGTTTTCTCGAGGTCTATGATGTAAATACCGCTTCTCTCACCAAAGATAAATTTCTTCATTTTAGGATTCCAACGTTTCTTCTGGTGACCAAAATGAACCCCTGCTTCCAAAAGTTGTTTGATTAATTCTGATGGCACGTCTTTTTTCCCCCTTTTCTTAAGTTATTATTTTGTTTTTTTCTGCCTTTGAAGACAGAAATTAATCGTTCTATTATATCATAATTTCAACAAGATGCAACTAATTTTATCCTTACTGAAAAACAATATAGAAATTTCGTATTTTTGCCAACCGCAATCCAAATCCATTCTTTTTTCTAAAACTATCTCTTTATGTGAAATTTTATCCCCATCCCCAGTTGTCACTATAGTAAATACTGAAGTGGTTTTGCCTCTCGGGTTAACGCACAATTAATTTACTAATCTGGAATATCGGCATAAAAAGCGAAATGACTATACCGCCTATAACTATGCCCAGAAAAGCAATCACCAACGGTTCAATAAGGCTGGTTAATGCAGAGGTTGCCGCGTCCACTTGTTCTTCATAGAAATCCGCAATCTTGGAAAGCATTTTTTCCAGCTGACCTGTTTGTTCGCCTACAGCAATCATCCTGCAAACCATAGGAGGAAACACATTGCTCTTAGCCAAAGGCAAAGCAATGGGTTCGCCTTCCCGCACAGAAGAGGTGCAATCAGTAATCGCCTTTTCTATCACTCTGTTGCCAGAGGTCTTGCTAACTATCTCCAAGGCATTGAGGATAGCCACTCCGCTTTTTACCAATGTAGAAAATGTGCGGGTAAACCTCGCAACAGCAAGTTTTTTAAAGAGATTGCCCAATACCGGCATATTCAATTTAAAATTATCGAATTTATATCGACCATTCTCAGTCTTTATGTATCTGCCAAAAGCAAATCCGCTTAATGCCAATATCGCCATGATATAAAATAAATAGTTTCTCAACAAATCGCTGATAAAAATAAGTATGCGTGTCGGTAGCGGTAGCTGCCCACCTAACGCATCAAATACACCTTTAAAAGTAGGCACTACTTTTAACATGAGGACGGTAGTGATAATAATCGCCATGCTCACCACTACCGCCGGATACACAAGGCTGGAACGTATCTTGTGCGAAAGTGCAGCGCTTTTTTCAAGATAAGTAGCTAACCTGTCTAAAACCTCATGCAACATACCAGAACTCTCACCTGCCTTAGCCATGTTGATAAACAGCTCGGAAAAAATATGCGGATGTTTTGCTAAGGCACTATAAAAACTCATACCCTCTTCCAAATCCTTGCGCAAGGATATGACGGCATTCTTCAATGTCGTGTTTTCTATCTGTTCGCTCAAAATCCCCAACGCATGCACTAAGGATATGCCGGAATCTATCATCGTGGCCAATTGCCGCGAAAAGATGACTATGTCTTCTGATTTTACCTTCCCTTCTCTGGATATTAACCTGACGTGGCTCTTATCTTTTGACTGCTCTATTGCAACCACGATAAGCTCCTGCTTGTGCAAAATCTCAACTATCTCTGCTTCTGAATTACCTTCGGCTACGCCGTTTATGGTGCGACCGGCTGTATCCTTTGCTATATATTTATATGTATTCATCGTTCGTTCTCCCTGTTCCCCCTACTCCTCTGTGGTGATTCTAATTGCCTCATCAAGCGTGGTAAGCTCCTCCTTTACCTTAAGGAAGGCGTCATCTCTCAAGGTATGCATACCACATTTTTCTATCGCGTACTTCTTAATCTCATCGATGGAGACCTTCTTAATAATCATTTCGCGTATGGTGTCATCAATAAGGATTGCCTCCAGAATCGCAATCCTGCCATAATATCCGGTATTATTACAGTATTTGCATCCCTTTGCGACGTAAAAGTTCGCCTTTTCCTTAAAACCTATCTTCTCCAGAAATTCCTTAGACACCTCTTGCGGCTGGCGGCATTTAAGACAAATCTTGCGGCAAAGTCGCTGCGCACTAAGCATAACAAGACTGGAGGCGACCAGAAACGGTTCAACGCCCATATCTATTAAACGAGTTACGGCGCCGGGCGCGTCGTTTGTGTGCAATGTGCTCAACACAAGGTGACCGGTTAATGATGCCTGAATGGCAATCTGCGCGGTTTCCGTATCGCGGATTTCGCCCACCATG
>JAMWCI010000048.1:0-11396 GCA_023818655.1 Candidatus Omnitrophota bacterium
TTGTAACAATGCCTTAGCATAACCATCCCTGACTATCTTTTTTATTTTGTCTACTTTTCTCATATTTTTCTCTCATCTTATATCCCGCCGCCTCTACTTGGCGATGAAACCAAAAATCATCCCGCTAATCGTGGCCATAATTACTACAAGTGATACATATATGACTGTTTTCTTTATACCCATGATACTACGAAGGACAAGCATACTCGGCAGACTTAACGTCGGACCGGCTAAAAGAAGCGCCAAGGCAGGACCTTTGCCCATACCAGCGTTAATCAGCCCCTTCAATATAGGAACTTCTGTGAGTGTAGCGAAATACATAAACGCCGCAACAATAGACGAAAAGAAATTTGCCCCTAAAGAATTTCCTCCCACAAGGGATGCGATAAAAAGCGAAGGGATTATGCCTTCGCGACCTACTCGGCCAAGTAAGAATCCCGAAATTAGCACTCCGGTAAGTAAAAGTGGTAGTATCTGAAAGGCAAACCTCCAAGTAGCGCCAGTCCACTCTTTCAGTTCCTCCTTCTTAAACCAGCACATAAGCATAAAGCCCAAACTCACCAAAGAACCTCCTGCAATCCACCATCTGTATTTATATATTAATGCCCAAAGTCCCTGTTCACCTGCAAGGGGTTTACCCCAATTAGCAAAAACCAAAAAAGCAACCATAGAGGCAAAATACAAAACGGTTTTACCTAAAGAACGAGTCTCTTTTATTTCATCCGTATTAAAATCTCCGTTTGTCTTGCGGGATTTTTCCTCTTTAATAAATATCAGATGCATAAGCAAACCAATAATAACACTAAATAAAACCGCGCCTATGGCGCGCGCCAGACCTAATTGCCAACCGAGAATACGCGCCGTCAAGATTATAGCTAAAACATTTATCGCCGGGCCGGAATACAAAAAGGCAATAGCAGGCCCCAAACCCGCCCCCTTTTTATAAATACCCCCAAAAAGAGGCAATACTGTACAAGAGCATACCGCTAAGATAGTGCCTGAGATTGAGGCGACGCTATATGAAAGCAACTTATTTGCCTTGGCTCAAAAATACTTCATCACCGATGCCTGACTGACAAATACGGAAATCGCCCCGGCGATAAAAAAGGCCGGAACAAGACACAACAATATATGCTCCCGGGCATACCATTTGACCAGCGCTAAGGCCTCAAATATGGCGTTGGTAAAACGCAAATTTTCCACTGGCAAATAGAAACATGTCAAAAATGCCGCTAAGATATATAAAAATTTCTTGCCTTCTTTCATCTTTAGCTCCTTTTAATAATCTGGCAACATCCGCCTTCAATACGTATGGCCTTGATATTTACCAAGGCATCAGCAATTTTTTTATGCGCTGAATTTATAATCCGTGAAAATGTCGGGCGGGAGATTTTCATCATTTTTGCCCCATCCTCTTGCTTCAGGCATTCGTAACAGGATAACCTAAGGGCTTCAAATTCATCCAGCGTCAGATATACACTCTTAAGTCTGCTTAAGGGTTTGCAGACAGGCTTGAAACACCTCTCATCGGGCGCAGACATTACTAATCTTATCTTTTTTGGCCTCACCCTGATCCCTCTGTTAGATTATGAACATTTATTCATAATAAATCTAACATATTTTAGATAATTGTCAAGCTCTTTTAGAAGCGTAAAAACAGAAAGGGCGAAGGATAAAAACTTCGCCCTTTCTGCAATGAATTAAACTAAGAACTACAAACTCTGTCTTAGTACATACCTCCCATACCGCCGCCCATTCCTCCCGGAGGCATAGGTGGCATCTTCTCTTCTTTTTCTGGTTTATCGGTAACCACGGTCTCTGTGGTCAAGAGCAATGCCGCAATACTGGCTGCGTTCTGCAGGGCAGAACGGGTTACTTTTGTAGGGTCAATGACCCCTGCCTCTATCATATCCACGTAAGCATCCTGATTAACATCATAACCGATATTAGTCTTTTCGCCCTTAATCTTCTGCGCCACTACCGAGCCTTCCAAGCCAGCATTCTCCACCAATTGCCTTAACGGCTCTTCTATAGCGCGTTTTACAATGCCAATCCCTATCTTTTCATCCCCTTCCAATTTTAACTTATCCAAGGCCGCAATACAACGCACAAGCGCCACTCCGCCGCCGGGGACAATGCCTTCCTGAGAAGCAGCGCGGGTAGCATGCAAGGCATCTTCAACGCGCGCCTTCTTTTCTTTCATCTCAGTTTCAGTGGCAGCGCCGACATTAATTACAGCTACTCCGCCGGCTAATTTTGCCAGCCGCTCCTGGAGTTTCTCTTTATCGTAATCCGAGTCGCTCTCATCAATCTGTTTCTTTATCTGGGCAATCCTTCCATTGATTGCCGGCGATTTACCCGCGCCTTCAACAATAGTGGTATTCTCTTTATCCACCTTTACCTTCTTGGCGCGACCTAACTCGTCAATATCTACATTTTCCAGCTTTATACCTAAATCTTCTGTAATCGCTTTTCCACCGGTCAAAATAGCGATATCTTCCAGCATAGCTTTACGTCTATCGCCATAGCCCGGGGCTTTTACCGCACAAGTAGACAGTGTGCCGCGTATCTTGTTGACTACTAACGTAGCCAGCGCTTCGCCTTCTACTTCTTCTGCGATAATAATGAGAGGCTTTCCGGTGCGAGCAATCTTTTCCAGAAGAGGCAAGATATCCTTTATAGAAGAAATTTTCTTCTCATAGATGAGAATATATGGATCTTCCAGAACTACCTCCATTCTTTCTGCGTCAGTTACGAAATAAGGAGAAAGATAGCCCTGATCAAATTGCATACCCTCCACTACTTCCAGGGTAGTAGCCGTAGATTTTGCCTCTTCCACGGTAATCACCCCATCTTTACCCACTTTATCCATCGCCTCGGCAATTAATTCACCGATGGTCTGGTCGGAGTTGGCGGCAATAGTAGCTACCTGTGCCACTTCTTTCTTATCCTTAATAGGAGTAGAAAGCTTTTCCAGCTCTTCCACAACTTTTTCTACTGCTTTTTCAATCCCGCGCTTTAAAGCCATAGGATTTGCCCCTGCGGTAACGTTTTTTAAACCCTCTCGATAGATGGCCTCAGCCAGTATAGTAGCGGTAGTTGTTCCATCTCCTGCTGTATCGGATGTCTTCTCCGCCACTTCTTTAACCATCTGAGCACCCATATTCTCAAAGGGGTCTTCTAATTCTATTTCTTTAGCCACAGTGACTCCATCCTTGGTTATAGTGGGTGAACCAAATTTTTTGTCAATCACTACATTCCTGCCTTTTGGGCCAAGGGTCACTTTTACCGCAGCAGAAAGCTGCTCTACGCCGTTTAAAATCTTTCGGCGCGCCTCTTCGCTATATAACAATTGCTTTGCCATGATTCCTCCTTTTAATTTTTACTGTTACTTGATAATCGCCAGTATATCCTCTTCACGCATAATCAAAAGCTCTTCTCCATCTTTGGTGGTAATTTCATTCCCGGAGTATTTTCCGTATAAAACCTTATCGCCGACTTTTACCTCCAATGGTTGAACTGTACCATTATCTAACACCTTGCCCTTACCAACGGCAACTACCTTACCCTCCTGCGGTTTTTCTTTAGCAGTATCGGGAAGCAATATACCGCCTTTAGTTTTGGTCTCCGCCTCCAAAGGCTTCACTACGACGCGGTCTCCTAATGGCTTGATTTCCATACCTAAACACCTCCTCTTAAAGTTTTAATTAGCACTTTATTCCTAAGAGTGCTAATTATAAATAAAAAGAATTCTTTGTCAAGAGTTTTTTTAGGATATCCCATACAATATAAAATGATGCGTTTTACGCTCTAAAAGGTGATTATTTAAAAAAGAATCGCCACATTGAGAGAAAAAACCGCATTGCCGGATTGGCAAAAAGGTGGCTATTCCCTGCTTGTTCTAAAAAAGGAGATTGGAAAGGGCGGAATTTCTAAAGGGTGGTTAATCTATATTTTATATAGAGTAATAACAAAACTCAAAAAATCGGCTTAGAAATTCATATTTTCAACAACTTATCGCTCTGAGTATATCTATAAAATCAGGGAATGATTTATTTATACATTCTATATCGTCAATTCTGGTAGAACCCCGTGCAACTAATCCCGCAGCTACCATACTCATAGCAGTGCGATGGTCAGCGAAACTGTTTACCGCGGCCCCATTAAGAAATTCTTTTCCTCTAAATACCAGCTTTTCTGTTTTACCTTTTTTTATGACTAAAATATCTGCTCCCATCTTATACAAGTTGCTGGTCATAGCGCGGATACGATCTGTTTCCTTCACTCTTAACTCCTCTACACCCTCAAAGATACTCTCGCCTTTAGCCAAAGATGCAGCAACCATTAATATCGGTAACTCATCAATCAAAGAAGGAATCTCTTCTTTTCTCACAGATACTCCCCTTAATCCGCTGCTCTTTATGGTTAAATCCCCTACAGGCTCCCAGTTTCTGCATTTGGAATTTTGTGACTCTATTATTTTAATATCCGCGCCCATCCTTTTTAATGTCCTAAGTATCCCTGTACGCAAAGGGTTTAAACTTACATTGCGGATATTTATCATTGAACCGGGTAAAAGGCAGGCTATAACTATGAAAAATGCCGCTGAAGAGATATCGCCGGGAACGAAAATCTCTCCCGGTGAAATCAATTTCTTGCCTCCTTTTATAAATACGTTGTTTTCAACTACCTTAATATTAGCTTTAAACAATTTTAACATCCGTTCGGTATGATCCCGTGTTCTTATGCGTTCCATCACACTGGTAACGCCATCCGCGTATAAACCTGCCAACAATATCGCGGATTTCAACTGAGCAGAGGCAATCGGCGAATTGTATGATATTGGGTGTAAATTACCTCCTTTTATAGTAACAGGAGGATACTCTTCCTCTATCTTGCCTTTTTTTCTTACTCTAGCTTTTATCTGCGCTCCCATAAGTCGCAATGGTACGGTTACCCTGCGCATAGGCCTTTTGGAAAGTGACGGACCAGCAGTAAGAGACACAGGAAAGCTTTGTCCGGAAAGCAAACCTAAAAGCAACCTGAAGGTAGTTCCGGATTCATAAGAAAAAAGCGGATTTCGCGGTTTATATAACCCCTGAAGCCCCCTGCCGAATATCTCCACTACTAAAGAGTGACTGCTGCCAAGTTGACTATCTTGGATAATAGGCGCACCCAACTCTTGCAACAATCTCATTGTAGTCAAACAGTCATCATTGGCAGGAAAATTTTTAATGATTGTTTTCCCGGAAGATACCGCGCCCAGAATCAATGCCCTGTGGGTGATGGATTTGTCGCCTAAAAGCGAAATCTCTCCTTTTAGGCAAGAGGAAGGATGAACTACAAAAGGCCTCATTTGCCTTTTTTCACTACCCTATCGCCTTCATTGACCGCGGATTTCAAATCAGGACTAAGAAATCCCGCTGCAGCCATATTGTCCTGCAGTTTTTCTACCTTTATATCACCTACATATTCATTGTCATGAAAAACGGAAAATTGATCGCCTAACCGCAGGCCGTCTTGGGCACCAATATTAATTACCACAAAATCATACTCTTTATTCACAACCAAAACCTTTCCCTCAATGTCCCCGCTAACCGGTGGCGGAGACGATTTTGCTTTTTTTTCCTCTGGTTTCACCTTATCTGCTCCTGTCTTTTTGGATTTTGTCTCTGTCGGAACAGGAGATTCAGTGCTTACCACAATATTACCCAATTCAATATTCTTTGTTTTTGTTTCCAATTCACTTACCTTCTTCTCCAGCTCAGCTTTTTTGGCTTGCAGCTCCTGCAACTGCGTCTGCGTATTCTTTGCGGATTCCTGCGCATCAGCAAGTTTCTTTTCCAATTCTTCCCTTAGATTTTTATGTTGCTGCAATTCCGTATTTAAAGTATCCAATTTTGCCAATGTCTCTTGACGCATAGATTTTTCTTGTTGCAACTCGGCATTGAGTTTATCAATATTCTGCGTAGCGTCGCTAAGCTTCTTCTGCAGGTCCACAATCGTCTTTTTAGAATCTTCAAGCATAGAATCGGTCAGCCGCAGCTTAGTGGTAATCTCATCTAACTTTGCTACCAGCTCAACGTTCTTTGCATGTTCTTTCTGCAGAAAATAAAAACCTGCGCCACCTATACCAACAGCAGCAATAATTAATCCTGTCAATAACACGATAAGCGCCCTGGCCTTCTCCTCCATCTTGCCTCCTTATCGTTTTTGTCTTTTCTTTAAAATAATTAATTTTTTAATATAGCACGGCTTAATCAAAAATCAAGTCTTTATTTTGGCGCTGTAAAAGCAGAATAGAAATTTCATATCTTAAAAAGCGCCTGCTAAAACTTCTACTTTTTCTTCAAAAAATATCGGATATTTGAAGTCTCCTCCCTAGGAGGATGAATTAAAATCTTTCTTCTGTTCAAGTCTTAAGAGATTGAAATTATGCTTTGCAGAATATGAATATGACAGAATCCTGCGGTTAATACTAACTTTCTATATCCTGAAGAGAATATAGATATTTATATAAGCCCTCCTGCTGAATAAGCTCGGAGTGAGAACCTTCTTCAACAATACGGCCCTTATCCAATACCGCTATTCTCTGAGCAGACCTTACCGTAGAAAGTCTGTGGGTGATAATAAATACGGTTCTGCCCTGAATAAGTTTATCCAGGGCCATCTGAACTATCCTTTCTGCCTCGGAATCCAGCTGGGAGGTTGCCTCGTCCAGTATCAAAATAGGGGGGTTTTTCAATAGCGCCCGGGCAATGGCAATCCTCTGCCGCTCTCCTCCCGAAAGTTTAACTCCTCTGTCTCCGATAATCGTATCGTATCCCAAGGGAAGCCGTTTGATAAACTCGTGTGCATACGCCTGCAAGGCAGCCATCTCTATTTGTTCCTGAGAGGCAGCGGGATTGCCATAAGCGATATTAGCGCGGATAGTATCGTTAAAAAGTATGGTCTCTTGAGTAACGATACCTATAAGTTTACGCAGTGACATTATATTTAGTTCGCTGATATCATAACCGTCAATAAGGACGCTGCCTTTTTGCGGGTCATAAAAACGCGGTATTAAATCAAGAAGCGTGGTTTTGCCGCTACCGCTAGGACCTACTATTGCCAATATCTGCCCCTTCTTAACCTCTAAACTGACACCTTTTAAGACCGGATTATCCCCATAGGCAAACCACACATTATCAAAGACTATCTTGTCTCTAAAAGTATTTATCCTGACGGCATTGGGCTTTTCCGCAACCGAAGGCTTGGTTTCCAAGACTTCATGTATGCGCTGGCTGGCTGCTATTGCCTGCTGGTTAATGGAGTTAACCTGACTCAATTTTTTAAACGGCCGGATCAAGGAAAGAAGTGCGCCCATAGAAACACCAAAAACGCCAAAGGAAATCTTTCCGGATATCACATCCCTGCCGCCCCAATAGATGATAAAGGCCGCGGCAAGAACCCCCAGAAAATCGGTCAATGGTCCCAAGGCTAATAGCCGCCTGATAGATTTCATGGCTATTTTATAATAACCTTGATTTACCCTGCCAAATTTATCGGTTTCATATTGCTCCATATTAAATGCCTTGACTACCTTGTTGCCGATAATTGTCTCATAAAGCAGGGAATTGATATCCGCCATCTGTTCTTGGGATTTCTTGGAAAGCTTTCTTAACATCCTGCCTACCTTGATAATGGGAAAACTAATCAAAGGAATCATAACCAACGAGACCAGCGTCAGTTTGAGATAAAGGAAAAAAGTCAGGCAGAGATAAATGACTACTAAGCCAGACTGGTAAATAAGATCGGTAGAGCCGTAAGAAACAGCGTTTTCCACTAACTTGACATCATTAGTAATACGAGATATAAGTTCTCCGCCTCTTTTTTGCGTAAAATAGTCCAAGGAAAGATTGTGCAGATGGCGATAAAGCTTATCCCTTATATCCCTGACTACTCTCTGTCCTATATCTGACATCAGATAATTCTGCCAATAAGTAAAAAAACCTTTGAGAAGAAAAAGCACAATCATTCCGCAGAGCATATAGATTAAAAGCCGGTCGGCGGCGATATTATTAATCTGGTCAACTAAATTTGCCAGAAACGGAGGTATACTTGCGGGGATAATCACTTTTTTGTCGGTAAATACCCTATCTATAAAAGGAATAATCATGCCCAGAGAGACGCCTTCAAATAAAGAAGAAAAAATCATGCATATTAAGGCCAGGATAAATATCCCCAGATATGGCTTGATAAACTTTAGCAACTTAAAATATTCCTTCATCTTTTGCCTCTATTAAAGGAAAATTATTTTATCATACGCGTTGACTTTTGTCGAGCAATTTGCTATTATTTTTTTATGCAGAAAATAAAAGTGGCGGTGGTAGGAGTAGGATATTTGGGGAGTATCCATGCCCGTATTTACCGGGAATTACCTGAATGCGAACTTATCGGCGTATGTGATATTAACCCTGACAAAGCCAAGGAGGTAGCGCAAAGACTAGGGGTTCGGGCTTATACAGACTATAAAGAGCTCTTTGGCAAATTAGATGCGGCAAGCATAGCCACGCCTACAAAAACCCATTGCGCTATAGCGGCGGAGTTTCTGCGTCAGAAAATCCATCTCTTGGTAGAGAAACCATTTACCACCAGCCTCAAAGAAGCGGATTTGCTCATCGGATTAGCCCGTAGAAACCGCCTTATACTGCAGGTAGGTCATATTGAAAGGTTCAATTCCGCTTTCAGCGCTACCCTGAAAATTATCAAAAAACCCAGATTTATAGAATGCCATCGTTTAAGCCCTTTTCCCAATCGTTCTCTGGATATAGGCGTTGTCCTTGATGTAATGATACACGATATTGACATAGTCCTTGGCCTGATAGATGCTGGAATTAAAAAAATTGAAGCGGTAGGCGTAAGCGTATTAACGATATTTGAGGATATTGCCAATGCCCGCATTACCTTCAAGAATGGCTGCGTGGCTAACCTTACCGCCAGCCGCGTCTCCGATGAAATAATGCGTAAGATACGTATATTTCAAGAAGATGCCTATATCTCGTTAGATTACAGGGAAGCACGCGCCTGGGCATACCGCAAGGATATCAACAGGATTATTAAGGAGGAGCTACCTATAGAAAAAGAAGAGCCACTACAAAAAGAGCTTGTCTCTTTTATCGCCTGCGTCGCCAACCGTCAGCAACCGCTGGTCTCTGGTCTGGTGGCGCGGCAGGCTCTTGCAGTCGCATTGGAAATCCAAAAACAAATATGGCGCAAAAAAAATTTATGATTGTCTGTGGTGAGGCATCCGGAGAGATGCACGCCGCCGGCCTTGCTACCGCTCTTAAAAAGATAAACCCTGACATCTCTCTCTATGGCGTAGGCGGCGAGCTTTTGAAAAACGCCGGTGTCCAGATATTCTATGATATAAAGGAACTGGGAGTAATCGGTTTATTCGATGTCTTAAAAAAATTACCCACCTTCCTTGCCTTAAAAAAGACAATCCTAAAAAAAATCCAGATGGAAAAACCATCGGCAATAATATTTGTGGATTTCTCGGGGTTTAACCTGCGACTGGCTAAAGAGATAAACAATAGAATACCCGCTATCTACTATGTCAGCCCACAGGTATGGGCTTCAAGACGCGGCCGTATACAGACTATAAAAAAATATATCCGCAAAATGATTGTGATTTTTAAGTTTGAAGAAGAATTCTACAGGAAATATGGTATAGAAGCTGATTTTGTAGGCCACCCCCTGCTAGATATTGTCAGACCCAGCATGACTAAGGAAGAGTTTATAAGAAGCATCGGTGTTAACAAAGACAAAACCCTTATCGCCATTCTACCGGGCTCGCGCAGACAAGAGATAGAAAAAATCCTGCCGGTAATGCTGAAGGCTGCCGTTTTAATTAATGGCGAACGGCCCGCACAGTTCATCATTGCAAAATCTCCGCTATTGGAAACAAGGATTTATAACAACGCTCTGAAAAAGGCAGGCAATATTGATATAAAGATTACCGAAGGAAAAACCTACGACTGCCTGAACATAGCAGATTTTAGTCTGATTGCCTCAGGAACCGCCACGTTAGAAAGCGCGATTATGCAAAAACCTTTTGCGATAATCTATAAAATGGGATTACTAAACTATCTGCTTTATCGGCCGCAGATAAAGATACCTTATATCGGACTGGTAAATATTGTAGCGGGAAAAAAGATTGTTCCGGAGTTAGTGCAATTTAAAGCTAACCCTTCCCAAATCGCAAAAACAACCCTGAATTTCTTAAATAAACCTTCAGAATTAGAAATGATGAAAACTCGCCTTGCCCAAGTAAAATCACTGTTGGGCCAACCCGGCGCAAGCTCTCGAGCTGCCCAAATCATCATAGATTTAATTAGATAAATACATTGCCAATTAAACCTGAGGCTTCTTCAAGCTAATCGGATATTCTCTCAAGAATCATTGAATTTAGATTGCCTTGCTAATGCGATGCGCTCATCTATAGGAGGGTGGTCAAAGAAGAAAAATTTGATTATCGGATGAGGATTCCTGTCAGCAAGGTTTTGACTAGCAAGCTTATCCATCATCGAGATAAAAGCATCTTTTAAACCGGTAACCTCAAGTGCCGTTTTATCCGCACGGATTTCAAAGACGCGGCTGAGATAGTTTTGCAATGGCTGCATGACTATCCCGAATAAAACAAAATATATCAGAACTATGGGCAGGGCGGCGAGCTCCAAGAACGATTTAAAACCGAATATACCTAAGACATAACTGCCGGTTTTATAGATAAGATAAAAAGTAAACAGTGTCGCGACTGAATTTATTAGGACTAATTTAAGTAAATGCCTCAGGCGGTAATGCGCAAATTCATGCGCCAGAATTACCTCAATCTCATCATCACTGTATTTCTCCTTTAAGGTATCTGCTAAAATCACCCGTCTTGTCCTGCCTATCCCCACAAATGCGGCATTTGCCTTTAAGGTCTTTTTGCTAAAATCTATCTCAAATACATCCAAGACCTTCACCTTCATCTTTTCTGCCAGACGAATAACCCTTGCGCGTAATTCTTGGTCGCTTAGCTTTTTATGCTTGAAAAATAACGGTATTATCGCTACCGGAAGAAGTTTTGCCAGCGCAAGACTTACGAATATCCAGAATATTGAAACAACCAACCACCAATTATTTCCGAAGATATCAAGTATAAAATAAAACGCACCCACAAGAACCAGACCGACTATATAAGATATTAACCCCGACTTAACCTGGTCTAGGAACCAGTCTCGCAGTCTCTGGTTAGATAAAGAAAATTTATGTTCCAGGCTATAGGAACGATAGAAGATTAAGGGAAAGTTCAAAATATAATAACCAACATAAATACTAAGAATATACAACGGAATAATTGTATAAGTGCG
>JAMWCI010000048.1:11406-11839 GCA_023818655.1 Candidatus Omnitrophota bacterium
GCTGTTAAAACCAGAGAGCCAAAACACCAAATTTTTTGATAGACCGGAGAGTAATAATAAAAAAATAAGAAGTAAAAGATACGTCGTCTCCAGAATAGACACCGCATATTTCAAGGAAGAATACTCCTTGGCCCTCTCTCCCATTCCGATTATGTTTCCGATTTAGCTTTTGGTTGGGTTTATATTAATGAAGGTGCGGAACTTGCCATGGCTGGTTTTCTTCCGTGTAAAATAAACCTTGCCTGCGCACAGGGCAAACAAAATACCCTGCCCATTGACATTTAAGCCTGCCTTATACAAGGGGATACCCCTTACCAGAATTTGGCCTGTTTTTACTTGTTGACCGCTTGAAACCTTCAGCATCTTATCCTTTTTTGGTGTTGATTTTCCGCCTGCCATTTGTTCCTCCTCTTAGTTAAGCAAGACCTCTTCG
>JAMWCI010000128.1 GCA_023818655.1 Candidatus Omnitrophota bacterium
CGGACAGGAGATTCGTGAAATATAGAATGCCTTTAATATCCAGAATAGGATAAATTTAAATTTATTTAAACCAACCGCATTTGCAACTAAGCCGCTCGTAAAAGGATATAAAGATTCGGCACCAAGTAGAGGAAACGCAAATGCCTTGTTATCGGAAGAGACAATAAATATTATTTTTCATACTTTTGTTTCAGGAATACCGGCAATAATAAACGAGTAAGTTCAACCGGATCAAAAATGTTCGTCTCAAATTGCTTTCTTAAAACACCCCATGGCAAGCTCCAGTCTACGTGCTGCCAGCATTATTTACTAACGCACCTAACGAACCACCATTTGCTGCCAAGAGTGAATCTACTACGTTATTAATTGAATTGTTGTGAGCGCAAATCAAGTTGCAACGCATCAAATCTTTCATACTGCAACCATTGCACATCGTTTTCGCTCCGAGCTGTAGCATATACATACCAACCCTTACCTTTCAAATAACGCGCTATCTCTCTACCAAAACCAGAAGAACACGCCGTTATTAATACAGTTTTTAAACCCATATCTGTAACCGCCTGTTATTGGCAATGTTTATGATACCACTTTAATATGGACTATTTTCAGTGTTTTTCTAAAAAAAGGAAAAACAAACAACGCCCTACGGAAAGAATGCAGCATTTCTTTATGCCGATCGGCATAGAACCACTCTTCAATAAATTTAATTTTTTTATCCCATTTCTCCACCTCGTCCCCTCTATCAAGCGACCATTTAAATTGTGTCTTCTGAAACATTCTTTTTAAAAACATAAACGAAGATGAAATGGCTTCAAACAATATTTCTGAGTAAGGGAATATCTCGGCTACACCACAAAATAACCCCTTTACTTCTTCTTCTGCTAGATACATTAGTACCCCTTCGGCGATAAAAAGAACTGGTTTATCTGAATATACAGCTAACTCTTTAAGAATATTGGGGTTAGAGAGCGATCCCGGAAAAAAAATATGATTTTCGACAAATGGCTCATTCAATTTTTTACGAAACGCAATCATCTCCGGAAAATCTATCTCCACCCAAGTTATTTCCGGAGTACTGATACGCCAGAAGCGTGTACACAATCCTGCTCCAAAATTAATCACTACCCCTCGCGGATTACGTTTGATAAAATCAGAAACTACGGTATCAAGAATTTCTGTGCGAACTGCAACTCCCCATGAAGATGGACTATGTGTAAACCTATTCCAGTCACAATCAATCTGCGCCAAAAATCTCTCCCCAACAGGGTCCTTATACAACCCGTTTGCTTTCAAGCTTTCGTCCACCCGATACTTTAAAGAAACCAGTGCGGAATAACTCACGCCAAGCACCATATCTGCGGAGAGTCTCTTCTCTATGGCTTTATCGCTAATGGACTGCACGAGTCTAACCTTTCCACTACTCTTTGTTTTTAAAGATATATCGGTAAAACAATAGCTCTCGGGGATACATCTGAATTCGTGCGTGTACTTGTGCTAATAGGCCGAAACAACTTAAAGTAAACAAAATCTATTTGAAAAACACGCAACATCTATAACATATCGATAATCGCAGAGGCCATTACAAATAATACTAAGTCAACTCTCGACATATTTTATATACAGGATGAAAAATCTTATCTGGCGAATATTCTATAACACTGAGTGTACAATTGCCTCGTGAGTAAGTTTCTGGCTTTTCAAGAACCGCCACTACGGCATCAGCTATAACGGAGGGGTCAAATGAATCAACCACCTCTCCAGAAAACCCGTTATGCACAAACCGTTTTATTTCTCCCACATTTGTTGCTACCACAGGAATACCGCACCCGAGGGCCTCTAGAACCACAAACGGGCAACCCTCTATCCTACTAGTAAGCAGCAGTACATCGGCGGCATTATAGACTAACGGCATCATTTGATGCGGGAAAAAACCTAAGAAGACCGTAAGATTACCCACGCCGAGTTTCTTGGCATAACACTCTGTTTTCATACGCAACTTTCCCACGCCAACGATTAACATGACAGCGTCTACTCCTCGATGAATTATCTTCTGGAATGTCTCAATGAGTAAAAAGGGATCCTTTTGTGGTATTAGCTGCCCTACAAAAAGAATCCATTTCTTCTCTGGGGAAACTGCATGAAAAATATCCGGCAACCTCTTTCTGATTGCTATTTTCTCTTCAAAAAATGGATAAAAAATACTTTTATCATAAAAAGTCGGTAGGAATAAAAACTTTCGTGCCTGGGAAGGGTGCCTATTTTTGTAATAATCAACCGAAGCATTGTGCACTATATAAATACAATTCATACGCCGAAAAGTAATTCTCTCACACATTAAATAGAACAAAGGAAAAAACCCTAAGAAACGTACTTTATTCTTTATCTGAGACAGTACCCTTGCCATTTCGGAATGAATAACGATAAGTTTATGGCCGGGCTGTAAGCAGGATAACAGTGCTGGGCCTAATCTCTGAAAAAAAAGAATTACTCTACAATTATATCGGCAATGAAAATAAACTTTTAAGGAAAAGATGAGTAACTCAATTGCATTATCTACCTCTTCGTTTGCTTTATAATAAACTGGTAAAAAACGGAACTGTTTATTGTATAAAGAAAAGCTTATCCATTTATTTACAGGTCGTTTTATCTTATCACTGGTTAACCCGATAATATCAATAGAAAAATCTTCTGGTGCGTATTTAAGGAATCCTTCAATAAATCTAGATACGCTCTTTAATCCGAAGAAATCCTCGGCTGTGATAAAAACTATTTTTTTCTCTTCCGTTCCATGATTTGCCATATGTTCTCTTATCACGGAAGCTTTTATACTGACCCCCATTAACAAAGAGGGTATTTTAAGTTAGAATATGGCTCAAGGGGCTATATCCCCAGAAAGGGA
>JAMWCI010000129.1 GCA_023818655.1 Candidatus Omnitrophota bacterium
TGCGTCTATAAAATTCCCGTTCAATGAAGATAACAAGGATATACCAGATAATCATCGCTTTGCTTGTTGGTATAATTATTCTGCAATGGTTTTTTATTGTAGAAAAGTGCAAGCGGTTGCCTCATTCTTCTGGTCGGATTAGAGGCAAGATTGCTATTGTCATTGACGACTGGGGTTATAACCTGCATAATCTGCCTGTTGCAGAAAAGATAAGACAGAATTTTACTGTAGCGATATTGCCTAATCTGCCTTACTCCTCGTATATATCTCAGAGATTGAAAGAGCATGGCGTAGAGATAGCTCTTCATCTGCCCTTGGAGCCGATGGAGAAGTATCGGCTGGAAAAGAATACTATCTTTATCAACTCCTCAAGAGAAGATATTTTGAGGATACTTAATGACGACCTAGCTTCCGTTAAATATGCGCGAGGCGTAAGCAATCATATGGGTTCGCGTGCCACCGGAGACGAACGGGTGATGAGGATTATCTTTAGTGAGTTAAAGCGACGCAGACTTTATTTTCTTGATAACATGGATACACATAAGAGCGTATGTGGTCAGGTGGCAAAAGAAGTGGGTCTTGCCTGGGGAAGAAGAGGCGTATTTTTGGATAATTCAAAGAATGCCGAGTATATCAAGGGACAATTTTTTAAATTAAAAAGGCTGGCAAGAAAATATGGTCAGGCTATAGGCGTAGGTCATGATAACAAGGTTACTGTGGAGACATTGAAAGGTTTGATGGCTGAGGCGGAGAAAGAAGGTTACCAGTTTGTCTTTCTTTCGGGATTATTAAAATGAATGTCTTGGGAATAGAGACTTCCTGCGATGAAACATCTGTAGCGGTCGTACAGGACGGCAGGAGAGTTCTTTCGAATACGGTGGCTTCCAGTTTAAGATTCCATAAGAAATATGGCGGGGTTATTCCAGAGATTGCCTCGCGGATGCAGTTGGAGCTTATTGCGCAAGTAGCTGAGCACGCAATCCAAGAAGCAGGAATAACCTTAAAAAAGGTTGATTTAGTAGCTGTAACTAGCGGCCCGGGGTTGCTTGGTTCTTTGTTTGTTGGCATATCTTTCGCTAAGGCGCTAAGTCTTAGTTTGTCTAGGCCGTTGGTGGGAGTAAATCACGTTTACAGCCATATTTACGCCAATTTTCTGGAGAGTCGTAACCTAAAGCTGCCATTTGTAGCCTTGGTTGTTTCCGGAGGTCATACGAGTTTATTCTATGTAGAGGATTTTCATAAAATTCTAACCCTTGGTCAAACACAGGATGATGCCTGTGGAGAGGCGTTTGACAAAGTGGCTAAAATTCTTGGCTTGGGTTATCCTGGCGGTCCACTTATTGAAAGATTAGCTCAAAGAGGAGACAGTAAGAAAGTAAAATTTAGCTGTTCTGGCACAGATAGAAAGATGGATTTTAGTTTTAGCGGCATAAAGACAGCGGTACTATATTACGTACGAGACAACACCCGACATATATATAAAGAATGTGAATCGCAAACCCTGAGCTGTGAACTAAAAAGAGATATTGCCGCTTCTTTTCAAAAGGCGGTAACCGATGTCCTGATAAAAAAATCCTTTTTAGCCTGCCGTCTTAAAAAAACAAAGACGCTGATAATAGGCGGCGGGGTAGCAGCCAATAGTTACTTGCGAGAAAAATTTAATTCAGCGGCTAAAGAAGCAGGGATAACTTGTTATTTTCCTTCTAAGGAGTTCTGCCTGGATAATGCGGCAATGGTAGCTGGGTTTGGTTATCAACTTTTCCGTAAAGGCAAGGTGGATGGGCTGGATTTAAACGTCGAACTCAATTAGAAAGGAGCAAGGTCTATGTTGCAAAATAAAGAGATTATTTTACGTTTAGCCACAACTATGCTTTTGAGCGGTTTTATAGGTTTTGAACGTCAGATGCATCGCAGGATTGCGGGGTTGCGCACTCACATCTTGGTATCTCTTGGTTCATGCCTTATCATGTTGACATCATTATATGTTTTTGATATATATAAAGATGTAGCCTCAGTTGATCCTGCGCGCATCGCCGCAGGCGTGATTACCGGTATAGGATTTTTAGGGGCAGGGACGATAATTAGAGACAGCGGTGGAGTAAGGGGTTTGACTACGGCAGCAAGCCTATGGGTGGTAGCCGGGATTGGCTTGACTGTGGGATGCGGATTTTTTAGCGCTGCAGTTTTCGCCACGATATTTACCCTGATAGCGCTTTTTTTTCTTAGACGCCTTGAAGATAAAATATTCGTCGCAGGTAAAGATGAGATAAAAGGCGAAAAGGAGGATAAGCATGGCGTTTAGAAAGAAAGAAGGGGAGAAGGTTATGGATGTAGATGCTTCTATGCACGGTTCTATGGTTTTCAAAGATCCCGTAAATTTACGCATCAATGGAAAGTTTGAAGGGTCCTTAGAAACCAAAGGTCATTTGGCCATCGGTCCAAATGCGGTTGTCTCAGCGGATATAGCAGGAGATGATATTGTGGTGGGAGGGAAGGTTAAGGGAAAGCTGGTTGCCAGAGAAAGACTGACGCTTCTGCCTACGGCGGTTGTGGAAGGAGATATTTTCCCCGCCAAGTTAAATATAGCCGAGGGTGCTATACTGGAAGGCAAGTGCGTTATGCTGCATGATTTTTTGAATGCCCAGGAGTTGGCCAAATACCTAGAGGTGGATTTGAATTCCATCATGGAATGGGCTAATTCGGGAAAGATGCCGGCGCAGAAAGAAGGCAATGAATGGAGGTTTGACCGGAAAGAGATAGACTCGTGGGTAGCTTCTGGTAAAATACAAAGATAGCGGAATAAGTTTTACTTTTCTTCAATGAAAGAGGAAAAACTCCTTACAGTAAGAGAGGTGGCTATTTTTTTAGGCACCTCAGA
>JAMWCI010000130.1 GCA_023818655.1 Candidatus Omnitrophota bacterium
GTGCCTCTAAGAATAAAGGCGCCTTTATCTGTCTAAACTTTAATGGTTTGATATAATTGTCTTTTACAATTTTATATTCCGTAACCTCATTTATAAAATATGAATAATAAAGGTTGTTACTCTTTGCTTTTAGGAGGCCAGCGGATAATTTTTGAATAGCGCGCTCTAAAATAGCGATGATTTCTTCGGGGTTAGTATCTTTTTCGATTCCGCTGAAACCAAAACGTGTTTTACGGCGGTATTCTTCTTTGATGGCTTGGGTTTTATCCCAGAAGAGATAATCTTTATCGGGAGCTGTTGACGCAAAATATTCTTTTACTGATGTGTCTAGATTTGTTAAGAATTCTTTTATTTCTTCTGCAACCTCAATTTTTCCTAGGGCATGTTTTTTTATAACCTCAGCCAAGATAAGTCCTAGCCTCTTTAATTCAAAGGTTTCGCAGGTTGAGGAACCAAAGAGGGCGGGTAAGCCGTTTAAGGCGTCAAACCAGTTGGGTTTATTCGCTTCCATCTCTACGCCTACGCCGAAAGGATCCAGAGAGCCAAACTTATTAGCGAATAAACAGAGCAATTTATTTAATAAGGTAGTTTCATAGATTTTTCCCTGTCCGTACTGAGTCCTTACTATATGAGGTTGCTCTGTACGTTTACGGATCATCTCCCATTTAGCGTTATCAGGTGCGATGGCATGCAACTGGCGAGGTTTATCGTTATAAAGAAGATATTTTTCGCTCCTTGGCCGCACTATTTCTGTGTTGTCATAGAAGGTAAAAATTCTTTTCTCAAAGAATATTTCTTTTTCTTTTTCCGGATATACGCCCAAAAAACTCTCTATAAGGTCAAGATTATAATGCCAGTGGTCTGTCCAGAAACCTTCTCCGTGTTCGGCATCTTGTATTTTTACGCAGGAGTGCATTACCGCAGAAAGGAAATTATCATAATCACTATTAACGTTGATTCCGTTATCTTCAATAAACAAAATTAGCTCTCCCGGCGTAAAGGGTTTATTCAAAAAAGAGTTGAGTATCGCCTTGTCTTTATCAGAGACAATACCTTTTAATTCGCTTTGCAATCTCTGCCAATCTTTTACAATAAAACTAACTCCTTTTATTACAAGGGGGTTATAGCCGTCTGTTTGTATAAGGTTTATAATGTCGGTCAACGTTTCTTCTTTTATTTCAGGATGGAACCATACGTCAGAGCGCCGGTTCTGATTAGCGTCCCGATAATTGCCATTGCCTTGCGAGAAATATGTTGGCTGCAGAACAAATTTGTTGTAATCCCTCTCTAAATCTCCGTGTTTGCGGGAGTAAAGATAGAAAGTTTTATTTTCGTTAAAGGTAACCGGATAGCCTCCGCGCAGTATATTATCCAGATAAGTCTGTTTAGCATAAAGGTCAAATTCCTTTGAGCTTGAACTGGTAGCAATGTCTTCCTCTATTTCTCCGATGATTTTTTTATTCTCTTCCTTCTTTTGCACAAGATAAAAAGGAGAGGTTATTCTTTCCAGGGAGGCATTCAATATTTCTATATTGCGCATAGTCCCAATTATGGAAAAAAGCTCTTTCTGGCTTCTAGAGGTTAATGTCCCGGAAAAATAAATAAATCCACAAGGGGTTTTGCTTGTGATAATCTGTTTTGCAGGAAAACTGAATTTTTCCGTGTTTAAGAAGCGGCTGGGGAAAGAGAAATCTTGGTTTTCTCCGAATATATATTCCGGATTTACCACAGGTTTAATGATTTGAGTTTTTTTATTATTCGTATGGAAGCCCGCATAGAAATTCCCTCCCGATATATGGATAATCTCCGGTCTGTCAGTGGGGTCGATGCTTAGACGGTAAAAAGGGGCGTCCTTTTCTAAATTATAGACCTGCATCCAAGCCTCGATGGTGCGACCTAGTTTCTTAAGAAAAAGGTTGCTTGTGCCAAAGGGGACTATCTGCGGCAAACCATCAATTACCTCAATCTTCTTATCGGAGCCGCTGAGATTTTGCAGCGTTACTATACGGCCTAATCCCGCGTAATTATCCGCCGGTATGTTGAAATATTCCACCTTAATCTTTAAATCAAGAGTGAGATTTTCTTCTTCGATAGTTAATCCGTAAGAAGATATATACAGGCGGTTGCGTAATTTAAACTGTAAATTTACGAATCCGTTTTGGAAAGGTTCGTAGAATAATGTATTTTTGCCGTTCTTTATTTTGACGAAAGTACGAAATCCAAAAAGGGAAACGTACTGCCATGATTTGTTGGCTGGAAAGAACTCTAATATCGCATGGTCTTTATCTTTTGTCCCGAAGCTTGCTATACATTGTGAGCGGTTGACGTAAAAAGTCCACATAGGGATACCGTATTTTCCGGCAATCCCCGGTAGAAAATTAGCAAACGGTTTGGAAAAATTGTAATTTTCAATGACAAAACTGCCGTCTTTTGTTAGATAATAAGAAGGTTTATTATATTGCATCTTAGCACCTTTATAAGCACCGATAATAAGATGTATTTTACATTTTTTTGAATTTTTGTCCATTATTTTTTTATTTCAGGCGGGAATGGGAAGAGAGATTGTACCCCCACCCCCTCAAGGTTACGAAAGATTAAAAGAATGAGTTTTAAAGCTTTTTGTATTTAAAACGAAGCAATGACCAGGGAAGCAAGGACGGGAAGCAAGGACCGTTTCCTTTAATCCCCTTGTGTACCAAACAGTTCCATAGGAACTGTCCCTATTCTTTGAAAAAAATGGCTGTTAGATTTTTCCGT
>JAMWCI010000049.1 GCA_023818655.1 Candidatus Omnitrophota bacterium
AACCAGCCGGGGGTAGGGGCTAATGCCTTTGCCCATGCCTCGGGGATTCATGCTGACGGGGTGCTTAAAGACCCGGAGAACTATGAGCTCTACGGGTTTGAGGAGCTGGGCAGGGGAGAGCCGGAGATAGTGGAAACCGGACGCAAGATTACCGCTGGTGAATACTCAGGGATAAAAGGCTTCCGCAACGTATATGAAAAACTGGAAATTGCTTTTAAAGACGATAGAGAAGCTACGGAGGTGCTGGAGTTGGTCAGGTACGCCAATGTGCACAACCAGAAACCGCTGGTTGACGAAGAACTACGTTTCATAGCTAACTATCCCGATATAGCGCGCAAGATTTTTACGATGTCTCCGTGAACCGCCACTTCTATTTTTTATACGTTGTTTTGCTTAACGGATTAACGGATATGAATACGGTAATAGTGGGTACACAATGGGGAGATGAGGGAAAGGGCAAGATAATAGATATCTTATCGGCTGACTCTGATTACATCGTGCGTTATCAGGGAGGAAATAATGCTGGTCATACCGTGGTAGTAGATGATAAAGAGTATATTTTTCATCTTATCCCTTCTGGCATACTGCATAAAGGCAAGATTTGCTGTCTGGGTAACGGCGTGGTCGTTGACCCCGCAGTGCTCATTAAAGAGATAGAATCTCTTTCCAAATCCGGCATAGAGATAGACACCCGCCTTAAAATATCGGGCCTTGTCCATGTTATTTTACCTTACCATAAGATACTTGATCAATTGCGCGAGACCAAAAGGAAGTATAGGATAGGCACTACTGGCAGGGGTATCGGTCCCTGCTATGCGGATAAAATAAATCGTTGCGGGATTCGTATGATTGACCTGCTCAATGAAAGCGTTTTTAAAGATAAGTTACGCGACAATCTCAATGAGAAAAACGAAATTTTTAAGAAAGTCTTTGGTCATCATGGCTTTAAGTTTAGTCGTATTTACGACGAGTATCTGCGTTATGGAAAAATATTCTCCAGGTATATCTGCAATATTTCCGGATTATTGCGCAAGGCAATAAAGAATAAGAAAGATATTCTCTTTGAGGGCGCGCAAGGCACATTTTTGGATATTGACTTCGGGACGTATCCATTCGTTACCTCTTCTTCTACCATCAGCGCAGGGGCATGTATCGGAACAGGCGTATCCGTATCAGCGATAGACAGGGTAGTAGGAGTAGCTAAGGCCTACACTACCAGAGTGGGAGAAGGTCCTTTTCCTACTGAGTTTGAACCTGCCTTTGCAGAAGCAATACGAGCAAAAGGTTCCGAATTCGGAGCTACTACCGGCAGGCCTAGGCGATGTGGATGGTTTGATAGCGTGATGGTAAAAGAATCAATACTCTTAAACGGCATAACAGAATTAGCCATAATGAAGATGGATGTGCTTAGCGGGCTTAAAAGAATCAAGATTTGCACAGCCTACAAATATAAAGGGAAGATTTTTAAGGAGTTTCCTTATGATCTGGAGGTTATCACGAGGGCAAAGCCGGTCTATAAAGAAATCAATGGCTGGAGCAAAACTTTAGCATTACCAAGAAGTTATAACCAGCTACCTGCTGGGGCAAGGGACTATATCAGTTTATTGGAAGATTTATTGCAGACAAAGATAACTATAATCTCTGTTGGTTCCGGAAGGCTAGATACTATTTTTCTTGACTAGCATATCTGGTTGTGTTATAGTAAATAAACACCAGTAAAGGGGAGGTTAAGATGAATAATAAGATAATTAAAACGGCATGCATATTGATTATAAGTGTTGCGTTTAGCGGGTGTACTTTTGTCTTTCAAAAAGGCAGACGTTCGGATGTGCAGAAGATAGAGGAGTTGTCCACGCAGCTTGATGAATTAATGCAAGCCAAGAAACTTCTTGAAGCCAGACTGAATAAAGAAATTCAGGATGAGGATATAAAGCTTCAGATGATGGAGAAGGGTTTGGTGATTACGGTTGTGGGGGATATGCTTTTTGATTCTGGAAAGGCCGAGATAAAAAACGAAGCGTATCTTGTCTTGGATAAGGTGGCTAGGATTCTTAAGGAAAACGTCCCTGATTATAATATAGGTATAGAGGGACATACGGATAATCAACCGATACAGTACTCTGGATGGAAGTCAAATTGGGAGTTATCTACGGCGCGCGCACTAAGTGTGCTGCATTATCTAGTCGATAAAAAAGGACTGTCTCCTGACAGATTGTCTGCGATAGGATACGGTGAATATAGGCCGGTAGAGGATAATGATACTAAAGAGGGCCGGAGATTAAATCGCAGGGTGGAAATCGTAATTTTACCCAAGATAAAAAAAATAAAAGGAACGCAGGAAGCGCCTTTTAAAGAACCGCTGGTAAATATAAAATAGAAAAGAAGAAAAGATAGGGAATGCGGGAGATATTAAAATCAAAACCTACAGTAATATTGGCTGTTTTAAGTGTGTTACTGTTTATTGCTGTTATTGGTTCATACAGCGCTACTGCTCGTATTCAAAAGATGCGAGACAGCGAGATGGCAAAACGTCTCGACATTGAAGAGAGATTAAGCAAGGTTGTGCAGGAGAACAGCATCCTCGCTGAAAGACTAAAGACAAAAGAAAAGGAACTTGAAGAAGAAAAGACAGCGCATCAGGCTGAAAAAAAGGCCTTGCTGCAGGAGCGATTAATTAATCAGAATCTCAAAGAAGAACTGGTAAAGGTCACGAAATTTAAGGCAGCGCTTGAAGAGGATTTAAAGAGCGCCTTAGCAAGTGGCAAGGGCAAAGCGAGTGCGAAATGAAGTGAAGAGAGGCAGAAACAATCTGCATAATTAGAAAAAGGGCAGTTATGCCCTTTTTTATTGCAGAGAGGAGGCGGTTGCCATGGCAGCAGCAGGACGCGGTAAGATTAGAAATAAAAAGATAAGCATAAAAAAGAAGTTGCGGAGGATTTTTAAAAGGGTCAGTAAGAAACCCGTCAAGACTATTAAGGCAAAAAATGTTTCTCTTGGCATGGAGGAAGTTATTATCGAAAAAGAGAAGTTTTCTCATCAGCAGGCGCAACCTGCCCCGCACGTCTTTACTGAAGAACTTCCCGCTAAATATGGCAGGGATACATTGGTGTTACAGGTACGCGACCCTTGGTGGATACACGCCTATTGGGAGCTAAAGAGTTCTACCATGGAAGGAATCAAGGCGAGCATTGGTCAAAAGGATTTTTCTTGTGCAAGGCGAGTTTTGCGCGTTTACGACGTCAGCAATATAATTTTTGACGGAACCAATGCCCACAGGTCATTTGATATCCATATAAATGAATATGCGGATAGCTGGTATATTGACGTTGGCATCCCTGGCAGGTCATGGTGCGTAGATTTAGGCCTCTTGCTTGCCGACGGAAGGTTTATTACCATATTGCGTTCTAATATAGTGAACACTCCTATCGATGGTCCATCCAGCATAACTGACGAAGAGTGGATGATTCCGGAGGATATGTTTGCCCGTTTGTACGGTATGGGGTTTGGGTTTGGTAAGACATCTCCTGTAGGCAAGATATGGAGGCAGCGTTTGCTCTCTTCTTGGTCAGGGGGCGTTGCTTCTTTGGCCAGTCCTGCAGGAATAAGAAAACCTGCCGAAAAGAAGTTTTGGTTGGTAGTAAACTGTGAATTAATTGTATACGGCGCTACAGAACCCGATGCGCGCGTAACGGTTTGCGGGAGAAATATAAAGCTGAGGAAAGACGGAACATTTACCTTGCGTTTTGCCCTGCCTGATGGCAAACAGGTTATACCTGTAGAGGCTCATTCTGCCGATGGAACAGATGAGCGTAAGATAACCCCTGTTGTAAGCCGAGAAACTAAATAAATTCGCTTGCTCGTTCTTCCGTAATACTGATAAAGGAGACAGTCGCCCTAAGGAGTCAATGTAATATGCATAAAGGATATTTATGTTTAGTTTTGCATGGGCATCTTCCTTTTGTGAGACACCCAGAATATGCGGATTTCCTGGAAGAAGACTGGCTTTATGAGGCGATTACAGAGACGTATATTCCTTTGATATGGGTATTTGAAGGACTGACTAGAGATAATATTGATTTCCGCCTGACTATGACCTTAAGTCCAACGTTGCTCTCTATGCTTGGAGATGAGTTGCTTCAAGAACGTTATCTCGCGCATATCAATAAGTTGATTGAGTTGAGTGGCAAAGAGATAGAGCGCACTACCTGGCAACCTGCCTTTCAAAATCTTGCGTATATCTACCAGCGGCAGTTTACTGCCAGTCGCGACACCTTCTTGCGGTATAACCGCAATTTGGTTTTTGCTTTTAAAAAATTCCAGGATATGGGTAAGTTAGAGATAATTACCTGTGGGGCAACGCACGGTTATTTCCCCCTAATGGATATCTGCCGCGAGTCTCTGCGCGCCCAGGTAAAGGTGGCGGTTTCTCATTATGAAAGTGTTTTTGGCAGGAAGCCCAAAGGTATATGGCTTCCTGAATGCGGATATAGCCCTGGTCATGACGCGATTCTTAAAGAGGCAGGTCTAGCCTATTTTTTTGGCGATGCCCATGCGGTCCTACACGGAACCCCCCGCCCTAAATACGGCGTGTTTGCCCCTGTTTATTGTAAAGGCACAGGTGTTGCCTGCTTTGGACGCGACTTGGAGTCTTCCAAACAGGTATGGTCATCAATTGAGGGTTATCCCGGAGATTACAACTATCGGGAGTTCTACAGGGATATAGGTTTTGACTTGGAGTACGATTACATAAAACCATACATACATCCGGATGGTGTAAGGATAAACACCGGTATAAAGTATTATCGCATTACCGGAGATAATAACCATAAAGAGCCATATGTGCCGCAGTGGGCAAGGGATAAGGCGGCAGAACATGCGGGAAACTTTATGTTTAACCGGCAAAAACAGGTGGAGTATCTTTACGATATTATGCAGAAAAAACCGATTATTGTATCTCCTTATGACGCCGAACTTTTTGGCCACTGGTGGTATGAAGGCCCGCAGTGGCTGGATTTTTTAATTAGAAAGGTGGTTTGCGACCAGGATGAATTGCGATTGATTACGCCTTCGGAATATCTGGCGGAAAATCCGCGTAACCAGGTAATTACACCTTCTCTTTCTAGTTGGGGGTGGAAAGGATACAGCGAGATGTGGCTGCAGGGGGCTAATGACTGGATTTATCGGCATCTGCATACTGCCTCTTTCAGGATGACGGAGTTAGTAAAAAGATTTCCCGACGCCAATGGTTTATTAAAGAGGACATTGAATCAGGCTTTGCGCGAGTTACTCTTGGCGCAGAGCTCTGATTGGGCTTTTATTATGGGCACAGGTACCCACACTGCCTATGCCATCAAACGCACAAAGGACCACCTGCTTAGATTCCTTAGGCTCTATGAAGAAATTCATACAGATTCCGTGGATGAGAACTGGTTAAGGGATATTGAGCATAAAGACAATATCTTTCCCAATATAGACTACAGGGTGCATCAATAGATGCTAGATAAGAATAGAATCCCTACGCATATCGCCATCATTATGGATGGCAATGGTCGTTGGGCCCAAGAGCACGGGCTTAGGCGCACCGCCGGCCATCGGGAAGGGATTAAGCGGGTAAGAGAAATAGTAAAGGCATGCGCCGAATTGCAGGTGAAGATACTGACGTTGTTTGTTTTTTCCACAGAGAATTGGAAGAGACCAAAGAGGGAGATAAACACGCTTATGAACTACTTGGAGGATTTTCTGGAAAAGGAAGTTGCGGAATTAAATAGAAACAATATGCGTTTTATAGTAATAGGAGAAGATGCTCCTCTCTCAATGAATATCCAAAAAAAAATAAAGCAAGCCCAGAATGATACCCGCGATAATACCGGTATGACCTTGGTTCTGGCGTTAAATTACGGTTCGCGCCGAGAGATAGTAGAGGCAGCAAAACGTTTTGCCTTGGATGTAGTCAAGGGCATAGAAAAGCTAGAGGCCCTTACTCCCGAGAAAATGAGCGCATATCTTTATACGGCAGGCCTGCCTGATCCGGACCTGCTTATCCGCACTAGCGGCGAGATGCGCATAAGCAACTTTCTGCTCTGGCAGCTTGCTTATTCAGAGCTGTATTTTACAAAAAAATACTGGCCAGAATTCCGAACCAGCGACTTAGAGGCAGCAATCATTGAGTTTCAGGGTCGTAAAAGGAGGTTTGGCGGAATCGATGATACAGAAGAGAATAATTAGCGGTATTATCCTCGTAGTTATTGTTCTCATTGCGATATTTTATGAGATGGCATTCAACGTGACTATCATAGCTTTTATAATTATCGGTCTTTATGAGTTCTTCGCTATGCTGGAGAGAAAAGGAATAAAAGTCTACAAATATTTTGGTATTGCTGTCGGCGCGCTTATACCATTTTCTATACTTTCTCGTTTTGAACCTACGAAGCGCTGGGAGTTTTTATTTATCGTGTTGGGCCTTATCTTTCTTTTGATTATGCAGTTTAAGCGACGTAACAACAGCGGTGTGGTAGTGGATATCTCCACCACTATATTCGGGATACTTTATGTCTCTTGGTTTTTGAGTTTCCTGATAAAAATACGGAATCTTGCAAACGGCACAGCCTTACTGAGCACAGTTCTGCTTATTACCAAAGGAGGAGATGTAGGGGCATATCTTATCGGCACGCGTTTTGGCAGGACTCCATTAATCCCGCGGATAAGCCCGAAAAAATCATTAGAAGGCGCAATCGGTGGAATGATTTTTAGCGTATTATCCGCTATGGCTATGAAGCCATTTTTGCGCTTGAGTTGGTTGCATCTTGTCTGGTTGGGTTTTTTTGTAGGTATTATTGGACAACTCGGGGATCTCTCTGAATCACTAATTAAACGCGATTGCCAAGTTAAAGATTCTGGCAATATCCTTCCGGGGATGGGCGGGGTTCTTGATGAACTAGACAGTTTATTGTTTACCGCACCGGTTTTTTATTTCTATACTAACATATTCTTGAGATGAAACGTATCGCAATACTGGGTTCTACAGGGTCAATAGGCCAGAATGCCTTGGAAATAGTGAGAAATCTTCCTGATAAATTTAAAGTAACGGCCTTAAGTGCGAATTCCAATGCCGCCTTGTTGTTAAAACAGATAAGAGAATTTAGGCCGTCATACGTATGCATAGGCGATGTTGCTTCTGCGGAGAGACTAAGAGGGTTATTAGGCAAGACGCGATTATTAACGGGTAAAGACGGGTTTCTTGAAATAGTAGCCAAGCCAGAAATAGAAGAGGTATTAATTGCTATCAGTGGTTCTGCAGCCCTTGAGCCATTATTAGAGGCGATAAAAAACAACAAACAAATTGCCTTGGCTAATAAAGAGGCGCTGGTTATGGCTGGTTCCATAATAATGGAGGCAACCAGGCGCAAAAAAGTTAAACTTATCCCTATAGACAGCGAGCAATCCGCCATCTGGCAGTGTGTGGAAGGAAAAGATAAGGAAAAGATAAGACAGATTTATTTGACTGCCTCCGGAGGTCCCTTTCGGAACATAAGTGCCAAAGCGATGCGTAACGTATCCGTAGAAATGGTCTTAAACCACCCGCGCTGGAAGATGGGCAAGAAAGTTACGGTTGATTCTGCCACGCTTATGAACAAAGGGCTGGAGCTTATAGAGGCAATGTTTTTATTTGACGTAAGCCTGGACAAGATAAGAATACTCATCCACCCGCAGGCGATTATACATTCTATGGTGGAGTTTATAGATGGTATTATTTTGGCTCAGCTTTCTATCACGGATATGCGTATACCTATACAATACGCCTTGACATATCCCGAACGTCTTCATAATGCCTTGCATTCGGTAGATTTCTGCAGCTTAAAAAAGCTTGATTTTGAGAAACCAGATTGCAAAAGGTTCCCCTGTTTAGAACTGGCGTATGCTGCTGCAAAGAAAATGGGTACCGCACCGTGTGTGTTAAACGCCGCTAATGAGGTAAGTGTAGAAGAGTTCCTGAAAGGCAAGATAAAGTTTTATTCTATACCTAAGGTTATTGAAAAGGTGTTGAGTAAGCATATCAATAAAGAAAAGCCCACCTTGGAAGATATACGGGAGATAGATTCCTGGGCGAGGAGAAAGGCTGACGAGGTTATTAATAGGTGCAACTGAGATGATAGGGTTATTCAGTTTTCTTTATAGTGTATTTGTTTTTCTGGTTATCTTGGGCATAGCAGTACTAGCCCACGAATTCGGCCATTACCTAATGGCCAGAAATCTTGGTATAAGAATCAAGGAGTTTTTTGTGGGCGTAGGAGGGAGGAAGATATTCAGCAGGAAAAAAGATGATACCGAATACGGGATAAAAACAGTTCTTCTGGGTGGTTACATTAAACTTGCTGGAGATAGCCTTGATGAGTATACCGGCAAACCCGATGAATATCTTGCGCAGCCTCCGGGAAAGCGATTTTTGGTTATATTTTTTGGTCCGCTCTTTAACTATATCTTGGGTATTTTGTGTTTCTGGATGATATTTTTTGTGGGGTATCCCACAGTAACCACAAAGATAGGTGGTGTCATTGATGGTTTCGGCGCAAAAGATGTCGGGCTTATGGCAGGAGACAGGATTATTTCTGTTGATGGGAAGAAAGTGCGTTTCTTTGAAGATTTGCAGAGGATTGTGCAATTCAAGAAAGAACCATCTGTGGTTAAACTTTCCGTATTAAGAGGAGACAAGGAATTTGGTGTATCGGTGCCTATAAAAGAGAAAAAATACAAAGATACGTTCGGACAGAGGCGCAGTATTGGGCTTTTAGGTATATTCCCTGGAGATGAAGTTGTAATTATGCGCTATGGATTTCTGGAATCTTTTAAGCACAGCATCGAGAGAGCTTGGAATCTTACGGTATTGACTTATAAGTCAGTGTTCTATATGGTCATGGGCAAGCTTTCCATTAAAGATTCTGCTGCCGGACCATTAGGGCTTTATTTCATTACCGCTAAGATAGCTGTGGAGGGAGTAATGCCGCTTATAAATCTCTTTGCGGTATTGTCCATAAATCTTTGCATATGTAATCTCTTGCCTCTTCCAGTGTTGGATGGTGGACACATTATGTTTTTGGTCCTGGAGAAGATACGCGGCAAGGCATTGAAGAAGAAGACAGAAGAGTTCATAAACAAGGCCGGACTGGCGTTTATTATTTTTCTTTTTGTCATTTTTACCTATAATGATGTAATGAGGATATACGGGGATAAAATTTACAGGTTTCTACTTAGATGATAAAGATAAAAAGACGCAAGGCAAAGATAGTCAGGATAGGCAGGCTTACTATAGGCGGCAGTTTTCCCGTTGCCGTTCAATCAATGACTAAAACTAAAACCGCGGATGTGGAAAATACCCTTTGTCAGATTGATGAATTAGAAAAGGCTGGATGTGAAATCATAAGAGTTGCGGTAAAAGATGAAGCCGACGCCAACGCGCTGAAGAAGATAAGGAGCGCCACAAAAATGCCATTGGTGGCAGACATACATTTTTCCTGGCGTCTGGCGATAAGAGCGATTGAGAATGGAGTAGATAAAATCAGGCTTAACCCGGGAAACATTTATAAGAAAAAGGAAGTAGTTTCCATAGTTTCTGCCTTAAAGAGCGCGCATATTCCTTTGCGCATAGGGGTTAATTCCGGCTCTGTGAGTTTTGGAAGCTCAAAGGATGATATGTCAAACCGCCTGTTAAAATCAGCCTTAAACTACATCAGGATGATTGAGAAGTTAGGCTTCTATGATATAGTGATTTCACTCAAGGCTTCCGGTGTCTTAGAAACTATAGAGGCCTATCGCGGAATTGCGCATCTTTGTGATTATCCTCTGCATTTAGGGGTTACGGCTACTGGCGGTCATAACAAAGGAGCCGTTAAATCAGGCATTGCCTTGGGGGTATTGCTCTTAGAGGGCATAGGCGATACTATCAGGGTATCGCTTACAGATACACCTCTGCAGGAGGTTAAAGTGGCTCAGGTTATATTGGAGTCTGTCGGCATCAGACATTTTGGTCCCCAGATAATTAGCTGTCCGACATGCGGACGTTGTCAGATAAACCTGACAAAGATATTAAGCGAGGTGGAAGACAATCTTTCTAAAATTGGCTCTTTATCGGATAGGATGCATAAGATTGCGATTATGGGTTGTTTAGTTAACGGACCGGGAGAGGCAAGAGAGGCTGACATAGGAATAGCCTTTGGCAAAAAAGAAGGCCTGTTATTTAAAAATGGAAAATCTGTGCGTAAAGTCTCGGCGGATGAGGTTAGCAGCGTTTTATGCAGAGAGATAATGGAGGGTTAGATGTATAAGGCATTAAAGGAACAGGTGAAGGACAGGATAATTTCTATTTACAGCAATTTGACGCTTAAGGATAACGTGGATTCTGCGGAGATAAAAGAAAAGATTGAGGCAATCGTTGATGATATCCTTAGGCACAAGCACATCTCAGAGGAGGATAAGCGCAAGATAGCCGAGGAGATTATAGATGAATTAACCGGTTACGGTCCGCTAGAAAAACTTTTACGGGATCCCTATGTTACAGAGATTATGGTTAATGGTCCAAAAAAGATTTACATAGAGAAGGAGGGTAAGAGGATTCTTACTGATGTGACCTTTGAAGACAATAATCAGTTGATGTATCTGGTTCATAAGATGCTGGCGCTCACCCGTCGTCACGTAGACGAATTCAATCCGTACACCGAAATAGGGCTTCGAGACGGCTCGCGGGTCAATATTGTTATCCCCCCTCTGGCTTTGGACGGTACGGTATTGACGATAAGAAAGTTTTTAAAAGAGATTAATACAGTAGAAGACTTGATTACCTTGGGGACCATGGACAGGAGGATGGCGGATTTTTTGATTGCATGCATTCAGGCAAAGGTAAATATTATTTTCTCCGGTGCCACCGGTTGCGGCAAGACAACCACCTTAAATGTGCTCTCTTCGTATATACCCAATGAGGAGCGCATAATTACTATTGAGGATACAGCAGAGTTGCATCTGAAGCAGGACCATGTAGTGCGTTTGGAGGCAAGACAGAAAAGCATTGAAGGTAAAGGCGAGATAACCATACGTGAAATTTTTATTAATTCTTTGAGGATGCGGCCGGATAGAGTCATTATTGGAGAAGTTAGAGGCCCTGAGGCCTTGGATATGTTGCAGGCAATCTGTTCTGGTCATACAGGTTCACTGGCGGTCCTTCACGCCAATTCGCCAAAGGATGTTATTTACCGTTTGGAGACGATGATATTGACTTCC
>JAMWCI010000131.1 GCA_023818655.1 Candidatus Omnitrophota bacterium
GAAGCATACTCCGAAGAGGAAAGAAGGATGATTGGTATGTGTGGCAATGACTCTAGCCAGAAAATATTACAGCATCATACAGCAGCCTCCCAGCAAAACAAAAAAAGATTATGCCGTATGGGCCAGATGTACGGAAAGATTTATCCTAACGGAGACCTGCTTAGGTGTTGCGTTTATGAAAAGCTTACCAGAATAGATAACATATATGAAAACCATGATTTTAATCTACTGAAGGAGCCGACGCCCTGCGATATAGTTCCCTGTCCCTGCTGGCGCGCGATGCTGGTGGGAAAGGAAAGCGAGTGGGGTCATTATTGGTATTCTTTGCAGAAAAAGTAAAACTGTTTTATGATAAGCGCTTTATTTGGGTAAGAGTATGAACGTTGCTGCAGTTTTAATGCCGTGGTACAGGAGAGAAAGCCCTGCCCCTGAATTTGCTCTGATGATTGCATTGCTAAAAAGGGCAGGACATACAGTTTCGGTGTATGATGTCAACAACGACCTGTTTCATAACGAGTTCTTCTTGCGCACATACTGGAAATACTTTCTTCTGGATGCGCCTTCTGATATTGAGGAGGAATTTTTTGCAAAGAATAGAGAGATGTTTGAGCATTTTGCTTCGCATATCCTCTCCTCTAGACCCCAGGTTGTTATTTTTAAAATGGCTGGTAAGACCATCGCTAACTCAACTGAGATAGCAAGAGTCATCAAAGAAAAAAGCAGGGAGACAACCGTGATTTTTTCAGGAGCCCTCGTGCCCAGCCGCGAAAATGTGGAGTCATTCGTATCTGCCCAGGACAACCTGCCTTTTGATTATATTATCTGCGGCGAAGATGAGGTGGCGCTGCCGGTTCTCCTTGCAGGCTTGGATAGTGGCTCCTTTGGTGCGCTTCGCCAACGAGGAAAGGTAATTGATTGTTTAGATGGACCGATAGTTGATAATCTGGACGACCTGCCTTATTATGATTTTTCCTGTTTTGATTTAAGGCGTTACAAAATCCCGGAAAGGCTTGAATTTTTCATCAGTAAAGGATGCCCCTGGCGATGCGCTTTTTGTGGCGATTGGCTTACTGAGAGAAAATACCGCTCTATGAGCGCAGAGAGAATATTTCGGGAAGTAGAATATCAGGTTGCCTTGCATAGAACAAAGTATATCAGATTCTGCGACAAGACAATAAATGGAGATATAGGAGCTATTGAGGGCTTCTGCGACCTCGTGCTCAAACACTACGGATACGTTGATTTATTCAGCTGGTCCGGGGATGCGATGATTCGGCCTGAAATGACAATCGGCTTACTGCAGAAAATGTTCCATGCCGGCTGCAGGGGTATAGGATACGGCCTGGAAAGCGGCTCAGATAAGGTTATCCGGGACATGCGTAAAGCCTTCTCGATTACCTTGGCAGAAGAGGTAATTAAGAATACGCATATCTGTGGCATTACCACTTCAGTCAATATTATGACAGGGTTTCCTACGGAGACAGAGCGTGATTTTCAGGATACGATAAGCTTTATTGAGCGCAATAGGGCATTTATCGATGAAATCAGGCTGACGTTTTTAGGCTGCCGCATATTAAAGCACTCTACGCTGTATGAGTTTCCGGAGAAATTTAATCTCGCCAGCCTGGACAAAGATTACTGGTCAACGAAAGACGGATTAAATACTTACGAAGAACGAATAAGAAGGTACGAAGCTGTCTGCCAGCGCGTTTTAGATTTGGGGATTGAATTGAGGGTGAATAGCCGCATTACTAAAAAAGTAGAAAAGGCAAGCTGATGGAGCAAGGCGCTGTACGGTATACATTCGGTTGGGATTTGTGTCATAGTTGTAATTACCGTTGTCCTTATTGCGGCGTATGGAAGGATAATCCTGATAAAGAGCCACGCTTAACTGCCGCAGAGTGGGATGCAATCTGGACGCGGATTTACGATAGTTACGGGAGCTGTCATATATATATGTCGGGAGGAGAACCTTCGGTCTATCCCTATTTTTATGAGTTAGTAGAAAGGCTGTGCGCGAAGCATACCGTTGAAATCTGCACCAATTTATCCTGGAAGGTGGAGCGGCTTATTCCTGCCATCCCTCCTACACGGTTAAGGGTCGCTCCTACCTTTCATCCTTCGCAGGCAAGTTTCGAAGAATTCTTCGGCAAGGCCATTAAGATTAAAGAATATCTACCCAATTCGCAGGTCTATTATGTTGCCTACAGCGGACAACAGACCCAGGAGATGCCACAGAGGAGTGCGATGTTCAAAGAATACGGCATTAACCTTATACCCTATCCCCTTAGGGGTGACCAGGTTGTGCTTAATACTGAGGAGGAAGAAAGAATTATCAGAGAGGTTAGCCCTTATACTGGAGATAAAATAGAATATCAGCTAAAGAAGTTTTCGCCAAAAGGGAAGCGTTGTCGTGCCGGCCAGTATTATGCTGTAATCAGGACAGATGGCAGCGTAGACCGCTGCAGTCAGTATCATACGGGAGAGGTGGGGAATTTCTTTGATAAAGATTTTACGCTCTTTCCGCAAGCCCGCCCATGTGAAAAAGAATACTGTCCGATAGAATCGCAGTGGATAATAGATGAATAGAGAAATAGATGCAATAGAATCTAGGGTTCGTAGCAGCATAGAAGAACTCCAGTCGTATTATAGATCCGAAGATTTTGGCCCTATCCATAGAGAGGAGGGTCGCCTTTTACAGGTGTTGATTGAGACAAAGAACGCCAAGAGTGTCTTAGAAATCGGGACA
>JAMWCI010000007.1 GCA_023818655.1 Candidatus Omnitrophota bacterium
ACTATAGTAGTAAATCCATTCCTTGCAGCCTTAAGTGCCTTCAGGATATCCGTCTCTGCGGCGGAGTCAATTGAGGAGGTAGCTTCATCAAGGATAAGCACATCGGGTTTTCTGATAACTGCTCTGGCAAGGGCAATCCTCTGCTTATATCCTTGCGAGAGAAAAACAGCATTCTCTCCAAGCGAAGAATCAGCTCCTTGCGGCAAATGACGCAGAAGCTCTTCCAGACGGACAAATGCAACAGTCTCATTGAACTCTCTCTCTGAAACATAAGGCAGACCTAAGCAAATATTCTCTTTTACCGAGAGGTCAAACAAAAACGGCTCTTGGGTAGCGACGGAAATCTTTTTTCTGAGCGATTCTATCTTAATCGTCCTGAGGTCAATGCCATCCAAAAGGATGACTCCTTCCTGCGGCTCGTATAATCTAAGCATAAGCTTAACCAGTGTAGTCTTACCGCAACCCGAATACCCTACAATCCCTAGCCATTTCCCCGCAGGAATAGCAAGGTCAAGGCGGTTGAACACGGGCTTATCCGTTGTATAACCAAAACGCACTGCCTGAAAAAATATTTCTTTTTTGATGGACTCTATACGTACGGATTTGGCGGCGTCCTTTATCATCGGCTGGCTGTCAATGACCTCAAAAAATTTCTCCATAGATACCCCCTGCTGCACAAAATATTCCATCCGATAGCTTAATAAATTTAATACGCCTCCCGCCTGACTGATATACAGCATCACTGCCGTGTAACTTCCCAGAGAAAGCTCCCCTCTAATAATCAGCCAGCCTCCGTAAAGACTCAATATTCCATATACCGCCTTGGATAAAAACGTAGAGCTCAATGAATTCGCCGCAAACCAGCGAAAGCCCTTTACCGAAAGACGGATATTTTCTATCAACAGGCGGATATAAAAGCGACGCTCAAACGTCTCCAGATTCAACGCCTTGATAATCTGCATTTTTGATAAAGACTCCTGCAGCATCTTGGAAAGTCTTGCATTAGAGCGCCAGATCTCTAAGAAGATAGGCTTAATTTTACTGCGTAGATAAAAACTATGTAACAGCAAAAACGGACTGAGAATAAATAAAAGAACGGTCAGCCTGGCATTGATAAAAAGTGCCACTACCACAACAATCACTAAACGCAAGGAATCCACTAACAACCGAGGGACCTCTTCGCTGATAAAATGCGCGATAGACTCTATATTGGATATCCTGTAGATGTTCTCTCCTACCGACTTTTCATGAAAAAAGGCAAGGTCTAACGTATAAAGCCTTCTGATAAAGGCGTTTGCCAGACTGAGTTTAATGCTAAGCAAGGTCTTATTTCTGATGACATCTGCGATAAAATTAGCTAATGTACTGAACAGAAAAATAACTATCCCCACCAAACTCAGACGGATAAAGGCAGTCAAGTCTCTATTTAAGAATGAGGTATCGATATAAAAGCGTGAGAGGTACGGTCCAGCCAGAGAAAAAAGTGAGGCAAAAAACCCAAGACTGGTAGAAAGAATGATGTATCTACAATGAGGGAAAAAGTATCGTATGCGATCCCAAGTCCTTCTTAAGGTGGAACGTGTATTCTTGCTCATGATTATACCATAACACAGGACGCTTTTTCAGGCAAGGCATTTTCTCCATAGCACTGCATACAATAAAATCTGCCGTTCGGATAAAGAGGAGCTTAAATGAGTTAGAGATAAACTCCATTCTGCTAATTCTCTTCAGACTAAGGTTATAATCTAAATAACTTTTGACCGTTCCTTGAGCGCCTTATAAAAGAAAAATTATGAAGAACGAATGCGGTATTGAGAATATTTATTATACCCGTCCATACAATCATATGCGAAGAATGGATGGAGATGCGAGGATGCCAATAGGTAAGAGATAAACATTGAAAAGCGGAGAAAACCAACAGATTGATACGAGAATAATATCCCTGCCTTATCCTCTATACCTGCTGGTGATAGGCATGCGACGGTCGCGGCCAAATGCCTTGGGCGTTATCTTTATGCCCGGAGGGGATTGCCTGCGCTTGTATTCGCTTCTATCAACCATACGCAGGACCTTTTCTACTGTTTCTTTATCAAAACCGGAGGCGACAATCTTCTCCAGCTCTTTATCTTCTTCCACATAGGCCTTTAAGATAGGGTCAAGCGTCTCATAAGACGGCAGGGTGTCTGCGTCTTTTTGATTCGGCCGAAGCTCTGCGGTAGGGGGCCTGGTCAGGATATTTTCTGGGATAACCGGGCTTAAAGAATTGCGGTAGCGGGCCAATTGATAAACGAGCGTCTTGGGGACATCTTTGATTACCGCCAATCCTCCTGCCATATCTCCGTAAAGTGTAGCGTAACCTGTGCTCATCTCGGATTTGTTGCCGGTAGTCAAGACCAACCAGCCGAATTTATTGGAGAATGCCATAAGTATATTTCCTCTGATACGCGCCTGGATATTTTCTTCGGCAATCCCCCTATTCAAGCCTGCAAAATGCGGCTCAAGCACAGCCAGATACATATTATAAATCTGCTCAATAGAAATAACCATTAATTTTATACCTAAATTCTCCGCAAGGGCGCTTGCGCCTGTTGCGGATTCCTGCGAAGAATAGCGCGTGGGCATAAATAAACCCACCACATTCTCTTTTCCTAAGGCATCCACCGCTAAAACAGCTACCAGAGAAGAATCTATCCCTCCGCTTAAGCCTATAACCACCTTTTGAAAACCGTTTTTCCTGACGTAATCCCTTAAACCTAAAAGCAACGCCTGATAGACCTCAGCCACAGGTTCTAAAGGGGAGCATTTTTTCTTTGTAAGAGCGGGTTTATCTGCTGGACAAAGCTTCTCTGTAATTACAATCGTATCCTTAGACCTTTTAATATTGCCTTCGGGTATTTCTATATCCGTAACCAATAAATCTTCCCGAAACGCCTCTGCCCTGCTGATTATCCGGCCCTGACTATTTACAATCATACTCTGACCATCAAAAACCAGTTCATCCTGTCCGCCGACTAAATTAGTGTAAGCGATTACCGCCCGATTTATTTTTGCCTGTTTACGGAGAACATCCTCTCTCTCTTTTACCTTTCCGGAATAGTAAGGAGAGGCGTTTATGTTTAAAATCAGTTTTGCCCCTGCCTTTGCCTGAGTCTTAACTGGTCCGTCTTTATGCCAGATGTCTTCGCAGATATTTACCGCAAAACAGGATTTTCCCAAGAAAAATAAAATTGGTTTTTTGCCCGATTCAAAGTAACGTCTCTCGTCAAAAACGCCGTAATTCGGCAAAAACATCTTCTGATATGTGCCGTAAATCTTGCCATTATAAATAACCGCTGCGGCATTATATAGATATGCCTTTTTTTTCTCCGCAAACCCCACAACAGCAACAATATCATTCACAGAGGCGACTAATTTTCTTAGCGTCTTGAGATTGTCTTCTATAAATTTGGGTTTATGCAGTAAATCTTCCGGCGGGTAACCAGTAAGCGCTAGTTCTGGAAATGAGATTATGTCTACTCCCAGCTCTTTTGCCTGGTTAATATATCTGAGGATTTTTTGACTATTGCCCTCTAAATCTCCAACTGTAGAATTTATCTGCGCAATAGCTATGCGCAACCCGCATTTTTTCACCGCTGTTATGACCTTTTTGCCTTTATATCCTTTGCCAGGATTATTGCCTCGGCAATCTCGCGCATAGACTTGCGGCTATCCATACTCTGCTTTTGGATAAGCCGGTAGGCCTCAGAGGGAAGGATATTTGCTTCCTGCGAAAGAATATCCTTTGCCCGCTCAATAAGTTTGCGCGTAGTCAAGGCCTCTTCGGCGCTGCGCGCCCGTAAATCCAACTCTGCATTCTCAATGGCGATTGCCGCCTGATTCGCCAAGGCAGTAAGCACACTTATCTCATGCTGGGAAAACTTATGTTTCTTGGAAGTATAACAGTTGAGCACTCCGATTACCCTCCCCTTTACTGCCAAGGGGACGCTGACCAAAGAACATAAACCTTCTTTCTTGGCGATATCCTGATTAAGATAGCGGCTATCTTTCTTGACATCATCTACCACAATTAATTTATTTTCCTTTGCCACAATTCCGGCAATACCTTCGCCCAGTTTTATATTTGGCTTTTTATTGTAAGCCTCGGATATTGACTGGGTGGCCTTAACCACCAACTCCTGCCTATTCGGGTCAAGGAGCATAAGAGAAGAAATCTTGGAGTGCATTAGCTCTGCGGTAACCTGCACGATCAGACGCAGGAGTTCCTCTAGGTATAAGCCGCTAGTGATAAGATTAGCGATTTTGGAAAGCGCCTCAATCTGTTTTACATAAATCTGGTAATGTTCTGTCTTTCTTTTAACCATACTACTTATCCCTGCAGTTATTATTGAGAAATCTCTTTATCCTCTCTAAAGCCTCTTTAAGATTATCGTAATTAGTGGCATAAGAAATGCGCACATAATCCGCAAACCCATTGCCAAAGGCGCTCCCCGGCACAACTGCCACCTTCTCTTCCTTAAGGAGTTTATTGGCAAAGTCTATATCCTGCATTCCGCTTCTGTTTATATTTGGAAAGAGATAGAACGCCCCTGCTGGCGGAGCGCAATTAAGGCCTATGCTGTTTAAACCATAAAGCATAAACTCCCTTCTTCTTTTGTATTCGCGTTTCATCTCCTCAACCGCTTTTCTTCCAGAGTGCAACGCCTCACAGGCAGCCATCTGGCTGGTAATCGGAACGCACATAATGGTATATTGGTGGATTTTTGTCATCGCGGCAATTATCTCTTTTGCCCCGCAGACAAAGCCTACCCGCCAACCAGTCATAGCGTAACTTTTGGAAAAACCGTTAAGGTAAACTGTATTTTCCTTTGCCCCAGGCAAAGTAGCAAAAGGGGTGTGTTCAAAGTCGTAAGTTAAATCGCCGTATATCTCATCCGATATGCAAAGCATCCTATATTTATGGAGCACCTCGTTAATCTCGCTTAACTCTTTTTTCCTGTAAGAAACTCCCGTAGGGTTTGCCGGATAATTAAAAATCAGGGCCTTGGTCTTTCTATCTATATGTTTCTTGAGGTCTTCCGGCGTAAGTTTAAAACCGTTCTTTGCCGTATCGATATACACGGGTATGCCGCCGCATAAATCTACCAGAGGACCGTAGGAAACGTATCCGGGCGTAGGAACAATGATTTTGTCTCCGGGGTTAATAATTGCGCGCAATACCAAGTCCATTGCCTCGCTCACTCCCACAGTAATAAGGATTTCCTCATCCGGAGAATAATCCAGTCCGTATTTATTATTCAGGTAACGGCTAAGCGATAAGCGCAATTTATACAACCCTTTATTGGAAGTATAAGAGGTAAACCCTTCTTCCAAGGAATAAATCCCTGCCTCGCGTATCTGCCAGGGCGTGACAAAATCCGGCTCTCCCACCCCCAAGGAGATTACATCTTTCATCCCAAGCACCAAATCAAAGAACGCCCTGATTCCCGAAGGCTGCATATCCTTGACTTTTTTAGAAATAATGTTTTTCATTTTAATACGAGATGGTTATTCTCTTGTTTTCCTCCTTATGCTTCAGGATTACCCCGTCCTCTTTGTATTTCTTAAGCAAAAAATGAGTGGTGGTGCCTTTAACATTTTCAAGGGGAGCCAGCTTCTCTGCCACAAAGCGGGATACCGTATGCAAATCTCTTCCTTCTACAATCAAGAGAAGGTCGTAAGTTCCGGAAACAAGATAACAGCTGGAGACCTCCGGAAAAGAATAGATGCGCTCTGCAATCTTATCAAACCCAACATCTTTTTGGGGCGTGATATTTACTTCTATTAACGCACGGCAGCTGGAATACTCTTCTTTTATCAGGTCTTTATTGATTATCGTTTTGTATTTCAAGATTACGCCTTCTTTTTCGTACTTCTTAATCGCATCCTTTACTCCCTTCAGACTTCTTTTAAGCATCTTAGCGATATCTTCAGCCGGCGTTCTTGCGTCTTTCTCCAGAATCTCCAGTATCTCATCCATTATCTCCTCCCTGTTTGGCTATCCTCAAGCCCGCTTTTTATTTCCCGACTAAGAAAATTTATTTTTTGAGCAATTTGTCTTCTATAAATTCTATCCTGAACGGCTGGGTAATAAAGTCTTCTACGCCCATCTGACTGATCTGCTCCATACTGACATTTGCATTCAGGATAGTAACTACAACTGTCTTTATGCCGGAGCCAATTTCTTTTACCCTCCGCAACAGCCCCAGCCCAGAACTGTATATCAAGTAACGTCGGGCTCCTTTTGGAGCATCTCTATTGCCTCTTTCACGTTATGTGCGCCAAAGACGCAACAGCTTGCTTTTCTTAAGAAATTGCGGGCAATCTCACAACTTCCTGTCTTATCATCAAGCGCTAAAACTTTAATTACACTCCTAACAATAACTATTTCATATCATAGCATAATTGGGATGACGGTCAACGCCTAACTTAATTTAAAGTTCTTCCGGGTGGTGTTTGACTACCTTGGCCTCTACCATATAAATCACGTCTTCGGCGATATTAGTAGCATGGTCGCAGATACGTTCCAAGTGACGGGCAATTAAAAGAAGAGGCACTGCGCGGTCGGCGGTCTTGGCATCGCGCGCCATATAGTCGTTAATCAACTCTTCCTGAACAGAGTTGCGCAGTTTATCTGCATCAGGGTCGGATAACACAACATTTTTGGCTAATTCCACATCTTTCCTGACAAGGGCGTCAATGGCATCGCGCACCATACCCTGCGCAACAGCAGAAAGTTTGGGTATATCAATAAGGGGTTTTAAAAGCGGCTTATCTACCAATTCTAAAACCCTCTGCGAGATATCCACGGCCAAATCCGCGATGCGCTCCAGCTCTGCGTTTATCTTCATAGCTGTGGCAATAAACCTCAGGTCTGTCGCCATCGGCTGGTAACGCGCAATAAGGTCAATGCACCTCTCGTCAATGACTAACTCTAACTCATCCACTTTTTTATCGCTGGCAATGACTTCAGTAGCAATGACCCTGTCGCGGTTCTTTAACGACTCAATTGACTTGTATATTGCCTCTTGCGTAAGCAGGCTCATCCTCAAGATTTCCTTGTTCAACTCTTTTAACTCTTCATCAAAATGTCTTTCCATATTGCTTTCCTTTCGGTTTATCTTCTTTAGCCATATCTTCCAGTAATATAATCTTCGGTGCGTTTATCCTTCGGCGCGGTAAAAATATCTTCGCTTCTGCCGAATTCCACTAATTCACCCAGCAGCATAAAGCCGGTATCGTCGGAAACCCTGGCTGCCTGCTGCATATTATGCGTGACTATTATTATAGTATAATTATTCTTTAATTCACGCATTAATTCTTCTACGCGGCTGGTTGCCTGAGGGTCAAGACTAGAACATGGCTCATCCATCAAGAGGATATTCGATTTTACGGCGATAAGCCGGGCGATACATAACCTCTGCTTCTGCTCTAATGAAAGGTTAAGCGCAGATTTGTGCAATTTATCCTTCAGCTCCTCCCACAAAAATACCCTCTTAAGACTAGTCTCAACTATCTCATCCAGCTTACTACGAGAACTCTTTCCACCATGAATCCTTTCGCCGAAAACAATATTCTCATATATAGATAAAGGAAAGGGATTGGGCCTCTGAAAAACCATCCCTACTTTTCTACGCAAGGCTACTAGGTCTATATTATTCGCCAATATATCCGTGGCATCAATCAGGACTTTTCCTGTAGTGCGTACGCCTTCAATTAGGTCATTCATGCGGTTAAACACGCGCAGTAAAGTTGATTTTCCGCACCCAGAAGGACCGATAATCGCGGTTATTCTTCTCTCTTGAAAGCGCGCGTTTATATCTTTCAACGCATGAAAATTACCGTACCAGAGATTGAGATTTTCAGTAATAATCTTGGACATGTATTTCTTAATCGGTAATATTAAGATTCTACATTACCACTTATGACTTGCGGATTAATTAACGACTATCCGAATTCTCCCCTGATATAACCGTCGGTGCGCTGGTCAGAAGGCGCAGTAAATATCTTTTCGGTGATATCGAATTCAATCAACTCCCCTGACAAAAAAAACGCCGTTTTATCGCCGACGCGGGCAGCCTGCTTTACGTTATTGGTAACCAGAACAATGGTATATTCTCTTTTCAAAACAAACATTGTCTCTTCCACCTTTGCCGTAGAAATGGGGTCCAGGCCAGAGCAGGGTTCATCAAAGAGAATGACTTCCGGCTTCACCGCCAAAGTCCTGGCTATACAAAGACGCTGTTGCTGCCCGCCGGATAATTTAAAAGCCGACTCATTAAGCCTGTCTTTTACCTCCTCCCACAGAAAAGCCTTTTTTAAAGACTCTTCTGTAATCTCCTCCAGTTTCTTCTTATCCTTTATCCCATGTATCTTTGCTCCGTAAGCAACGTTATCGGCTATGGAAAGCGGCAGGGGAAGCGGCAAGGCAAAGACTGTGCCTACCCTCTTTCTCAAAACTTCCGCTTCTATCTTCTGTATATCCTCTCCGCCGTAAAAAACGCTTCCGGTCATCTTAAAACCGGGATAGAGTTCATTCAAACGGTTCAATGTGCGTAAAAAAGTGCTCTTTCCGCTGTTGGCAGGCCCGATAATACTCAAAATCTCATTGGCATAAATCTCCAGATTAATGGCTTTAAGGACATGGAGAGAACCAAACCAGGCATTAAGGTTCTTTATGCTGAATTTAATCGGATTGTTTTTTACCATTTCTTTTTCTTCCTAAACTTATAGCGGATAACGATAGCTGCCAGATTTGTAATCAGCACCATAGCTAACAGAACCAGGGCTGTGCCGTATCTTATCTTTTCCTCCACATTCGGGACCTGCGTGGAGATGACGTATAAGTGATAAGGCAAGGCCATAACTTGGTCAAATATGGATTTCGGCAGGCGCGGCAGATAAAATGCCGCTACCGTAAAAAGTATTGGGGCTGTCTCTCCGGCTGCGCGGCCAATACCTAGAATAGTGCCGGTGATAATCCCGGGTATGGCATTAGGAAGCACGATATGCCGGATAGTCTGCCATTTGCTTGCGCCCAGAGACAAACTTACCTCGCGGAATGTCTGGGGCACGCTCTCCATAGCCTCACGGGAGGCGGTAATGATAATCGGCAGAATCATAATGCCCAAGGTAAGCGACCCTGAAAGTATAGATGCGCCGAACTTAAAGAACACTACAAACAACGCCAGGCCGAAAAGGCCGTATACTACCGAAGGGACGCCGGCAAGATTAACGATTGCCAATTTAATGATGCGCGTAAGAAGATTCTCTCTTGCGTATTCGCTTAAGTAAATCGCCGCCAAAACGCCTATGGGCAGGGCAAAGATAACCGCCCCCAAAACCAGATAAACAGTTCCCGCAATGGCAGGAAATATCCCGCCGCTACGCATACCGTTTCTAGGCATATCAGAGATAAATTGCCAGTTTATTGCCGGCAGCCCCTTCTGGATGATAATCACCACGATAAGGCCTACCGGCACCACTATTAAAAGCGTAGCCAGGAATAAAAAGAAAAAAGCTATCTTCTCTGTTCGGTAAGGATTGCGTGTCATTTATCTTTATGTAAAAACAGGTCGGCGGTTACATTTATGGCAAAACTTATCGCAAACAGAACAATCCCAATGGCAAAAAGCGCAAAATAATGCTGACTTCCCACTACCGCCTCTCCCATCTCAGCGGCAATGGTTGCGGTGAGGGTGCGCACCGGAACCAATAGAGTATGCGGTATTACTGCGGCGTTTCCGGTAATCATCATCACCGCCATCGTCTCTCCGATAACCCTGCCAATCCCCAGCATTACCGCGGCAAGAATCCCTGAAGAGGCCGCGGGCAACAATACCCGCCAAATGCTCTGCCAATGGGTCGCTCCCAAGGCCAATGCGCCTTCTTTATAACTCTTGGGAATTGCATAAAGCGCGTCCTCGGCAATAGAAACTATCGTGGGCATAGCCATAAATGCCAACATAATAGATCCGGATAAAGCGGTTAGACCTGTAGGCAAACCAAAAATATGCTTGACCCAAGGCACCAGCGTAACCATGCCAATAAAACCCAGCACCACGCTGGGTATAGCTGCCAACAATTCAATCCCGGCCTTAAGTATCTCCTTTATCTTTGGGGGCGCAATCTCAGCGATATAGACCGCGCACGCCACGCCAACAGGCACAGAAATAACCACCGCCCCTATGGTAACTATAAATGAACCAAGGATAAGCGGAAAAATCCCTAATTGGGGAGGCTCGGATATAGGATACCAGTTCCTGCCCATAATGAACTTTAATGGGCTGACGGTTTTGAATACACTTAATCCTTCTTTAAGCAGGAAGAAAAAAATAAGGAGCACAAAGAGTATGGAGGCCAAACCGCAGATAAATATCAGCTTTTCAAGGAAAAATTCTTTGAATTTACGCATCTTTGCTCAGTTCGTTTTGCTCGCTTAGTTCGTTATCTTCCTCCACAGCATTAACGACAATAACAAAAAATGACATTAACGAACGGGAATAAAGTCCGTCTTTAAAACGATATCCTGCCCTTCTTTGGAAAGCACAAAATCCAGAAACTTTTTCAATAAGCCCTGTGGTTGACCATTGGTATATAAGTATAACGGGCGGGATATGGGATATTTACCGTTTACTATATCTTTGATATCAGGAATGATGTATTCAGATTGCTCATCTTTGGCTACCGCAACGACTTTTTGTTTAGGACTAATATAACCCATACCATAGTAACCTATGGCATTGGGGTTTTGCGCTACCTCGTCGGCAATAGCTTGACTGGAAGGCATAAGCAGGGCATCGGGAGCGAATTCCTCCGGCCCTTTTTCTATGCCTCTGCGTAACACCTGCTCCTTAAAAAACACGTGGGTGCCGGAATTTATCTCGCGGGATAATATGACTATTTTCTTATCCTCTCCGCCTAACTCTTTCCAGTTTTTTACCTTGCCCATAAAGATATCTCTTAACTGGGCCATAGTAAGTTTATCCACGGGATTTTTGGGGTTAACCACCACGGCAATGCCATCTAATCCTACCACATGCTGAACAGGCTCCACGCCTTTGGTCTCAGCCAGTTTTATCTCTTCTTCCTTCATAGAGCGGGAGCTGGCGGCCAAATCGCAGGCAGAATTAATCAACGCGGCAATCCCGGTGCCAGAGCCGCCGCCGGTTACGGCGATAAATACCGCTGGGTCTATCTCCATATATCTCTCAGCCCAGGACTGAACCAAGTTCACCATTGTGTCTGAGCCCTTTATCTGCAATGTGTCTTGCTTTATCGCGGCGAATGCGGGGCTGAGAAAGATCGCCGTTACCCATAAACAAGCTATTCTCTTTAACATACCTCCTCCTAAAATTTGATGTTTAAATTGCTTACCAACACATTGGAATAAGACCATTTTGATGCTCCCTTTTTGGAATTAAGCATATAACCAAGACCAAAAGAAAGATTTTTTGTGAAACTACAGGAGATGCCTGCTGTTGTCCTATGTTCTGTAATGGTGTTAACCTTGCAGTCGTAGAACGGCTCTTCGCTTAAATAAGGGGTAAGCTGGCATTTACCTATATTAAATCCCTTGGATAGCTTTAAGGTGTTCCTTAATACTGTCTTTACCTTGTCAAAGTCATATTGATAACGGAACCTGTTGCTCATCTTCGCATTGAACAATCCCTTGAGGCGGAAATTTACAGTGGTATCAAAATACATCAAATCCGACCTATCCCAGCCGCTCCGAGATTGCTTCTCTTGATATACGTAATAAGGAGCTAATTCCAGATATTCGTTTATCCTGAAAGACGGACCGGTCTCCACTTTAAATAAATAATCGCGCTCCATATCCTGATTAAAGCGCCATTCCGTAGTTACGATATAATTCACGGTGTTATTAAGCGGGACAGAATAGGCCTCCTGCGACCAATATTCCCAGTCCCTTTCAGCATAAGCGCTTCCTAAGACAGCAACGAGCGCAAGAAATACTGCTACGGCAAATCGCCTTCTCATTTATCTACTCCTTTCTTTCATATGCTCCTGTTTAACAAAAGCAGCGGACTCTTCTATTCTGCCTAATATCTCCAGAAGGAAATATGGATAGCCAGACCCGCGCCGGATACCATTTATTCTTTCATCCCCTTACATATCTTCGTGCATACTCCGCAGATATACTGGTCTGCCAATTTCTGTCTCTGAAACTCTTTTAACTTCTCGTAACATCTGATATGGTCAAACTCTGCCGGGTCATCTTTTATCGCTCGTGCAGGACAAACCGGAATACAGGCGTGGCAGTCCGCGCAATTATCTCCTGAAGGTTTATCTATCTTTAGCGGCATATCCGTAAGGATTGAGGCTAAGCGAAACTGACTCCCCAATTTCTTGTTTACCAGCATATTGTTTCTTCCTATCCAGCCCAGACCGGCTAAAAAACCTATCTTCTTATGGGAAAGATGCGCCTTTTGAGTCTGCCAGTCTAAAATTATTGAAGCAGGCACAGGGAAAGCCGCATAGCCTTTATTTTGTATGTAGTTTGCGACCTTAAGACTAATTTGGTCTAATGCGGCGTTGACCGTGCGGTAATGGTGGAAATACATCCGCGTGGGAGAATCCGCGATCTCTTCCAGAATACTCTGGGACAATCTTAGGCCCAGACTTACTGCCTTATCAAATTTTTCTAACACCGCTAGCGAGATATAAAAATCATTCTTGATTGCCGAGATATCCGCTACCCCAAAAAGCTCTATACCCTGAGCCTGACAGAATTCCTTTAGGTGGAGGTAGTTTCTCTCTAAATTGGCAAGCTGACAACCTGTTGAGTCTGCGATTTTATCCATTATTTATCTTCTTCAAATAAACCATAATGAGCGAGAGCGCCGCAGGGGTTACTCCAGAGATGCGGGATGCCTGACCCAGATTTATCGGCTTAAATTTATTCAGCTTCTCTTTTATCTCGCGGGAAAGTCCGCTTATGGAGGCATAGTTTAGCCCTTGCGGTATCTTTATCTTCTCCAGATTATTAAACCTCTCCACATCCTTATATTGCCTGGCGATGAAACCCGCATATTTTACCTCAATCTCTACCTGCGGTAAAGCAAATTCTGGCATATCAATATATCCTGCCTTCTTTAACTCCTCTATACTTATCTGTGGCCGCTTCAGAAGTTCTTCCAGGGTAACGCTCCTGGTTATAGGCGATGAATTTAACTCTGCCAGTCTTGAATTTAACCTTGCATCCGGCTTTATCCTTGTCTTCTTTAAAAAATCTATGCCGGCGGCAATAGCGCGCATCTTCTCTTCTGTCTTACGATATTCTTCCTGACTGACTAATCCCACCTTAAAGCCTATCTTACGCAACCTGATATCCGCGTTATCCTGACGCAAAATAAGCCGGTATTCCACGCGCGAGGTAAACATCCGATAAGGCTCAAACGTGCCCTTAGTGGTTAAATCGTCTATAAGCACCCCTATATAGCTATTTGTGCGCTCAAGTATAAGAGGGTCTTTTCCTTTCAGGCGCAGCGCAGCATTCATACCCGCAACCAACCCTTGAGCCGCTGCCTCTTCGTAACCGGTAGTGCCGTTTATCTGGCCGGCAAAGAAAAGGTTTTTAATGCGTTTTGTCTCTAATGTCGGGTAAAGCTGAGTTGGCATAACTACGCTATGTTCTATGCCATATCCAAAGGTCATCACCCTGGCCTCCTCTAGACCTGCAATAGAATGTATCATCTCTAACTGCGCCTCTTCAGGCAGGCTGGTGGATAAACCATTGGGATAAACCCGCTGCGTATCTTGGCCCTCCGGCTCAAGGAATATTTGATGTCTGTCTTTATCGGAAAACTTAACTATCTTATCTTCTATGGACGGGCAATACCGCACCCCGGTAGCTTTAATTATCCCGGTATATAACGGCGATTTATCCAGATTATCCCGGATAATCTTATGGGTATGCTTATTAGTATAGGTAATATAGCAAGGCAGCTGTGGAGCGGTTATCTTCCCGGTGGAAAAAGAGAACGGCACAGGGCAAGAATCCCCTTCCTGTATTTTAAGCCGGCTGTAATCAATGGAGTTTTTGTCTATCCGCGGACAGGTGCCGGTCTTAAACCGCATCAACTCAAAACCCAACTCCTTTAAATTATCCGCAAGAGCAACGCTTGCAGGTTCATTTATCCGTCCGGCGCTGTGGTGTTTTAGGCCGACGTGGATGAGTCCGTCAAGGAACGTGCCCGGGCAAAGAACCAGACAATCGGCAAATATTTCTTCATCCTTCTCTGTCACTAAACCTTTTATGGCGTCGGCTTCTATAATAAGCTTCTTTGCCTCTGCCTCCTTTATGGTCAACCCCTCTTGAGCTTTTAGCAGTTGCCGCATATATTGATTGTATCTATACATATCTATCTGGGCCCGCAGGGATTGCACTGCCGGACCCTTGGAGGCATTCAGCATGCGGAACTGAATCGCGCAGATATCAGCAGCGCGCCCCATTACCCCGCCCAAGGCATCAATCTCTCTGACCAACTGAGCCTTGCCTACCCCGCCAATAGCCGGGTTACAGCTCATCCAGCCTATCTTCTCGGCTTTAAGGGTAAGCAATAATGTCCTGCAATTCATGCGCGCCAAAGCCATTGCCGCCTCGCTCCCGGCATGACCGGCGCCGATAACTATCGCATCATACTTTTGCATAGACCTAGGTAACAATATAGAGACGCCTGCCTCTTTTGCCGCGACTTCTTAAATCACCAACAGTTACTATATCTTTAGTCTCATCTCCGCTCTATCACGTTGAAAAAATGCTTTTAACTCCTCTCGGCTTTTCTTAAGAAGACTTGCGTGCATCTCTGCGATGAAGGTTTTATCGCTTCTTATTACTCTATCAAAAAAACCCGTGTAATCCTGAGGCGTCAAAAAGTAAAAATCATATCTTAATCCAGTTTTTTCAATCTTTCTATTTAACTGTATAAAATAATCTGTTGCCCCGGCAATCTTGTCTCGGTTTTTTATGTCTGTATCTTCCTCGTGTTTAATCTCCACAAAAATAATTTTGTCTTTCTTCTTAATGATAAAATCAGGGTTAAATTGCTTCTGTTGGGGATGCGTTCCAGGCTGGTAATTATAAGGTATAGAATAAAACCCTTTGTCTTTTGATTTTATCCAGCTGTCAAAAAATTTTGTATTTTCTTCTCTGGTTAACATTTTAGCAAATTCAATCTCCGGCTCTGAAGCAAGGATAGTTATATTAAGGGGACTTTTGTAATTCTTATCTTCTATTTCTACTGAGCGTTTACGGGGCAACTCTTCAATTGCTTCTTTGATAATCTCCAACTCTTTTTGACTTGATCTTTTTAATGATTCCTCGCTAAATAACAACCCCTTATTCCTCTTTAATTCGCTGATACTTATACTAGATATATTCATCTCCTGCGTATTCTTCTCAATCGGCTTGCTATACACATCAACTATTCGGGACTGACCAGTTAACTTTCTATAAAGCGTATTAAATGAGGCCTTGGCTCTTTGCAGATTTGCCTCGGTTACAGTCTTTTCTCCGATATCCCTTAGTTCATTCTCAATAAGGCGTTGAATAAATTCTCTATTGGCTTTCTTAGAAAAATTAGTATTATGAGTTAAATCCAGAAGTAAGATATTGTTAAATACCTCATTTACCGCCTCGCCTAAAGAATACTCCCCTAAATCAATCTTAGTTCGTTTTATGGTTTCCTCTTGTGTCTTAACTGATTTGTAAATCTGCTCGGCGATATCCTTTCTACTGCTAAACCCCAATGACTTAGGTAATTCAACTCTTCCTCGCGCAGGGGTCTTAGAATCCGAAACAATCTTCTTTTCAACATTGATGTAGTAAAGAGAAAAATTATATTTTGAGTCTTTATCAACCCTACTGGTAATCTTCTTGCTGATTTCTGCTACATCGCGCACCAAATCGTCAATCCTTGGACCCCAGGCATCGTGATTAAAAATAGTTACCTGCGGATGAACTTTTAAGTCGTTTTGATAAACTGGCGGCACGCGCAGGCCTCTGCCAAGAACCTGAGCAATAAGCAACTTAGAATTAAACGCCCGGTCTTCATGCGGGACAATCTGAAAGACATTATTTACATCCCAACCCTCGGTAAGCATAGAAACAGAAACAATCCATTCTACGGGATTTTCCGGCTCATCCACAGTTTTTAGCAACTGGCGGTTAGCTTCATGCTTAGGGCTTGAGGTAACCGCCAATACCTTCTCTTCTGCCTCTTTAGCCGGGATTCCTTCTTCAGTCCTTAAGAACTTGCTGATTTCCTCAACAATTTTATCGGTCTTTTTAATCTGATTGGTAACAAAAATAGTTATGTGTTTTTTTACTTTCGGATATTTCTTTTTGTTTTCAAGATGGTTTTTGTAAATCGCCTTAAACTTCTCTTTCCAGCCCCTTGATTCGTCCTTTTCCAGGTAATTGATGTCTTTTACCATCTTCTCTTCTATCGCCTGCCTGATGGGGTATCTATAAATAACATCTTTAAAATAATTGTCGCCTTTGTAGGGCGTGCCTGAGGAATTAAGGATAAAACTAAAATTATATTCGGGATTTTTTAAGAACTTTGCCCATTCCAGTATCTCCTCTTTATTTAATCCACCGCTCGTAGAATTGATAAAATGGTGCGCCTCATCATTGATAATCAGGATTTTTCTGTCTTTTCCCCTTAAATCCTTGATTGATGAGCCGACATGGTCGTATGCCTTATGGATATTGTCAATCACAATATCGCCCTTTTTAATCGCGGTGTTTGCCTGAATAATTCCCGGATTTCTGTATTTGCCGGCCTTGGGAAAGGCGCTTTGCAGGTTTGTCTTGATGGTAAAATTATTGAATTTTTTAAGCAGTTCGTATTTAATTGTGCGTGAAGGGCAAACTATCAAAACATTATCCACTACGCCTTCAGCAAGCATTATCCTTGATACTGCATACATCACCCAGGTCTTTCCTGTGCCAGTGGCTAAATCAATGGTACAGCTTAACTTATCCCTAAAAAGAAGTTCATCCAACAATTCTTTTTCATCCCTAAAAAATTCCTGCATCGCCTCGTTTGCCTTAAAATTCTCGCTGACTAACTCGGCTATAGTTTTATACTCTCCGCTTAAAAAGAACTTAACAACCTTCCTGATTGCCTCTTTTTGATATTCTCGCTGGCCGCATAACTCTTCAATAAAATCCTCGTATTTGGAAATATCAAAATTGTTGGCTTTTTCAGAAAGTTGCAATACTAAATCTTGCGGGCTTATCGTCTCTTTTTCCTCTTTAAAATTCATTTCTTTTTAAAATCCTTTATGTCTTTAACTTCCACTCTTTCGTTTCCCAGGACATCAAGGTAGATAATCATAATCTTAGGTCCTGCATTATCTTTGGGAAAGATTACTTTAAAATCGTTTTTGACAATCTCATCATTAAAGAAGGAATAATCCATATCAAAGACCTTGCCGTCATAATCCTTATCAATCATCACCATGCTTAATGCTTCTTTCATCGGGTCTTCAAATTCCACCGGCTTTTTACTAATTTGCACCGGCTCAAACTTTTTTATCTCTATTACTAAAACATCGCCAGATTTACCAAACTCTAATTGTCCTTTTTGTTTATCCTGATAATATTCGCACTCTACCTTAGGCGGATAGATAAAATCAAAACCCACACTTTCTATGGTCTGGTTGATATTTGCCTTTGATAATGGCTGAAGACTGCGGGTATATCCTTTATCTTGAATCTTCTGAATAATAGAATATGGCACGCGCAGGATATAATAACGGACCTTTCCTTTTGTAACATAATCTTCGTTGAATCTTACTACGCTCATCGGCGCGATAATATACATCTCATCCTTTAATCCCTCTCCAATAGTTTTATGCAAATCCTCAATAAAATCATAAGTCAAATAGTCCTTTTGAGAAAATACCATTATCGGACGGTTATTTAAAATACCGTCCATCTTAACGCCTTTAATTTTATTATCTTGCGGCTCTGCGCCAAAGAGTTCTAAAACAAATTTTCGGTAATCCGTCTCCTCCATCTTTTCAATAAATCCAGAGTCCAAATAAAGCCCGGCATTATACAGGACAAATGGCTTTTGCTTTAATGGCTTTCCTTTATTGCCAATCTCTGCCTTCAAATTCAGCATCCGTTTTTGAATGGTATAGATTGCTAACTTTGAGGAATCAATCATTATCCATTTTCTGCCTAATTTCTCCGCCACTGCGCCAGTAGTGCCAGAACCGGCAAAACAATCTAAAACAATGTCGCCTTCGTTGGAGGAGGCTTTGATAAAATATTCGAGCAACGCTTCTGGTTTCTGTGTTGGAAAATCTATCCTTTCGCCACTTGTGGCTGCCATAACCGCTACATCAATAACGTCATTGGCCTTTTTCCCTTCAGGATTAAAATATGTTTTTCCATAATAAACTGTGCCATCGGTTCTTACTCTTTTAACTAATGCGTAACGCTTGCCATCTTTATCAATCTTGTTATACCTCTTCATATCAGCATCGCGATAAGGACTGCGCGGTTGATTCCAAATGTAATTCCCACTATTTGAGTAAAAGAAAATTAACTCATGAGCCTGTTGATATTCCCTTTTGGCCTCAGTACCTCTAAAACCTTTATTCCAAATAACATCGTTGACAAAATTATTCTCCCCAAATATCTCATCCAGTAAAACCTTTACATAATGACCTTTTCTCCAATCCAAATGCACATAAATACTACCGTCTTCAGTCAATAACTCTTTTAAGAAAATGAGCCGCTTTCTTAAAAATTCTAAAAATTCAGCACCGGCGATTTTATCTTGATACGCTTTTTCGCCTTTTGAACCCCTAAACTCCTGCTCTGTGGCAAAGGGTGGATCAATATAGATAAGTTTTACGCCGATTTTTCCATCGGGATTTCTTAAAATCCCTTTTTCTTTTAATTTCAATAAGTGTTTTAACGCCTGCAAATTCTCGCCAAAAATGAGCATATTGTGCCACTGGTTTTCTTTTACCTCGCCAAACTTTTTAATCGGCTGAAATGGCACGCTTAAGGTATCCGCTAAGATATCTTCTTTTCTTTCCTTACCATCATAAACCAGTTCATACTCTCTTTCGGTCTCAAAAGGAATGAGAAAGCGGTATTCATCGGGAATGGGCTTATCTTCCCTGATTTTTTTAATAATTTCTTCTTTTTGTTGGGAGTTAAGTTTTTTCATCATAATTTATCCTCTCTTTTGTCTTAATAATTTTTCTGTTGCCTCAAAACCTCGTTTAACTTATCCAGGGTCTTCTTATAGTGTAAGTCCAAGTTCTTCTATCTCATCGTTAAACAATGGTAATTCAGACTTTGACTTCTCAAGCATTCGCAAAATAGCTCCCCGCCACCTTTTGGGCAAAGAATCAAACAGCCGTTTAATCTCCTGCCTATTGACAATCACAGAGGCGCATATTCCTTGCTGCAGGTCTTTCATGCTTTTATCTGTCTTTATTCTACGGGATGCAATGATAAGTTTATGAAGGCAAAAATTAGCGGGATTTGGGACACGGATTTTTATGCCACCTTCGACAATAGTTATCGGATTATCCAATAACAAACGTACAAACCTTAAAGGGTTTGGGATAAGAAAATCTACATCCTGAGTTCTAAGGGGAAAACTTTTAGCGCCCAAGTGTTTTTGATATAATTGGAAACACCGATTGCCTATAAGCTCTACTCCCTCATCAAAAAGATTATTGTCGGCAAAAACTTTAAGAATTTGCAAGATAAGATTAATCGCGTTTTCTGCCTTCGGTTCTATTCAGCATCCGCAAGGCTTCGTTGACTTTTTTAAGTTCAGCTTTTAAGACTTTACGCTCAGATAGTTGCTTTATAAGATTCTCTGGTTTATCCTTGCCTAAATATTTGTGCGTTATTTTCTTGCCTACTCTTAATTGGAGATAATAATATCCTCTACCGGATATCTTGCGTTCCTTAATGCTTCCTTTAGGAAGTCCTGATAGTTTCTTTTCGATCTTTTGCTTTGCGTCAAGATAATACTCTTTACTCTCTGACAATATTCCCTTTAATATATTCATCACTCAATCTCCTTTACACTACATTATACTATAAAATTTAAAATGTAGTGTAAATATTTTATTTGTAAAGTTGCTAGCTTACGCCCCTTCATTCCAGCTCATTTATCCTCTTTAGCAGTCCACGCGCCATCTTTAATCCACTGTAACGTTCGGTCAGCCGTAATTACATCACCGCATATCTGTTGAAAAGATATTTTTGAAGAGGCGCTTGTTAGGAAAGAAAAATTTCTCTGTATTCAGGCGGGATTTGTATTTTGTTGGATTCGCCGAAATCCAAGCCATACTGCCAGAGGATGTCATCTATTTTTCTGCTCCAGATTACGGTTGCCTCTTTCCTTAAGTCTTCTTTGGATATAAGAGGCGCATCCATAATTATTGTAATATTTTGGTTGAGCTCCAGGGTTGTCTCTGAAAGAACAGCTGCGCCCCGCGCACCCAAATCTCTTAAGATAGACGGATATCTTGTGCCTAGAGAGGAAACCAGAAGACAGGGACGGTTTAGCTTAAAACGGCTATACGACCTTCTGTAGGTTTGCATCAAACTATTCCTCTGCGGATTTTACTAAAAGCGGCATTATCTCTTGGCCGCGGATTGCTCCTATTGAACCAAGTCTGGCTGCCTTTTCAGAAAAGCTTAAAGACCCGTCCGGAGGCACATTCCCTCCGGAGATTAAAAGGGGAACCGGATCTGCAGAGTGCGCTTTAAGACTACAGACAGTAGAATGGTCTGCGGTTACTGCTATAACGGTATCATTAATATCTAAGTTGGGAAGCAAACTGGCGAAGAAGTATTTGTCTATAGCTGTGATGATTTCTTTTTTAAGCAAGAAGTCTCCGTCGTGCGCCGGTTCATCCGGGCCTTTAATATGCACGTAGATGCCGTCGTATTTTTTCAAAGACTCCAACGCTACCTTTGCCCATATGGGATAATCCACGTCAAGGTGTCCGGTAGAATTAGGGACTTCAATTATCTCCATGCCGGTTAGAAGCGCTATGCCTTTTTCCACCGGCATCTGCACAAAAGAACCGAATTTCAGGTTAAAGATAATGGAGATAGGAGGAAACTTGGGCAGACTATCTCCGGCGTCCCTGGCTAGAATTATATTGCCGGCAAGCTTTCCTTCTGAGATGCGTTTTTTGTTCACCCAAGATTCCTTGAGCACCTGATGAGACTTCTGGGTAAACTCATTAAGGAGACTGGCGGCTTCTTTTGCCTCTTTTGATTTTTCGTATCCAGGCATAACCTCGCAAGTAGCCACCCTGTTCTCAAATTTCTCCTTGGCTACTCCAAAAACACCCTCACGGTCATAAGCCGGGTCGGTATTGGTAATCCATCCTGAGAGTCTGGAATGCATCCCGCGGATTACCAGCACTCCGCGGTGACCTATGGTATTCTTGAATTCAAAGGTGGCGTTTGATAAAGAGACTTTGTTATTAATCTCCTTGCTTAAAGCTGCGGCCTCCTCGGTAGTCAGGTTTCTGCCTACGCGCCTATCTTTAATAGTTGCGCCATCATCTGCAACAGTAGCAAAATTAACCCTAAATGCGACATCTCCGTCATTGACCGCCAACCCCTCAGCAAAAGACTCCAAAGGACCTCTGCCAGTATAATATTTGTGCGCATCATAGCCTAAAAGACTTATCACCGCTATATCGGACTCAGGGGCAATTCCCTTGGCCACCGGATAGACCAGGCCTGTTTTTCCTTTTTGGGCTAAACGGTCTAGGTTAGGCGTAACTGCCGCCTCCAGCGGAGTTTTATCGCCCAACTCTTTCAAGGGCAAATCACCCAGACCATCCAAGACTACATACAGTATCTTCTTCATTCACTCGCTCTGTTTAAGGCAAGGATATTAACCTTAACATTTAGAAAAACCGCAACCATGGCACTTTACGCAACCTTCTTCATGGCGCAAAGCTCCGCCACAATCCGGACACACGCCTACAATATTGCCTTGGTCCTCAATGCTAATCGTAACCTGCTCGTCTTCATACGAATGCTTCATCGCCACAGGTTCCGTTACAACAGGCTCCTGCATCGCCTTGGGATTGACCAGTCTTCTTTCAATGACCCGGGCAATAGCATCAGCGCAGGAGAAGATACGTTGGCCTTTTTCCCAAGATGGCGACGGACAGCGGATATTGCGCAACTGCTCTATAATTGATTTTACTTCAATCCCGGAACGAAACCCCAAAGAAACCAGACGTCCGATTGCCTCTAATTGGCTGGCGGCGCATCCGCCTGCCTTGCCCATCTGGGTGAAAAGCTCAAAGGGCAAACCGTTCTCATCCACATTTATGGTGACATAAAGATTGCCGCAACCGGTGGAAACCTTAGTAGTGGTGCCGATAATAACCTCCGGTCTTGGTCGAGGCGCAATTTCTCTTTTGGTATCAGCGGCCTTTTGGGGTTGTTTTTCCTCTTCAGGGGTGCCGACATTTAACACCTGCTCCTCGCGGCTTCTGTCGCGATAAATGGTAATCCCTTTGCAACCCAGATTAAATGCCAATAAATAGGCGTTCCTTACATCTTCAAGGGTAGCTTCATACGGAAAGTTTATGGTCTTAGAGGTGGCGTTATGCACATACTTCTGGAAGGCTGCCTGCATACGCACATGCCACTCCGGAGAGATATCGTGCGCGGTTACAAACACCCTCTTTACATCTTCCGGAATACCGTCTACATCCCGGATAGAACAGTTCTCAGCAATCTTCTGCATCAATTCCCGGTTATAGAAACCTCTTTTCCGCGCAACATCCTCAAACAACGGTTCAATCTCCACAAGTTTGTCATTATCCATTACCTTGCGGTAGTAACAGATGGCAAAGAGCGGCTCAATTCCCGATGAACATGGCCCGGCAATAATACTGATTGTGCCTGTAGGAGCAATGGTAGTCAGGGTGGCATTGCGCATCTTCAGCGCGCCATCTTTTTTATCATAGACGCTGCCCTTAAAGGCAGGAAACACGCCTTTGCCCTTGCCTAACTCCACCGACTTCTTTGTGGCTTCATTAAGGATAAATGACATTACCTTTTCCGCCAAAGCCACTGCCTCTTCGCTGTTGTAAGGGATATTTAAACGGATAAGCAGACTTGCCCAGCCCATCACACCCAAGCCAATCTTGCGCGTCAGCTTGGTAGCCTTTTCTATCTGCGGAAGAGGAAATCTGTTCACGTCAATAAGATTATCCAGAAAATGCACGGCCAGACGCGTCACTTCCCTGAGTTTAACCCAGTCTATTTCAATGTGCCCGGCGACGTTTTTATACATATGGTCTAAGTTTATTGACCCCAGGTCGCAACTTTCATAAGGCAAAAGCGGCTGCTCTCCGCAGGGATTGGTAGACTCGATGTTGCCTAACTTAGGGGTGGGGTTGTGTTGGTTAATCCGGTCAATAAAGATAACGCCCGGCTCGCCGTTCTTATGCGCCTGTTTTACGATTAACTCAAAGACGTCCTTGGTATTCAGGCGTTTTACCGGTTTATGGGTATGCGGGTCAATAAGGTCATAATCTTCTGCATTGCTTAATTTTTTCATAAAGTCGTCTGTAATGGCTACCGAAATATTAAAATTGGTAATCTGTTTATTCTGGTCTTTGCAGGTGATAAACTCCAGAATATCCGGATGGTCCACCCGTAAAATACCCATATTGGCGCCTCTGCGCGTCCCGCCCTGCTTTACCGCCTCGGTTGCGGCATCATAGACACGCATAAAAGAAATCGGACCTGAGGCAATACCTCCGGTTGAACGTACCACTGCGTTCTTTGGGCGGAGCCTTGAGAAAGAAAAACCTGTTCCGCCGCCGGATTTGTGGATTAGGCTGGTAACCTTTAACGTCTCAAAAATAGACTCCATGGAATCATCAATGGGCAGGGTAAAACAGGCAGATAATTGTCCCAGTTCCTTGCCTGCGTTCATCAAACACGGCGAATTGGGAAGAAAATCAAGGCTGCTCATAATCCGATAGAATGATTCTTTTAATTCAGCAATCTCCTTATCGCTTTTGCCGTATAATTTATCCGCCGCTGCGATAGCAGTGGCTACGCGCATAAACATCTGTTCCGGAGTCTCTATAATCTTGCCGTTTTCATCCTTGGTAAGATATCTCCTTTCCAGAACCTTGAGCGCGTTTTCAGAAAGTTTCAATGTCATCTTACACCTCTGTTTTAAATGGATTGTGAATTTGACTGGCAATTATCCAGTATAACACGCCTTTCTTCCCTGTCAATAGAAAAATACAACATATTGTATTCTTGTCAAAAGAATATCCAATAAATTGTGTAAACCAGTGTTACCGCGTCGACCCCAATGGCCGGCAGGATTCGCGGATTACTAATTCAGTAGGCAGTATTATTTTCTTTACCTGTGTCTCTTTCTTTTCGGTCATTAACCGATGCAATTCCTTAACACTGTCCTCTGCCATCTTTATCAGAGGTTGCCTTACTGTAGATAGGGCCACCGGCCCGTAGAGGCCGGAGGGATTATCGTCAAATCCCACGATGGAAATATCCCGAGGCACATCTTTACCCATCTCTTTGGCAACGGCCATCACTTCCAAGGCCATAGAGTCAGAAGCCACAAATACCGCGGTTGGCGGATCAGACATGCGGAGGAGGCGGTCTGCGGCCAGACGCGCCTGACCACGGGAATAATTCGTATTAAAAATATATCTGGGGTCAATTTTTATGTTATTCTTCCTTAAGGCGCGCTTGTAACCTTCAAGGCGAAAACTGGCTGCCTGAGTAACTAAGTCGCCCGTAATATGGGCAATTTTTTTATGCCCCAAGGTAATAAGATAGTTTACTGCTTCTTGTGCTCCTCCGGCATTATCTATAGCGATACAGTTTACGTTAAGGTCATCTATGTAATGATTAATTACCACGCAAGGAATATTCTTGGAAATGATATCTTCCACCTGATGGCGGTTGCCAATAATATCGGCGAAGATTACACCATCTACTCCACGTAGATTAAGTGAAGAACGGACGTCGGTAAGAGAGAGGAGCAAGTCAAGTTTGAAAGCAGCGCAGAGGGTGCCTACGCCGCGGATAAGCTCCAACGCATAAAAAGAATAGAATACGCCTTCATAGCGCGGGATTACCAAGGCAATTACATTGCTTCTTCCCGTGGCTAACCTCTGCGCAAAGACAGATGGTTCAAACTTCAGTTGCTTTATGGCATCCAAGACCTTAGCCTTGTTTTTTCCCCGGACGCTGCCTATTTTATTAATTACGCGAGAAACAGTAGCGGTTGATACGCCTGCGAGCTTAGCTACATCCTCTATGGAAACACGTTGGGAGGGATTTTTTTTGATACGGGTCATGGATAAAAAAGAAGACGCTGAAAAATCTATTTTACAATATCGCCTATCTGCAAAGGCGTTGTTTCATCTATTATATCACAAGCAGAAATATCGTTACGTGTCTGGATAACCTCAAGGTTTGCGATGATTTTATCCTCCCGGTATGCCTGGAGGGTATCACCGGCCTTTAATCCCGCTCTTTCTCCTAAATCTATAATAACAAAATTATTCTCTTTGTTTATTGCCACTATCTTGCCTTCGAAGGCAGCAGTCGAAACTGACGACACAGAGGAAGACGATGGGGTAGCAACCGGATGCACGACGATAGGCGGCAACTCCACGGCTTCTTTGCCTCCGGCCTGTACCGTATCCGCCTTGCTCTTTTCCTTACGGATATTTTCAACTGCTTCCTTCAATTCAGAGACATTGCCCACTCTATCGATAAGCATGGTTTCCATTTCGTTTAGCCTACGCTCAAGTTCCGCCTTCTGTATCTGGAGGTCATGTATCTTTTTATCCAAAGTAACCTTGCGCCCGCTTAAGCTGTTTAACTGTCTAATCAAGGTTGTATTTTCGTTTTTTAGCTTTTTGTAAGTCTCCTGCAACTTCATCTTATCGCTTCTCTCTCTTACCAGGTCGCGCGCAACGCTGTCCATTAATTTCTGATTATAATCAAGCTGTCGCATTAAATCTTCCTTCTCCCGTTTATAGTTAGCTATCTCAAGCTGTAAGGCGTTTTTATCCTTCTGCAGCTGTTCATTGTTCAACTGCAACGCATTGAAATTATTCCGCAGCTCATCCAGCTGCATAGAGAGAACGCTTTTTTCTTTTATGATATTCGCCCAGTATTCGTCAGTAGTCTGAGGTTGCGCTTGCGGCTGAGGGATAACTACTTGCGCCGAATGCTCTGCTAACTTTTTTGTTAGTTCATCACGTTCATTTTTGATGCGCGCAAAATTCTTATCTAGTTCATCCTTCTGCTGAAGAACCGTCTCCAACTCTTTCTTGGTTATGGCAAGCTGGTTTTCATAATCGCGGATGCTTGCGTCCAGTTTGTCAATTTTGGCAGTCAAAGTGGCATTTTCCTTCTTTAAGGCATCCAGTTCCCGACTGAGCATCTGTTTAGAAACAAGGGTTTGCACAAAAAGAAAAATAAAAACCAAGGATACGCCGCAAACTCCGATTAACAAAAATTTAATCTTCTGGTCCATTCACTCTCCTCTACCATAATTGAGCGAACATCCTCTGCATCACCAGACTTGCCGCGCCCAGAGCCACGGCATTTTCCCGTAATTGAGAATAAAATATCTTAAGACTGTCTGTGCTCTGCCGAAAAGCCCACTGCTTAACAGTTGTGTTTACCGTGCTTAAAAAATCATCGCCTGCCTCTTCAAAACCGCCTCCAATAATCACCATCTCTGGATTCAGGAGATTCACGAGAAAAGCGATTTTTATACCTAACCTTTTAGCGGCGTTATCCAGCGCTGAAAGGGCGATAGGGTCTTTGGCGCGTCCGCCAATAAATACGCTCTTTAAGTCTATGTTGTCAATATTGCTGGAGGTTAGTTTAAAAAGATTGGCTGCATCCTGTTTATTTATAATACAGGCGGCTTTAACATCCTCCACAATACCCAAATCCATTTCCCAGCGCTTAAGAAAACAGGGGTTTCCCGGCGGACAGCTAAAAAGGTCCTCTTCCTTGAAATTATAAATGGATACCTCTCCGGCATAACCCTGCGCACCGCGATATACCTCTCCATTAATAATAATCCCGCAGCCAACCCCGGAAAACATATAGAGCACATTTTTTACCCCACAACCTAATCCCAACCAATGCTCCCCAAAACAGGCGCTGGTGGCATCATTCTCAATAAGCGCCGGCAGATTAAACTCTTTCTCTATCAGATCTCTAAGCGGCAGATCTACCGAGGCATATGTATAATAATGGTCCATCTTCTGGGGCCAGTGTATGGAACCGGTTTCTTTATTCACTAATCCGGCGATTCCCACACCTATACCTTTTATATAGCTAGAATATTCTTTGGAACGACGCAATATCTCGCGTACAATCTCCAAGAGACACTCCGAAATCTCCTTTACTGAGGCCTTGGGTCTGACTACCTGCGTCTTGGTTACAATATTACCCTTTAAGTCCACAAGCAATCCCACCATATTCATAAGATTTAAACCCACTCCTATTACATAACCAGCCTGCGGATTTAAATCCAAAAGCACCGGCCTTCTGCCGCCTTCAGAAACATCCAGCTCTTTTTCTAAAACAATGTTTCTCTTAATGAATTCGTCTATGTAGTTGGAGATGGTGACCACATTTACGCCCATCTCTTTGGAGATATCAGGACGGCTTACCGGACCGCGCCTGCGCAGGATTTCCAGTATATCAATATTGCGTCTTTCTTTCTCTGTAAGTTCTTCTTTTTGAAAATCTAATTGGCGCATAAACTAATTACCTCTTTCCACTTTATACTACTAAAAAAGAAGATATAAGTCAAGTGTTTTTAAGAAGTAATGATTATTCTATATCCACAAGATCAATATTGCGGTCAAAGAAGCCCGCAGGCAAGGCGACGATAAGATTAATGACCTTTGTGCCTGCCGAGACATAAGATGTGTTGAAATTAGAATCTGAATCCTGAGGCTGAATAGCGCCTGTATCTCCTGACCAGAGATAGCGCACTTCTGGCTGCATACATCCTGAAGGTGGCATGCTTGTTTCCGAAGAAATCTGGATAGAATCATTCTTCTTCGCCAGATACGGGGAAATCTCTAATGCAGATTTAGTCATATCCATTAATGGATTTTCGTCCTTAACCGAAAGGTCTAAGAATGTTTTTAGGTTATATGCAATAGGTTTTTTATCCTGTATCTCTCCGAGACGCTGCTGTGTAAGCGCGACAATATCCTGATAATCTGTTCCGGCCAAATTCAAAAGTTTATTGTAGTAATTTCTTGCAGACTCTATATCGTCCTGCCATTGCGCAAGCAAGCCCAGTTGATATAAACTTGAAATTACATAGGGGTCTTTTTCGTTTTTATCCGCCAACTTATTGAAATATGTTTTTGCCAAAACCAAATCCCTTAAGACATAAGCATAGACGATACCTATTTTAAAATCTACTTTATTGGCATGAATGGTCTGGGGATAAAGTTGGAGTAATTGGAGATATATATCTTTGGCCTTTGTCAGCTCCTTTGCTTTTTCCAAGTTAAAGGCGCGCAGATACAACAACTCCTCGTCAAACACCTCCCTGCCACATAAATCTTCTAGCTTCTGAAACACCTTCTCCGCATACAGGCAATCTTTTAAACCGCTATCCTTATACGTAAAAAGCTTGGCTATCTCTATCAGAGAGGGACAAAGTTTATCCTTGGTTCTCGCCAGATTTTTGGAAATCCTCTCTATATAGATATCAAAAAAACTCTGGGCTAGCTGAAGATTGCCCTGCTGATAAAAATCCTGAGCGGCTGTCTTTAATTGCTCATCACCAGAAAGCGAAGCCAGTAATTTATCCGCATAAAGGCGATAGAGCTGTTTTGCGCTGGCGTTCTCCCCGTATGCCTGCAATTTATCTGCTACCTCTTTAATTATCCCGTAATACTTGCCGTTATATCCGAAAACCGCTTTTATCAAAGCTGCCAACGCCTCTTGGGCAAAAGGGTCCTGTTGGTCATAATGAAACTGCCACAAGAGCAGACTGGAACGTAAAAGATACGGACTGCTCTCTTCTGCCCTCTCGATTACCCTTTGTGCGTTAAACGTGATATCGTCGCGGTAATTATTGCCCTGAGAAAAATACTCATCCCATAATTGATTCTCTTCCAGATATTTTAACTGATTATAGCGCGCCAAGGCGATATAGTAATTAGCTGCAGTCAGAATGCAGCTTTCTTTACGGGACAAAGACTTAAGAAAATCCACAAAATCCGAATATCTGTTCTCTTTAAAATAACTCTCCTTTAACTGTTCAAATAATTTTGCGATATCGGTTTTGCAGGTCGCCTCTAAGATATTCTTTTTCAGGGAAATTAGTTCGGTGGTATCAGCGGCAAAGCTGGCGGTCGCAGAAACCAATAACGCAGAGAGAATAATTCCCCTGATGACAAAAAATACCGGTCTTTTGCAGGAAAGAATCATCTTATCTTTCTCCCTTTCAGTTTTTCATTCGGATATCTCCAGAAATCGCGGATTACGTAATACGCCTTGCGCGGGATACGTTTATTAATACCTCCTTCCATATCTTCGGAAAGCGCGACTATCCCGAACCACTCCTCATTCATATTTTTATTGGCCGGGGCCTGGATATCAAAATAATAACTGCCATTTGACCAGCCTGCTTCTGTGTCGTGCGTCTTCCATCCTTCGGCATTGTTCTGGTTATGCTTCCACCATTCATCTGTCCATTCAAACATAGTGCCGCCTATGCAATTGCCGCTGCCTGCTGGATTACCGGCTAAATTCTCGTAAATCTGCCGCCATTGCGACTTCAGAAAAAATGCCTGTATGTTCTGGTCTTCCTTTTTTAAATAGGCGTCGTAGGCATCCGCCCCAAACTCTGACAGCAGGATTGGTTTGTCAAAAGTAGCGCGCAATGACCTGAAGAGACTGCCAAAGGTCTTACCCCGGTAAATTATGCAGGCAACCAGATCCACATCCTGACAGAATTGATTCGCGTATTCCAAACCGATTAATTCTCCGTTACCCAATGCTACAGGATGATTGAAATCTATTTTGTGAATCTCCTTGGCTATATCATTGACATAAGAATAGTATATTTTAGCGCGCATAGCTTTTTGTTTTTGAGGGTCAGGCTCCTTATCTATCTCTTCGCTTGACCAAGGGTTAACCGTTCCTATGCAGGAAAAATTATTTTCATTCCCCAGAATCCACAGCAGTATCCCCGGTTCATCTTTATAAAGCCTAACCATATCCAGAACCTGTTTTTTTATTTTTTCCTGAAATGCCGCGTCCGCATAAAATGGACAGGGATACTCCCAAAACCCCAACCAGTCGCCGAGGATTGTGCGGATACCATAAAGATTATAAAAATCCCTAATCACCTGTCTTACGGCATCAGGGTTATCGCCGACCTGATAAATACGGATGGTATTAATCCCCATATCTTTCATAAGTTTACCGTCAACTAACCAGGGTTTGGCCGGGTCAGACCACCAATCGTAATCGTGGCTTTGACCTATGGATATAGGATTATAGCAAGCCCCCTTTACTACGTAGGGCTTGTTATTAACCATCAATTGGTAGTTATTGTTTTTTAGTTTTCTGATATAAACTTTGCCGGGTTTAATAGCAGCGCCTGATTTTGGCGCTACGCCCAAAATAAGAAAACAAAAGAATAAACCACAGGCTGCAAGCAAAACAGACCTGCAGCCTGTGATTATTTTGTGATTTCGTTTATTCGTACTTAATCTCATCAAGATAGAAAGTTGCGCCATCTGGGTTGTTGTCGATATTCGCTGCCCAACAGAATCCGCCGATAATATAAGACATATCCTTTCCCTTTAAGTCAATAGTGTATTGTTGCCACTCTTTGGTAAGGATAACCGGCCCTATAACCGCGCTATCCGAATCGGAGAATTCTCCCATAATGCCACCTGTCTTGAACTCCTCAATGCGCTCCCCGCCTTTTTCTCCTTTTGCCCAAAAGGTAAGCTTTGTTGCCTTGGATAAATCATACCCGCCGTCAACACTACCCCAGTTGTTTGCGGGATGCTGCCAGTAAATACCTGCCCAACGCGCGCCCTGCGCAGCCTTGCCATTGTAGATAATCTTAATGCAGGTATCGCCTAGATAAGGGTCTTCCTTGGAGGCATTATCGTATTTTATATCGCCGTAATCGCCCATCCACCCGGAAGGAATATAGTGGTTTCTCGGCGAGGAACTGTCAGAATAAACATAAAATGGCATTGCCTCTGCCTTTTTTGTTTCAGGTTTCATATTTGGGTCAGCTTCAAATTTGATATCATCGAGGTAGAATGTAGCGCCCTGCGGTGCTAAATCAGCGGTGATAACCCAGCAAAACCCTCCGTTTATATAGGAGAGGTCTTTACCGACTAGATTAATGGTATATTGCTTCCAGGTATCCGTCAATTCAATCGGGCCTAATTCTACGCTTGCAGAATCAGGATATACGCCTTTTATGCCGCCAACCATTACCTTTTGAAGAACCTCTCCGCCTTTAGCGCCTCTTGCCCAGAAGGTCAGCTTCGTCATACCGGTAAGGTCAAACCCGCCCTTTTTACTGCCCCAGTTATTGGCGGGATTCTGCCAATAAACACCTGCCCAACCCAGCCCCTGTGATTTTTTGGCGCTATAGGTAAACTGGATACAGGTAGAACCGGAATGCGGATTATCGGTGGATTGGTCGTTCATTTTTATATCGCCGTAATCGCCCATCCACCCGGAAGGAATATAGTGGTTTTCGCGGTTGGCTTTATCTAAATAAACCACAAATTCCTTTTTCTCGGCAACTTTTGATGTTGTTCCCCCCGCAGCCACTGTCGTCGATGCGACAGTAGTAGCCTCTTGGGCAAATGCGCAAGGCGTAATTACTGCGAGACTAATTAGAATCACAAGTAACTTTTTCATACACACCTCCCTTTCTCTATTTTTAGAAAGCCGATGTCGATATCTAAATTTTTAATTTCGCGCACCCTACTTTCCCCTCCTTTTTTATTTCTCCCAAAGCTTCTTATACAAAAAATAACTTTTGCGTAACTGCCTTAAAAAAGGACTGAGCCTGCCGTCGCCCTGACTGCACAACCCAAGCCATTCCTCGTGCATATAGCCATCCGGAAATGGACCGGAAAATAAACCCCGCTTATCATGCACAGACGGCTCATAAGCCTTCCACCACTCATCTAAGTATTCAAAAACAACGCCACCCAGAGAATTTCCTGAGCCGGACTTAAAAGCCATATTGTTCTCAATATCTTCCCAACACCCCTGATGATAAGCTGCTTGGAGCTCTTCTGTCTCTTCTTCGCTCTTTCCGTCTGCGTAGGCCGGACAGCCAAACTCAGTGATAAATACCGGTCTATCCGTCTCTTCTTTTACGCTCTTCCACAGCCGGCCAAAACCGGAATTGCCCCTATAAACATTGGTACCAAAAATATCGATATCAGGGGCGCCCTTGCCGAATTTATCCAAGTAGAGTGTATCTCCGCTGCATATCGCCACAGGATGCTCTGGGTCAATCTCCTTGATTCTCTTAGCCGCTTCATTGGCAAACCTAAAGAACGCATCCGGCTCTTTATTTGCATTGCAGGCATAACCGTAAACATTTTCATTACCCAACAACCAGAAAAGGATAAATGGCTCGTCCTTAAACTCCGTAACCATCTTGACCACCGAATCGATCATATTCTTCTTCTGCTCTTCATTATTATAATCTGTCCCCGGATTCCAAGGAGCGCCAGAGCCAAGCGCGTACTTACCCAGAAAATCGCCCATAATTACCCTGATTCCATAAGTATTATATAGGTCGCGCAATAGTTCTTTATTCACAGGATAAGGATGATGATAAACCCTGATGGTATTGACGCCCATCTCTTTCATTAATGCGAAATCGCCTGCTGACGGCTCATCTTTGTCCTGTAGATTATTCTTATTTTTATCCCAAAAAGCATCGTAAGGACCGTCAATCTTGCCGTTTTGATTGAAATCGTCATACATCCAATTAGTCATAGTTTTATCATCCGGGGATTGCCCTGTTTTTGTCGGCGCATAGGTTATCCCCCTGATAATATACGGCTTGCCATCCACTATAAGCTGCCAGTCTCCTGTTTTATACTGAACAAGGTGCACCTTGCCTTTACCTAACCTGCGCTTTACGCTCAGAATATTTGTATCCGGTTTACGCTTCCTTTTTTCAAACTTATCAACCTTCACAAACTTGCCCGGGTTACAGATAACTATATCGTTAGACACATCATTGTCATAACCGTTGATGATTTTGATATCCGCCCCTTCCAGTTTATAGCCAAACTGCGGATAGCGGCGTAAAAGATAATTAATCCTGTCTATAGCAGCCTGCCCCACATACCATGGGGTATGCCAGTAGGTCCAACCGTAACTACCCGGAAAATGCACGACAATAGCGTAGTAACATTTTATGGCATGTTTAATAAGACCGGCTTTTTCCAAGATAAACGCAGTATAAAATAATCGCACCCCCTGCGGTTCAGACGCAATAGCCCATTTCAGAAATGCCGTTTCTAAATCCGGCGTCTGCAGATAATCCCAGTGGGAACAATCAAGACGTTTTTCTTTCATCGCCTTGTGAAATTCGGGGTCCCAACGCAATGAGGTGCTATTAGGGTAAATCCCCTCGCCCACCGCAGCCATCAACTTCTCCTGATCCTTGATGATATATTTGTAATCCTTAGTGCCGATATTTTGAAATTCGCCGTATTTTTGATAATTGACAAAATCTTCTTTCCCTGCATCATAGAGGACAATCTGGGAGGGGGTTTTACTGACTTGGCATTCTTGCTTCTTCTCGTCTACTACGCCGGGGCATTTGCAGGGAACGTTGTCGTCGGCGGTTATCTTAATAATGCTCTCCCGGCTTGCCTTGGCCACTTTCCAAAACCAGCCGCGGGGGTCCCAAGCCTGGGCATAGCAATAATTGTTTACTACCGTCCGAAAAGCCTTAAGCGCCTCTTCATTATCCTTTTTTATATCCCGCCAGGCCTCCCCTTGGATAAAGTAAGCGGCGCCTACATCATTCAACGCCTGCACTGCTTCTATATCCGGCCGATTAACAGGAAATCCCTTCAGAGAGTTTTGTTCTTTATCCGCCTGCTCTTTATAAAGTTGAATAACCTGATCGGTGTATTGTAAGGTCTCCTCAAACTTACCTTCTCCCTTTGCCATCCACGCCTTGACTATTAATTCTCCGGAAGAGGGCTTGGTCTCTTCAGCAGAAACAAGGCTGGCAGAGTAAAATCCCGTCATCGCGCAAACAAACACCAAGAACGCCAAAACCCTGCTTTGTGACTGTGCGAGACGATAATATTTCATCCCACAAGCGCTCCCTGGGTAACCCCCTTTACAATATATTTCTGCATCAAAAGGTAGACTATTATTATCGGCAAGGCCGTAATGGTAAGACCTGCCATTAAAAGCGGATAATTCGTGACAAACTCTCCCTGAAAAGTCTGCAGAGCTACCTGCAGAGGCATAAACTTGCGTTCATCAAATATAATCAACGCAAGAATATATTCATTCCAAACATTGAGCGCATTAAAAACCACCACCACTGCCAACACCGGTTTTGCCAATGGAAGAGCCACATGCCACCAGATACCCAGCTTGGAACATCCATCGATACGCGCGGCATCCTCAAGCTCTTTTGGCATCTTGTCAAAGAATGTCTTCAAAAGAAAGATGCTCGTGGATAATCCTACGTTTATCATACACAAAATATAACCTATGGGCGTATTCCTCAGGTGCAGCTTGTTTAAAAGAACATAGAGCGCCACAAAGCTTCCCGGGATAGGAATCATCATCGCCGCCATAAACATAATAAACATAATATTTCTTCCGGGAAATCTTAAGCGCGAGAAGGCATAGGCAGCAAGCGAAGAAATAACAATAATACCCAATACTACTGAAACGGTATAGATAATGCTGTTCAGAAAATTTCCGCCAAAGCCTCCCTCTTTCCAAGCCTGCACATAATTCTGCCAGTGGAATTTATCAGGCCAGAGGGATAAATCTTTAAATATGGTATCCTGGGTTTTCAGACTTGAAGAGACCATCCATAATAATGGAAAAAGACAAGTAGCGGCAATTGAAAGAAGCAAAAGATGTATCAACAGATTGATAGCGACACTTTTAGTTTTATAGTAGATGGGCGACCTCATATCTCTTTATCAGAACCTTGCCTTTTTGGAAAGTCGGTATTGCACAAAAGAAATCGCCATTAATATTGCTCCGAAATTAATCCCCAAGGCGCAGGCATACCCAAACCTGGAAGAACCGCGCATCTCTGCCAATATGCGCAATACGGGCATGGAAGTATGCCCGGCGAACTCTCCTCCAACAAGCCCTATAATCAGGACAAATACCTGCATCGTTCCCAGAACTGTCAAGATAGCCACTAACACCATTACAGGTATCATTAGAGGCACGGTAATCTCTTTAAATTGCCGCCAGGCATTTGCGCCGTCTACCCTCGCCGCTTCATAAAGCTCCCGCGGTATAGTTTGCAATCCTGCCAGGAATATCAAAAAACCCCAGCCAAACCCCTTCCAGCAGTGCACAATAGCTACGGT
>JAMWCI010000050.1 GCA_023818655.1 Candidatus Omnitrophota bacterium
GATACAAGGCTTGAGTTTGAGATAGACCTAAAGCAAGTGCGACCTTTGAATAAATGGCATAAGGAAAAGGAAATCGAAAAAGAACCCAAGATAAGACGTAATTTAATCCTTGCCTATCAACTCCAAAAGCTAATTGACGAAGGCAAAGTCACTAGCCCCAAACAGGCTGCCCAGTGGCTTAATATGATTGAGGTCAGAGTTGACCAACTCATGAACATGCTTCTTATCTCTCCGGCAATACAAGAAGAGATAATCTACTCTGAAAACAAAAAACTATCTCTTATCCCTGAATATAAGCTGCGCTTTATTGCCAATGAGACAGACTGGCAAAAACAGTGGCAAATGTGGCAAGCCCTCCTTAAGAATCAAGTCTAATCCTATCTCTTATCTCTATAATATCTTGTTTGCACTGTCAAAATTCCCTAGTTAATGCCTTAAACTTGCGATCAAATAATGCAACATATCGACGATAATGCCATTAACTAGGAAGCCTTAACTAAACCGCAATTTGGAGATAAAGAGATGTTTAGGCGAGAATTATCTGGCTATTTTACGCAGAAAAGATTGCGGCTGCAAAAAATGGGGCAGTCCCCTTCGGGGACAGCCCCTGTTTATTGTCTAACCTTTTGCGACGTCAAACGATAAAAATGCCCTGATAAGCATGGCCTATCAGGGCATCAGGTATCTCTCCTATCTGGAATTTGAGAGATGTATGTGGCTGCCCCGTGTGGACTCGAACCACAATACCTAGATCCAGAGTCTAGTGTCCTACCATTAGACGACAGGGCAAAAGGTAGTTAAATTATATACCGTAGAATGGGCTCTTTCAACAGAAATTCAGCGATAAAGAATATCCATTCTGAATAAAAAGGAAGGATGGTTTAGAAAGCGCAGGTAAAGCCGGCGAGCACGCCATTGAAATGAGTCTTACTGTCGGGTTCATGCCAGTATGACCCACCCAGTTCTACGTAATCGGAGCGTTTTATTTTCCAATAGGTAAAATAAGGAGTAACATCAAGGGAGAGATTTTTTAAAATATAGTATTTTACGGGAAGTTTTACCTCTCCTCCCCAAACGTAGCCTAATTTAAAAGTTACATCCCCGTATCCAAAATTATTCGCATGCATCTTGCGCGTACGCGGAAGAGTAGTAAGCCATTCTGCTTCAAAACCGAGCAAGAGGCGGGGGAGCAATTCATAATTTATTCCTGCGCCAAGCCCCAGATAAACCCAGGAATATTTTTCTCCGTAAAGAATAATGTTGTCCCATCTTCCGTCTTCATCTCTATACCATATCCTTCTTCCTATATCCAAATATCCCAATATGCTGCCTTTATCTAAAAAATCTCTGGTGGCCCCGATTTTAACGCCATATTGTTTAACCACAGAACGCTCATAAGTATCAAAAGGGCCTCCGCCAATAAGAGCGCCTTTGTAGCGGATGATATTGCCAAAACGCCGGAAATAACATTCTATGAAAGGATAACCATTAACCCATTCATAATAATTAGGACTTTTATATCCTATGGCAAGAGAATAACCCCGGTGCGTCCCAAAATCCTCATTCCGTTTTCTCTTACCTTCCCATTCTGAATAGTGTATACGGTTGCTATCAATAGCTGCGGCTATGTAGAAAGCAGCTTTTATGGCTTCCTCTCTTTGGTCTGATTTATTCTTCGGTATATCGTTATTAAAGGAATACGATAGTTTCTTTTTGCTGTTTATATCGGATGCGGCAAAATAGGAAGTCTGCCGACTGCTGCTGGAAGTCTCCATTTTGGCTAAGGTCCGATTGATTGCTTCTTGACGAGAATAAGCGAAGGCAAGAATAGGAGATATCAAAAACAAGCAAAATATTCCAAAAAATATAATTTTTCGCATTTTGCTTTATTAATATACTAAATTATTATCTGAATTGTCAAGATTTTTGTGTGTTTACATTTCCGAAGAAATTATATATAATAAAAATAAATATGGCTGATAATATGTCTGAACGCTATTCCAATATAAGGCGTATTTTATTCGTAGTTTTGGCTCTCAACTGGGCGGTTGCGTTAGGCAAGATTATCTACGGCTTTTTAAGTCGGTGCGAATCTATGACTGCTGACGGTTTCCATTCATTCTCCGATGGGACATCCAATATCATCGGGCTCATCGGTATACACTTTGCCAGCCAGCCAAAAGATACCGAACATCCTTATGGACACAAAAAATATGAAACATTTTTCTCTCTGGTAATAGCCTTCTCCCTTTTTGTTTTGGCCTTCAATCTTATTAAGAACAGTATTGGCAGATTCTTTAACCCGGTAATCCCAAAGATAGATATGAATAATTTTGTGGTGATGTTTCTGACGCTGTTCATTAATTTCTGGGTTATGTATTACGAGAAAAAGAGAGGAATGCTTCTAAAAAGCGATATCCTTGTCTCAGATGCCATGCACACAAAAGCAGATATCCTTACTTCCCTGTGCGTCATTATCGCCTTCTTTTTTATCCGGGCTGGATACCCAGTCATGGACCAGATTGTTACCATCTTTATATCTCTTTTTATCCTGCACGCAGGATACGATATCGCAAAAAAGAGCTCTGACGTACTCTGCGATACCGCAGCGCTGCTAGATATAAAACAGATAGAAGATATTGTGTTGAAGGTAAAAGGTGTAAAGGCCTGCCATAAGATAAGAACGCGCGGCAGATCCGACGATATCCATATAGACCTGCATGTCCAAGTAAACCCCGTTATGCATATGGAAGATGCGCATAAGATAAGTTATGCGATTGAGGCGGAAATAAAAAAACAACTACCGCAAATTACAGATGTGGTGGTACACATGGAGCCAAAATAAACCTAAAGATCCTTCAATACAATCCAGAACCCCGCTGCAGAAACAAGACTCATAATTGCGCCGAAATAAAACGGGATAGAAGCCCCGAGAAACTTCCAAAGCAACCCTGCCAATAAAGATGCTGGAAGCAAACCTATGCCCACAATAGTGGCGTGCAGTCCGATAACCGTCGCGCGTAATTCTTTCCCGGATAAATCCATAAGCAAGGCTTTTTCTACTCTTTCGGTGAAACCGCTGTATAACCCATAAACAGCGAACAAAAACCAATATACTGACAAAGAATTATTTACCGCGAATCCAAAATAAACCCCTGCGTAAATTAGATATCCTAAAACAAGTATCTTCTTTCTGCCTAAATGGTCAGACAACCAAGATGCAGGATAGGATACTAACCCATAAATAATATTGTAGAGAAGATAAAAAAGTATGGTTAACGTCAGCGAACTTCCCAGCTCCTTGGAGCGCAACAACAAAAACTGGTTAGAAGAATTGCCCAAAGTGAAAATGAAACTAAATACCAAGAAAAGTCTTAATCTTTTATCCAAGGCATACCAACAAAACCTTGGTTTTTCTTTAGTATTTACTATCCTTTCTGCCTTTGCTTCCTTCACAAAAAACAAAACCACTACCCCCAATAAAGCTGATATCAATGATAAAAGAAAAACCTCTCTTAAATCTCCCTTAAAGCGGGCTACCAGAAGATAGGCTAAACCCACTCCTAAAGCGGCTCCCCATGTATCCATTGCCCGGTGCAAACCAAAGGCTTCGCCCCTCCTGTGTTCTGAAGAACTTTCCGCAATCAAGGCATCGCGCGGCGCGGTACGTATCCCTTTGCCAAAACGGTCTATGCCCCTGCCTAACAAAACAAGATGCCAGCTACCGGCAAGATATAAAAAGAATTTACCCAAGGCGGAACTTGCATACCCTGCTATAGCAAACGGCTTTCTCAGTCGGCACCTATCGGAAAAATAGCCGGAAAAAACCTTAATCAGACTAGCCAGACTTTCTGCGGTTCCTTCAATAAGACCTAAGACAGCCGGGCTTGCTCCCAATGTCATCACCAAGAATACCGGCAATACCGGATAAATCATTTCACTGGAGACATCTGTTAACAAACTTGTTATTCCTAACAAAATTATATTCCGCATATTTTATGGGAGATATTTCAGTGGGTCTTCAGGATTGCCATTAATCTTTATTTCAAAGTGAAGATGTGGTTTGATATCGTGGAAATTGGCGTTACCGGTTTTACCCACTCTGCCAATAATCTGTCCCTGTCGCACAAAATCGTTGTTCTTTACAAAAAGAGAAGAAAGGTGCCCGTATACGGTAACCATATTGTCCGCATGTTTAATTATAACATATTTGCCCATCCCCTTGCTTTGAGTCGCCGCAACTACCTTGCCGGATCTAGCGGCCAGGACGGGCGTACCGACTTCCGCAAAAAGGTCTATTCCCTGATGAATCCTGTTTCCATTGCGAGGAGCGGCAAAAAAACCTTCACCGCGTCTGTCATTACGTATAACCATCTCTCCTTTGTATTGTATAGGACAAAGGAAATATTCCCTGTCCAGATAATACAGATTATAAATAATAAAGATAGGGAAGACGAACAACAAAATGAACAAAATTTTCTTCATAGACCAAACCTTTTTTTAAAATAAGAGGATAATATACCATAAATAAAGCATAAAATACAGATTATTATAAAGGCATCGCCATAGCGCGTATAGAAAGTCAAGCGTCTTCCTGCAATATAAAGTTTATCTTCTCTATAACCTTCGATAAAAATACGATTTCCTGCTTCATCCTGCACAAAGGAAACCACCTTTCCAGTAGGGGCGATAAATCCTGATACACCGGTGTTAGCAGAACGAACTACATACCTGCGGTTTTCCACTGCTCTAAATACCGAAGCCTGAAAATGTTGAAAAGCCGCGGGACTCTTTTTGTACCAGGCATCATTGGTAATATTGATTAAAAAATCAACTCCTCTTTTTGTAAACTCCCTGGCTAATGCAGGAAAGAGGTCCTCAAAACAATCAAGCACTGAAAACGTAATCAGGAATCGGCGACTTGCAGTTAACAGTTTAAATACAGTGTATTCCTTCCCCCGCTGAATATCTCCTATAGGAACAATCACCTCTAAGAACGGAAGAAATCTCTTTAAAGGAATATATTCTCCGAAAGGAACCAAATGTAACTTGTCGTAGCGACCAACAATCCTGCCTGAATCATTAATCAACAGGGCGCTGCCAAAGTAATATCCTTTATCTTTAACCACCGCACCGCTAAGCAGCGGCGTCTTGATTTCCCTAGCCAGGGAAAAAACCTTTTCGTATACCCAGTTATCTTCGCCTAATACGCCCGGTACCGCCGCCTCTGGCCAGACGACTAAATCCAAACCATTTTGCGCTGCTTTCCTGGTCAGTCCTGCGTATTGAGCAAGGATGGATTCCGCATACCGCTCTTCCCATTTCAAACTCTGGGGGATATTTCCCTGTATAACAGAGATGTGTATCGGAGAATTTGTTTCTTGCGCTGGCTGCCCAGATAAACAAAAATAACCGTAGGACAATACCAAGATTATAATGGAAGCAGTCAACAGGATAATCGTCTTTAGCTTCTCTAACGAATCTTGCTTTAAAGACCGGATTGCCTCAGTAACCCCTACATTAATCAACATAACCAAGAATGAAACGCCCCAGCTTCCCGTAATATCTGCAATCTGGATTACAGGAAGATTGAGATACTGTGAATATCCCAGAAGCGCCCAAGGAAAACCGGTAAAGAGCCAGCTGCGCAGGTATTCACACAGCACCCAAACTGCAGGGATGAATATCAAGGAAAAGTTGGTGGAATTTTTTCTGTAGGGTCGGATAATCAAACCAAAAAGAGCAAAGTATAAAGCCAAATACAGAATCAGAAGAATCATTCCGGCTAACGTAACATGAGCCAACCAATAAATAATGCCTGCCCAAAAGATTATTCCAGTAATAAAAAAAAGAAAGAACGTCTCTCTTTGCGATTTGTTACTCGTAACCAAAAATAGCGGCACAAAAGCAACCCAAGCCAAGAACCAGATATTGAAATCCGGAAAAGAAAAAATCAGCGTAAGCGCTGATAATAAACAATGGCCTAGGTTTTTAACCGCCTGTAACGTTGCAATCGTGCAACCTTGCGATTTCATCTGCCGTGGCATCTTTTATACTTCTTGCCCGAGCCGCACGGACAGGGGTTGTTGCGGCCGACCTTGGGATGGGCTGATGGCGCAGGTTTATTTAACAAAGGCGGGGTGACGGAGGGTTCGCCCACGTTGGAATCATGCATTACCAGATTCTCCTGTGGCTTATTGAATTTAGTGACATCGGGATGGGACAACTCCTGAGGCACAGAGGTAAATACGCCTTTAAACCTCTCTGGTTTAGCTGTCTGTAATTTGAATAGCGTCTCCACCGCCTCTTCCTCCATAGAAGAGACCATTTCCGAAAACATATTGAAGGCCTCACGTTTGTATTCTACAAGCGGGTCGCGCTGTCCATATGCGCGTAGCCCTATGCCTTCTCTCAGGTTATCCATAGCGTAGAGATGGTCTTTCCATTTTCCGTCAATAATCTGCAGAAAAACCATCTGCTCCAGATGCCGCATTAACTCCTGTCCCAACGCCTTTTCTTTTTCCGCGTATGCTTGCGTTACCTCAAGATATAACTCCTCTGCGATATCCTCTTGATCATTTCCTTCCCAGTCCGAAGAGTCCAAGGTTACATTGAATTTTAACCTTAAAGCGTCCCGCAAACCAGATATATCCCGGATATTATCGTTTATATAAACTGCTGCGGTCTCCTTTATAATCCTGTGCACAACCGCAAAGATATCTTCTCGCAGAGAAATTCCTTCCAATATCTGCCTGCGCTGGCTGTAGATAATCTCCCGCTGTTTATTCATCACGTTATCGTACTCCAACAACTGTTTCCTGATTTCAAAGTTATGCTGCTCGACGCGGCACTGGGCAATCTCAATAGAGCGACTAACCCAAGGATGTTCTATTACCTGACCTTCTTCCAGTCCAAGCTTATCCATGAGACCGATAAGCCGGTCAGAGCCAAAAAGCCGCATCAGTTCATCATTTAATGACACATAAAAACGCGAAGAGCCGGGGTCACCCTGTCTTCCGGAACGACCGCGCAATTGGTTATCAATGCGCCTGGCTTCATGGCGCTCAGTACCCAGCACATGCAGTCCCCCTAACTCCACCACCTTCCTATGCTCTGCCTCTGTTTCTTCCTTTAATTTGCTTAAAAGCGCTTTGTATTCATGCTGGAAGCCAGGGTCGTCAGGTTTTAATTTTTGTTTCAGTATATTCTTCGCCATAAACTCCGGATTGCCGCCTAACAATATATCCGTACCTCGACCAGCCATATTAGTGGCAATAGTGACCGCCTTGTATCTTCCCGCCTGAGCAACAATCTGCGCCTCCATCTCATGGTATTTGGCGTTTAAAACCTGATGCGGTATGCCGCGCATCTTTAACATATGCGAAAGATGTTCAGATTTATCTATGGTTATAGTACCTACTAATACCGGCCGGCCGACTCTATAAAGTTCTGCAATCTCTTCTACTACAGCTTCAAATTTTTCCTTTTCAGTTTTGTAAATACGATCAGGGTAATTTGTGCGAATAAGGGGTCTGTTGGTAGGAACACTCACCACCTCTAATTGATATATCCCTGCAAACTCATTTGCTTCGGTGTATGCGGTGCCGGTCATCCCGGCAATTTTCTCATACATACGAAAATAATTCTGGAAGGTAATAGTGGCTAAGGTCTGGTTCTCGCGTTCAATCTTCATCCCTTCCTTGGCTTCTACTGCTTGGTGCAGACCATCTGACCAGCGCCTGCCGGGCATCATCCTGCCGGTGAACTCATCGACAATAACCACCTCTCCATCTTTTACCACATAATCTACATCTCGCTCGTAAAACTCCTTGGCGCGCAGGGCCTGAATGGTATGGTGCCGGTATTCAATAGTCTCAAGACTGTGCATACTATCAATCCCCCAAAGTCTGCTCGCCTTAAGTTCGCCTTCATCCGTAAGCGCGATGGTTTGGGCCTTTTCGTCAGCTACATAGTCATAACCGGCTGACAAATCCTCTCCTTTATATTTGGCGTCTATCTCGTCTCTCTCGGTAATTCGTCTACCCTTCAATCGGTCGGCTATCTTTTTGGCAGTATAATATTTTTCCGTTGACTCCTCTGCCGGACCGGAGATTATCAAAGGCGTGCGCGCCTCGTCTATCAATATGGAATCCACCTCATCCACAATGGCATAATAAAAAGGCCTCTGCACAAGCTCATCTAAACTATATTTCATATTGTCGCGTAAATAATCAAAACCGAATTCGTTATTAGTGCCATAGGTTATATCGCAGGCATAAGCCCTTTTTCTTTCCTCGTCGCTCATCTCATGTTGAATCACCCCCACCGACAAACCCAAGAATTCGTAAATCGGTCCCATCCATTCTCGGTCGCGCCGCGCCAGATAGTCATTGACAGTTACGATATGCACACCGCGTCCCAAAAGGGCGTTTAAATACGCCGGCAAAGTCGCTACCAGAGTCTTGCCTTCTCCAGTAGCCATCTCAGCTATCTTGCCCTCATGCAGAATTATGCCGCCGGCAATCTGCACATCAAAATGACGCAATCCTGTGGTGCGATAAGATGCCTCCCGCACCACGGCAAAGGCCTCTGGCAATACATCCTGAAAAATCTTATTGCGGGTATCTTTTATCTTTCCTTTTAGCTTCGCCTTATCCTCCGGGATAGCTACCTTGGCCAACTCTGCCTCCAGCGCATCTAACTCAGAGGCATACTCTTTTGCGCTCTCCTGGATTCTCGTTTTAAATTCCTCTGTTTTTGCCCTCAGCTCCGAGTCAGTGGCAGCCTTCATCTTCTCTTCCAAGAAATTAACCCTGCTTACAATACGAGACACTTCTACCATTTTAGCCATTGAAGGGCTGGGCATATCCGGATGCAGACGGATATTGACATTAGGATACCTTTTGGTGATTGCGTCTTGTCTTCTCTTTAAGAGTATTTTTTTTATACCTCTAATCATAGTCTCTTATGTTTTTGTCTTATGATATTTAAGGTATGCCTTAATAAATTCATCTATCTTGCCATCCATCACCGCATTTACATCCGAGGTTTCAAAATTCGTCCGGTGGTCTTTGACTAAATTGTAAGGATGCATCACATATGAACGTATCTGACTGCCAAACTCTATCTTCTTTTTATCGGCTCCATAGCGCTTAAGCAACTCATCTTCTTTTTTCTGTCTTTGGAATTCATAAATGCGCGCCTTAAGGATCTTAAAGGCCGTCTGTTTATTCTGATATTGCGAGCGCTCATTCTGGCACTGGGCAGTCAAACCGGTCGGAAGATGCGTAATGCGCACTGCGGAGTCCGTAGTGTTCACGCTCTGGCCGCCCGCGCCTTTAGAGCGGTATACCTCTATCTTCAAATCCTTATCTTCCAGTATCACATCCACATCCTCCTCAACTTCTGGAATTACATCTACAGAGGCAAAAGAGGTGTGCCGGCGTTTATTCGCATCAAAGGGAGAAATGCGCACCAATCTATGCACTCCGCGTTCGCTCTTTAAATACCCGTAGGCGTATTCGCCTTCAATCAATACCGTGACGTTTTTGATTCCCGCCTCTTCACCAAAAAGTATGTCTATGCCCTTAACGGAATAGCCGTGTCTTTCTGCATAACGATGATACATCCTCAGCAGCATATTTGCCCAATCGCAAGACTCAGTGCCGCCTGCTCCGGCGTTAATGCTTAAGATTGCGTTATTCCTGTCAAACTCTCCGCTTAATAGGGTTTTAAATTCCAGCTCTTCAATCTCTTTACTAAGAAGCTCTGTATTTTTGGCAAGGTCTAAGGCTAATTCCCGGTCGGATTCGCTGGTAATCTCGGCCAACTCTTTCAATTCTATCAGTCTCTTAAAAGCCGCCTCCCATGGTTCAATAGCGGCCTTTAAGACCTTCAATTCTTTTACGACTTTTGCGGAGTTCGCTTGCTCATCCCAAAATTCTGGCCGAGAGATAAGAGAAGAAATCTCGTTAATCTGCCGTCTTTTGTTATCTACGTCAAAGATACCCTCGCAGATATTCAAGGGTATTCTCCAACAATAACAATCTATCCTGCACCGTCTCTAACATAATCTCTCCTCTTCTCTTGGTTAAATCAACGTCCTTTTCTTATGCCCCTGAGGTTAAGTATGAATTCGTCTTTATTATCAGCGTACTCTGCTGCCACTTCTTCGCTGACCTTGCCCTCGTTTACGAGCTTCACCAATGTCTGATTAAAAGACTGCATCCCCACTACGCCACCATCTTCTATAAATTGGGGTATCTCCCATATCTTACCCTCTCGAATCAACCGACTTATACTAGGAGTTAACAACATTATTTCATATGCCGGTATCATGCCTTCTCCGTTCTTTCTGGGAAGGAGTCGTAAAGAAATAATCCCCTTTAACAAATAAGAAAGTTGCGTCCTTTTCTCCGCATGTTGATGAGGCGGAAAAAAATTAATAATCCGCTCCACTCCTTGACTCGCATTAACGGTATGCAGACTGCCTAACACCAAAACACCTGTCTCGGCAGCGGTGATGACGCTGGACATAGTTGCGTAATCCCGAATATTGCTTATGTATAAAACATCGGGGCTTTGCAGGGGAAAAGAACGCAGTCCCGCAGAATAGGAAAGCACATCTAACCCAAGCTCTCTCTGATTAATAACACAATTTTTGTCTTTAAAGGTAAACTCTATGGGCTCTTCTATGGTCAGGATATGTTTTTTGCAAGTCTGATTGATGTATTCAATAATACTGGCAATGGTAGTGGATTTTCCGCTGCCCATCGTTCCGGAAACAAGCACTATACCACGGCATTCCAATGAAAGCTTCTTCAATATCTCCGCGGGAAGATTAAGTTCTTCAAAGCTTTGTATGGTGTTTTTGATACACCGGATAACCAGGGACGGCCAATTTCTCTGCATAAATATATTTACCCTGAATCTATGGTCAAGGCCGGGAAGATAAATTGCAAAGTCAATGTCCAACCCCCTCTTAAATCTCTCTTTCTGTTCAGGTGTGGTTAACTCATCAACGGCCTGCATAACATCTTCTGTAGTGAGTATCTTCTCGTCAAGACTAACTACTTGTCCGTCTTTACGCATACGTGGGGCATTGCCTGTGCGATAGAATAAATCTGAACCATTGTGTTCAGCCATATATTTTAAAAAATCTTTTATACCCATAAACACCTCCGGATATCTTCTATAATTATACCACGTGCTTTTTCTTGTCGGTAGGATTAAATTC
>JAMWCI010000132.1 GCA_023818655.1 Candidatus Omnitrophota bacterium
GGAATATTATTTGCGGGAAATTATCTTGTTTATGATTTGCTGAGGTGGAGACAATATCTGCTGGCTGACAATCAAATGCTTGGAGGGATAATTGGAATTGAGATAATATAATAATTAGCGATATTATAAATTTTTTAACTTGCATTTGTTCTTTAAGTTATTTATCCCGCTTAGGAATAGACCATTACAGGCAATCATCCAGAGCCTTATACGCGCTGTCTCCAACAAGATTTATCTTGCCATCACATTAATTTCAAATATCGGCAATAACATTGCTACAACAATAAAACCCACCACTATTCCCATTCCCAAAATCATCAATGGTTCAATGAGCGTTGCCATTACCTTCATCGCCTCATCAGTATCTCGCTCATAAATGCTGGCTGTTTCAGCCAATGCCTCGTCAAGCTTACCCGATTCTTCACCCACCGTTATAAGGTTGCTCATAAAAAGAGGAAAAACCTTAGAACTTTTAAGACTCCTACCAAAAGAGCCACCTTGTTCTAACTGTTTATAACTCTGCCTTAATTGATTTTTGATAACCTCGTTTTCCAAAACAGGAATGGCAATATCAATTGCCTTAAGTATCGATATGCCGTTTTTTATCAGTAGTTCTAACGTACGGCTAAAACGAGCCAGCTCTGTCTTAAGTATCAAATTTCCCACTATAGGGATGTGCAATGCAAAAATACTTAAAGATAACTTTCCCGCTTTTGTCTTTGCCTGTCGCTTAATGACTAGAATGATAATTACCAAAATTAAAATTATCCATAACCACGATGAACACAACCCCTTGCTTATAGAAATCAAAATCCTCGTCGGCAAAGGCAATTTTTCTCCTAAATTAACAAATATCCGCATCATTCGAGGCATCACAAATGTGAGCATAAATATTACCGTGGATAATCCAACAATTGCCATCAGTATGGGGTATGCCATACTCATACGAAAACGAGAAAGTAGCTCTTCTTGTTTCGCACGGTAGTCAGCGATTTTTAAAAGTGTCTCGGGTAAACTACCGGCGTCTTCTCCTGCGCGGACCATTGCGACATAAAGATTAGGAAATATATGAGGATATTTGGCAAGTACCGCAGAAAATGTCGCGCCTTCCTTGACCTCATTATGGATAATGCGAATAATATGTTTTAGATGAGGATTTTCAGACTGTTCTCTAATTATATTCAGGGCATTTAAGATAGGTACGCCTGACCTTAAGAGACTGGCTAATTGGCGGCTAAAAATAGTAATCTGGCGCGACCTTATTCTCCCACGTAATTTAACTTGAGAAGTTAAATCTGATTCCGACGCATCAGGGTTAAATCTTTCTATGCGCAGGGGCAAACATCCCATCTGACTAATCTTTTCGATGGCCTCTTTTTCATTATTTGCCTCAATTGTGCCATCCACTATATCCTGAGGACCTTTTTTCGCGCGGTATTTGTAAATCATACTATAGCCGTATATTTACTTAACCTATTTCTCTCATCACCGGTAATGTCCAAAAAACAGACTGCGATATCATATTTCTTTTTTTCTTCCATCTCGTCTATACGAACTATGCGTGCTAAACACTTCAGGGGTTCTTTACCATCAGGCAACTCTAAATTTAATTCTAGGATCGCGCCGATAGGTAACGGCTCATCTGCATAAAAAAGTAAACCTCCCGCAGAGATATTTTTAGTAACGCTAACTTGCTCAATCTGTAATTCTCGTTTTAATAGTTCATCATCTGATTTTAAAATCTTATAACTTAAATTAACCTTGCTCGCTAAGCGCTGATAACGTCTCTTTTCTAAATTTGGGGAAAATACGACCTCGCCTGATGGACGGGAAGGCAGCACAGACGTCTCTGTCTCTAAGGCTCTTGGGCGTTGTTCTTGAGGAGTTACCTTCATTACTTCTTCAGGAGTGCTTAAACCGGAAATCACCTTTTGCCAACCATTCTGACGTAAGGTACGCATGCCATTTGAAATCGCTATTTTTTTTATCTGATCAGAGGGCGTCTTCTTTACGATTAAATCTTTAATTACATCATCCACCAGAAGAATTTCATAAATAGCCATCCTGTCAAAAAAGCCAGTAAAATTACAATTCGGACAACCCTTGCCTTTAAATATCTTTACATCTGCCGTTCTTAACTCTAAATCTCTGCCAATCAAGTCTTTCAATTCTTGCGGCTGCTCTTTATCTTCATATTTACATTCAGGACAAATAACTCTAATCAGACGTTGAGCAATGAATGCCTCTACAGAAGAGGCCAAAAGATACGGCTCAACCCCGATATCCAATAGCCGGGTAATTCCGCTGGCGGCATCATTGGTATGAAGCGTAGAAAATACCAGATGTCCAGTAAGAGCTACACGGATGGCAATCTCTGCGGTTTCTAAATCTCTGACCTCTCCCACCATTATTATATCAGGGTCGTGTCTTAAGATACTACGCAGTCCACGCGCAAAATCTAACCCAATTTCCGGATGAACCTGTATCTGGGTAATGCCCGGCATCTCATATTCTATAGGGTCTTCTATGGTAATAATCTTACGCTCTTTGGTATTAATCCTATTTAAGCAGGCGTATAGAGTAGTGGTCTTTCCGCTGCCTGTAGGACCGGTAACAAAAACTATGCCATGGGGCTTTTGAATGAAACCCTCAAAAATTTGCAGGTCTCTTTTTGCCAGGCCCAATTTTTCCAGACTAAAAAGCATCTGTGTGGGCAAAATTCTTATCACCACACTTTCACC
>JAMWCI010000051.1 GCA_023818655.1 Candidatus Omnitrophota bacterium
AAGAAATATATTTTGCAATACCAAAGGGCGAGGGAAGGCGAGATAAATCTGCCAAAAGATTTCTCATTGGATTCTGCTTTAGTCAGGCATCTATGCGCGAGGAAAAGTCCATTAGCAGGAGAAGAGATAAATTCTTCAGACGTCAATATAGGCTTAGCTGTGCCGTGCTTCTTGGATAGCGATATGGTTGGTTTTCTCCTGATAGGAGATAAGCCGGGAAGCTCAATGTATACGCAAGACGATATCAATGTTTTTACAGTATTATCCAACCAGACCGCCTTAGCTATTGAGAACAGCCAGTTGTACGCGCAGGAAAGGCAGCACCAACAGCATTTGCGCGTTGAGTCTTTAGACCGGCAGATGGCTGGGCTGGCGCACGAATTAGATAACCCTAATTATGCATTGCTAGGTAGCTTAGGCAGTTTGGAATTAGCTTTGGATGACCTCAAGGATATTATTCCTGCGGATAAAATGGATTATGTGAAAAAGAAGATTGAGCGCGCCAGATACAATTCCAAGCGTATCAGCAAAATGATTGCTTCAGTCAGGGAGTTCTCGAGGGCCTCAACCGGAGAAATCAAGCCGGTGAGATTTGAGTGGATAGTCGAAGGGTTTCTAAATATCATAGAACCACAGTTTAAATATAACGGCATTAATTTCATTAAAGAAGTAACAGATGAAGTTGTCTGGCTGCGCGCCAATAAAATTGACATTTAACAGGTTTTGGTAAATTTAAGTATTAACTCTATTCAGGCTATTAATGAAATCTGGCTGAGAGGCGAAAATACTCCAGAGAGCAAAAAAGAGGTTAGTTTTAAAGCATATAAGATAGACTCAAGTATTTTACGAATAGATTTCTCAGACACTGGAAGCGGAATTACAAAAGAAATGCTGGAACAGCTTTTTTTAGATTTCGTTACTACCAAAGGTTCTGCGGAGGGAACAGGTTTAGGGCTATCTATTTCAAGAAGAAATATCCAGAAGCATAATGGTAAGATCTGGGCGGAGTCAGAGGGAAAAAATAAAGGCGCAACTTTTCATATAGAGCTTCCCATAGCGAATGATTTAACCGAAGAAGAAAAGCAGCGGGCAGAGGCTGAGCGGGGTGGTCAAGGCAAGAAGGACATGTTTATCCAGGATTTCCCAAAGTAACATTATTTGAAAAATGGCCAAGAATATGGCTATATATGAACAGGGGGTGTAAAGATGAGCCAATATAAGATTCTGGTGGTAGATGACGAAGAGGACATTGTAATAGAGACCAAGGAGTTATTAGAGAGAAAAGGTTTTACAGTATTTACTGCCTTAGAGTCAAACAGCGGTTTAGATGTTTTCCGGAGAGAAAAGCCGCAGATTTGCATCTTAGACGTGCATATGCCTAAGTCGCCGGTGGACGGGATAAAAATATTAGAAGAAATACGCAAGCTCGACAAAAACTGCTATTGCATTATGCTTTCAAGGGTTGATGACCAGGATAAAATAGACGCTGCCCGGAACTTGGGCGCCAACCGTTACACCTTAAAGCCGATTGACTATCCGGAATTATTGGAAATAGTCAATGACGCGGTAAAGGCCTTGGAAAGCAGAGGTGAGCGCCATGGATGAGGCACTTAAAAAGACAGAGGCTAAGCCAGCAGTTAAAACAGATGCCTACACTGAACAGCTTTTTGCGAAGATAAAAGCCGAAAATATCACAGTGGACCCCACAATTTGGTCCTTACTTACCCATGTTTTGGGAAACAGGGCTTATGCCATAAGCCTTATTGTGGGAGATTTTCTCTCTATCCCTAGGTGGATACTCAGGGCAGGCTCTTCTGTAATGAGATTCCTTTACCGGATTTCCGGGCATAAGGATAAGATAAATAATATTGACCACATTTTGGAGAGGGCTCAAGTTAATGTGTACCAGATAAAAGATTTTCTAACTCGTTTAAGAGAAGCCACGGAGAAAAAGGGCGGTTTTAAACAGGATGTCCCTATTTAAGGAATTTATAGCCAAGGGCAAAGAGCATTTTAATCAGGTCCGTGAAAAAAGGCACCAGGAGTTATTCTTGCGTATTCAAAAAGTAATTGTCAAAGAACTAAAGATTGAGGATACATCAAAGATAAGTTTCAGTGCCAGATTTAGGGAGGATTTAGGAGTTGATTCTTTGTCCAGCATTGAGCTAATGATGGGATTGGAGGATGAATTCAGTTTAGAAATTCCGGATCAAGATTCCGAGAAGATTTTGACTGTTGAGGATGCGGTGAATTATCTTGAGAACAAAATTTAGGGGAGCATATGATAAAAATCTTAACGGTTGATGACGAAATAGACATTTGCGAGCATATTAAGGATGTTTTCTCGCGGCTGGATTATGAAGTGCTTATTGCGCAGAACGGCAAAGACGCAATCTCAATTGTAAAGAAAGAAAGGCCAAGAATTGTTTTCTTAGATATACTAATGACAGGCATAACCGGCTTGGAGGTCCTCAGGCAGATTAAAGAATTTGATTCTTCAATCAAAGTCATTATGCTTAGTATTGCCGATGACCCGGATACACAAAAGAAAGCCAAGCTATTAGGCGCAGACGGCTTCCTAAAAAAGCCGTTTTTAGACGACGGCCTTGAGGATGAGGTTATTAAGAAGGTGGGCGATCTGGCTAAGGATAAAGAGTCTCCCCGGATATTAATTGTAGATGACGAAGAAGGCATCCGCGCTTCTTTAAGAGATTTTTTAATTAGGCGATTTGAATGCGAGGTCAGCGAAGCGGGCAATGGCCAAGACGCCTTGGGGCTGTTAAAAAAGGATAAGTTTGATTTAATGTTTCTGGATATAAAAATGCCCGGTATTAGCGGCATGGAAGTGATTAAAGAGAAGAAGAAACTTGACCATAAGCCCCATATTTGGGTGATTACTAGGTTTGACAGCGAAGAAGTAGCGCGCAATGTCATCAAAGAAGGAGCAGATGACTATATTCCAAAACCTTTTTCTTTGAAGCTGCTGGATAGGAAAATCAGGGATTTTCTGGCTAGTATCGGCAAGTATAAGCCTAAAGTGAGCGCGGATTCTGGAAGATAATGCAGCGGGCTTCAGATTTAGATGCGTTTTCAAACCAGTGAGGAAGAAAGCTTTCAAAGAAAATGCCGTCACCTCGGCTTAGCGTATATTTATTCTTACCTATATAACAGGTAATCTTCCCTTTTAAGCAGTAAAGATATTTCTCAAACTTCAGAATATTGTAACTTTCAAATACCGGAACCTCCGGGTTAGCCTCTTTTAAAATCTGCTTTATCTGCTCAAGCCTGCCTTGATCTAGATTAAATGCCGGGTCTTGTTCTAGTCTGGTTTTTCCTTGGGGTTTTAGTACTAATTCCTGCACCATAAAATTTCTATTTTGTCTGGTAAGTAGATCCGCATAAACCTGACCGTTAAATACATACCTGCCCAGGCGTCTGTTTTTCTTTATTAAATCCACCGGGCTGTTTTCTTCTTCCGTATCTTTCCTTAATTCGGCAAGGGAAATCTTTAATGCAGTGCAGATTTGATGCAGAGAGGTGCCTCGGCCGTCAGTATCACCGGATTCAATGCGCTGTAATGTTCTGTAGGTTACAGTATTTTCCTCAAAATCATTAAGCATTAGCCGGTGCAGTTCCCGAAGGCTTAACCCCTTTTCTTGCCTTAATTTTTTTATTTTTTCATGGAGTTTCATAGTTTTTTCCTCTACTAAAATTGTAGGTCAAAATTACTAATTTGTCAAGTGAAATTATGACATTGACATTCCATTATCTAAATGCCATATGTCTTGTAATATATTAGTAAACTGGTTTATTTAGCCTAACTCATTATATTGTAGCGAATTACGATAATTTATAGTTATTTAATAATAAAGCGACATTATTTCTTTCATATTGGCTTGACAAGTGTCGTATTATGTGTTATACTGTAATCGACAGCGAAGAAGGAGCCAAAAAGATGAACACTCAGGGCAAGAATTTAAAGCTGATGGTGGTTGATGATGTTGAGGATGTCTGCGAATTTATGCAGTCGCATTTTACCCGCAGGGGTTTTCAGGTCTTGACTGCAGGATCCGCAGAGGACGCCCTTCCTGTCATCAAAGAGCAATCGCCGGATATCATGCTTTTAGATGTAAATCTTCCGCAGATGAATGGTATAGATATGTTGAAGGCAGTCAGGCAATTTAATAACACAGTAAAAGTGATTATGATCACTGGTTATGATTTAGACTTTCAAAAAGACCCGGAATTTCAGAAGCTAAATGTCTTTGATGTGATGCGTAAGCCCGTAACTACAGAGGCGCTGGATTCAAATATTGAAAGATTATTGAGATAAAAAGGAGAGACGATGGACCTGCAGAAATTAGCCCATGATGCGTATGAAGCAAGTAAACACTGGCACCTGCCCATATTATTCGGCTTGGTCGGCCATATCAGGCTTCATAGCAAAATGGAAGATAAAGACATAATCGGCGACCTGGGGGATGCACCAGGGGATAATATCTTGCCAAAAGAGATATTAAATTCCCTAATCTCTCGCAGGAGCCTCTAGGTCGCTTAAATTTTTAATGCCACGGAGAAAGGAAAGATGGGGTGGTCAAGGTCAAATGCAAAATCTGTGGCGATACAGGTTACACTGCAGCGCCAAAGTCGTTAGTATGTAAATGCGGAGGACACTTTAGGGTGATATGCGAAAAAAGAGAAGACAGGATTACAACCGTAGACAGGAGCATCCTCGACCTATTTAACTTCTCCAATCTTTTAAATTATGGAAACAATTGAAGCCCTGCTTAAAAAAGAAAAGCACTCGCAAGAGGATTTTGTTACCTTAATTGAGCGGGTAAAGTCTGATTATATCCCGCAGCTGAAAAATAGTGGTATACCTCAGCACTGCGGGTTATGCAGCATATATCGTTTTTGTAAGATAATAAATCATAAACTTATTTGTCCATGGTGTTAAATCCAAAATCAGTTCCAATTATAAAAAAATGTAGTATACTAAAGGGCGAGATGGAAGAAAAGCCAAAATTATTAGTTGTGGATGATGAAGTTGACCAGTGCGAGTCAATAGAGCATTATTTTTCGCGCCGTAATTTCACTGTTTTTACTGCAGCTACCGGCGGAAAGGCTTTGAGATTAATAAAAGAAAATAAGCCGGACCTGGTTCTCTTGGATATGAAACTCGAAGGCAACTTAGAGGGTAGGGATGTCTTACGAATCTTGCGCGAAACCGACAAAGACACAAAAGTGGCTATGATTACCGGTGACGTCTTTACAGAAGAAGAAATGCAGGAGATAGCTGATTTAGGCATAGTAGATTTCCTGCATAAGCCGATAGATGTCCAGACATTAGAAGGGGTAATCAAAAAAGTATTAGAACACAGCTACCCTAAGGCAGTGCGTTTTGAGGTAATAAAAGCTAAAGAGCCGGAAGAGGATGTTTCTTTAAGGCGCGTAGCTCATGACCTATCCAATATCACAAGCGACATCGCCAATAAGTGCGAGCTTTTTGTCCTTGATGAAGAGGAAGGCTTAAATAAAAATAAAAGCGAGAAAGAACGTCTTGCTGAATCAACTAATATCTTAAAAGCAGTCTTAAAGCAGACAGAACGGCTTACTGACATAGTTAAGAAATTATCTTCGCTTGCGAAGAAGGAATTATAGATTTTGTTAAGCAGGAAGGAGGGCCTGCTTAACAGTTTTAAAAGTAACGGCATTGCCACGGATTCCAGAATAACGGAATGTGCCGGACTGAAACGGGTCTTGGGTCGGATCAGTTCGGCTTTTTATTTAACCAGTTTTTAAGGAGTTTATAAAAGTCCAAAATCCTGCGAGAGTGAAAAATGAGACTAAAGGATGTTGGACTGGCAGAGGCATGCTAAATTAAGAATATTTATCAAGACAATCTGCATTGTCTTGATCGTGTCGTTCCTCTCTTATGATCTTGCTTGGGCAGGAGCAACTGAGGTCTTTAGCTCCAGGAATCGCCAAGCCCAAAACAGCCCCAAAGATTCTTCCCCAATTGAAATTCCTCAGGAATTAGGCGTCATCAAAGACTCCTATACTTCAAAATACAATCCTTACAAATTAGTTATCCATATCCAGGATGCCCACGCCAATGTTGAAGCGCAGGAAAACGAAGCCAAGCTCATTAAGCACCTAAAGGATAAATACAATATCCACTTGGTAGCTGTTGAGGGTGGTTTTGGTGACTTTGACGCAGAGTTTTTCAGATCTTTTCCCAAAGACAAAAAGATAAGGGATAAAATAGCCAAATATTTCTTATCCAAGGCATTTATTTCAGGCACAGATTATCTTTTGATTACGGAAAATGAACCGCCGACAGTTTACGGCGCAGAAGATAAAGAACTTTACGCCAGCCATCTAAACACATTTAAGGAAAACCAGGCCTTTTCCGATTCTCTGAATAGCTCCTTAAAAGCAGTTGAAGATGTAATTGATACCTTAAAGAATAAATATTATTCCAAGGATTTAAGGGAATTTGCCGGTAAGGCAGATGATTTTAGGCTTGGGAGGATCTCTTTAGATGAGTATATCTCTTACCTTAATATAGCATCCATAATTCACAGTATTGATCTATCAAAATTCCCGAACCTCTCCCGTATCATCAATCTGCAAGAGCTTGAACATAAGATTAACTTTGAAAAAGCTGAAAGCGAGCGCCAGGATTTAATTGACTCGCTTACCAAAGCACTCTCTAAAGCTGACCTTGAAGAGATGGTGAAAAAGAGCCTTGATTTTAAAGCTAATAAGCTTACCCCGGCAGAATATTACTCTTATCTTGAGAAGCTAACCCAAAAATCGGGAATAAATTCAGCCAGCTACAACAATCTCCTTACCTATATTAAGTATATTGCGCTTTCAGAAAACCTAGATAATTCCAAGGTTTTTGAGGAGATAGACGCTTTTAGCGAAGCAGTAAAGAATAAGCTCACCACTACTTCAGCTCAAAGGGACATAGAGCAAGTTAGCAATATAATCAGGATCCTAGAAGGCCTCTCTAATATAAACCTTTCACCTAAGGATTACGAGTATTTCAAAGGTAACCGCGAGGTTTTTAATTCCAAAGCCATAGCTAGCCTTTTAAGAAGATATAGCAACTCTTCTGTCTTAAATTCACTTCCTGCAGATAGCGAGATAGCGTCTTTAGAGAAGTTTTACAGCCTTGCTCATGACAGAGATGATGCTATGGTGAGGAATTCTTTAAATAGGCTAAACCACGATTACAGCTCAAACTCAGTAATTATCGTTGCCGGAGGTTTTCATACTGCAGGACTTACCTCAATATTAAAGGAAAAAGATATCTCCTATATTGTCATTGCGCCTAGCATCAAATCAAATCCTGACAAAGAAACCACCTACTTTGCGCTCTTAAAGGATAAGCGTCTGCCTTTGGAAGATGTTTTAAATGATCCAGATACTTTGCAGATTATAAATAGTATTTCCGATCCTGAAGCAAGGCAAATCCTGGTGAGTTATTGGGTGGCCCGGGCAAGCAGGTATTATTCAATTAAAGAACTCCAGGCACAGTTAGACAGGTTGCGTTTATCAACAGATGACCAGAGAGCTGTCGAAGTTGCTTTGAATGAAGTCTCTTCTCGGACTCAACTTGCTAAGAACGAAGAAACCGTAGAAGAGAAACCCCTGGCAGAAGTTAAGTCAATCCCGGCTACGCCGCAAGGTCCGACTCTATTCGAAAGATTTATCTTATTCATCTCTTCGCTAAAGCCAAAGCCCAAGGAAACCAAGCTTACTAAACAAGAAATTATCCCCACTAGCCACGAGGAGGTAAAACAAGGTGGGATAGGGGCAGGAGGAGAGGGGCTGTCTGTTGCTCCTCTACCTGCCCAAGACAAAAAATCGTCTTCACCTGTTAAAAATACGGCAAGTCAGGACGCTATCGTCAATCCAGTTGCTATTATTCCAAATGAGCCTACCTTAATTGAAAGATTTGCTGGACTTGTTGCTTCTTTAAAACCAAAGCCTAAACCAAAAGAAGTAGCAACATTGGTCGAGGATAAAAAAGAAAGTCTATCTAAAGTAACTACAGTGCAAGCCGATTTAAATAATACCCAGAAATTAGCCGAACTATTTAGGCTCCAGGTTTTTGATGCCCATGCAAGAGCCGAAGCTTTAGAAATATTGGGTAGGGTTCTAAAAGAAGAAGGTTTTGATTATACCTTAACGAGGTTTGGAGAAAATTTTCTTCTGGTGACCAGGCAGCTATTCTTAAGGCCTGATTCAAAAGCCCAAGATCTAATTAAACAATTTAATCTTACAAAAGATGACTTAATAGATATCTATAGAGTTGTAAGATTAACTAAATCACTGCAAGAATTAATTGTAAGCGAGACAGAATATGCAGGTTTTGTCAATGAAATGAGACATCTCCTTAGATATAGCGACCGATTAGAAAAGATTTTTGCTAATCAGGTAGTTTATCCTGTAATTGTAGAGTGGCATCCCGGAGAGACTTGTGATTCCAATTGCATCTTCTGCTATAGCCGGGGCATGCACTATAAAGATAGAGAACAGGGTAAAGAGCCGTTAAGCCTGGAAAGAGCCCAAGAATTATTGCGGGAATTTGTGGATAATGGCGTGCGCGAGTTCTGGATCTCAGGAGGAAAAGAACCACTCACAAATCCTATTACAGGCCAAGTAATAAAGTCTGCTGCAGATTTGGGCCTAGATGTTAGGCTCTATACCAACGGCATTCGTTTGGATAGAGCTACGCAAGAAAAAATCTTAGATTGCAAACAGGTCAGAATTAGTCTTAATGCCGCTACCCCAGAAACTTATAAACAGGTTCAGGGTATTAACGGAGAAAACTTTAATAGAGTAGTTAAGAATATAGGCGATTTTGTAAAACTTAAGAAACAAAAGAAGGCCGCGGTCAGAATCGGCATGAGCTTTCTTTTAACTCCCTATAACTACAAAGAAATTCCCAAGATTGCTGAACTCGCTAAGGAATTAGGAGTGGATTTCTTGGCTATCAGGGCTGAGCAGGTAGGTACTATAAGAAGATTCACGCAAGACGAGGTAAGCGAGATATTACGGCTTGCTGAAGAAATAAGAATACAACAGGAAATTGGCCATTATGGTGGATTAGATCTTGATATACGCTCTTTAACTGAAAAAGACCTTTTAGGCGAGAAGCATTATCTTCCTGATATGGAGAAAGCCAAAACCTGCAAGGCAAGGATGATCAAGATGGGGATGAGCCCATATGGGGTTTGCTATATGTGCGAATATGCGGAGCATCCCAGAAATGCCAAGCCAGAGCTTGAAGTTGGTGACGTAACTAAGATGAGTTTTAAGGAAGTCTTGGAACGGAGCAATCAGATACAACATGATCCAGCAAAATGCGAAGCCTGTATGATTAATGAATACGGCGTAAATATAATATTGGAGAAATTAAAAGAGGATAAAGATTTTGGCATTTCTTTAGAGGATCAGCCTTATAGAGTTACGCGGGAAGGAGAGACTTCTCATCAGAAGCCGACAGTGAATTTGGCTTATAAACCTATGCAGTGTAGTCAAAAAGGATTTGTTCTGCCAGAGCTGCTTGTGGGTTTGGGAGGATTAGGATTAATCGGCCTCAGTATTCCTCTATTTATAGCGGGTAATATAATCTTTGGAAGTTTGACAGCCATTCTGGGAATATCTATTTTTGTTGCAGTTCTTTTAAAACCGTCCTTCCAAAAGATAAAGACCTATGTGCGGTCAAAATTAACAATCGGCGCTTTTTCTATAGGATTATTGTTGAGTATAATATTTGGCAATCCCATTCCTTCCTCGCCAGGTTTAAATCCTATGGTTCCCCAGGAAAATATGCCAGTTGTCCAAACAATTTCAAAAGAACACATAAAGCCGGTAACGCCGGTATATTTGCCGCTCTATACTCAATCTGAGATTAGAAAGCAAGCTGGCACTTACAGTCTATATTTAAACAAAGAAAGGTCTCCTGCCATATTTGGCATGGTATATCAGCCGGTTCCTCAAGGAAGACATATTAATGAATACCGCGGGAATATGGCTCAACTTTACAAATCGCTTTTAAATAAATCCGAAGGAGGCCAGGATCATGCAAGGATGTTGCATAATTTAGGCATAAAAGCAATAAGGGTATATGACATATCAGTAGATGATGCAAGAGAGATAAAACGGATCTTTGGGAAAGTGTTCCAAGATTACGGCATTCGCGTCTATGTAGGCAACTTCGCCGGGCTTTATGAAAATAAAGATTATCAAAATCCGAAAGACAGACAAAGAATTATAGATAATATCTTAAAAATTGTTGATACATATCGAGACGAACCCTGGATCTTGGGGTGGCAAATAGGTAATGAAGGTAATTATTATGTAATAAATGGCAAATTAGGACAGAGGATAAATCTTTCGTTACCGGAGTATTATGCTTTTATGGATGAAGTAGCCGGAGCAATTAAGCAAAAGCTAAGTGATGACTTGCGCCAACAGATTATCATTTTAGGTAATGGGGATTTGACCGTAGAAGAAGCGAGTTTAATTTCGCGGATGCAGAATATCGATGCTGTGGGAATAAATTGCTTCAAGGATAAGACCGACATTGCCGACTTACTTAAATTGGCAAAAGAGAAAATATCCAAACCTATAATATTCTCTGAAATCGGCTTACCGGCTAGAACCAGAATGGAACAGCAAGCACAAGCACAATATCTTGAAGAAATAATATCTTTGCTCGATGAAAATAGCATTGGTAGAGGTAAATTAGGTAATGTTGCGATGGTATTTATCTGTGAGGCTACTGATGAGATATGGAAAGCCGTAGATAGTACAAAACCAGAAGAGGCATATCTTGGGATCTTGGGCAAAGATTCTGAAGCGGCCGTAAAGGGTTTATTATCAGAAATAGAGAGAGTAAATGAATCTGTTATGCCACCTGTTGGCGTTGAGTCGGAAGATTTAATAAAGTCTGCCTGGCAGGCTTTAGAGGTGAAAAACTATGGATTGGCCATAAGATATGCAAATGACTGTGTTAGGCTTTGGTCAAAAGAAGCGCAAAGGCAACAACTAGAATGTTTACGTAAAGGAGAGTTTCCCAAAACAGATTTGGTCAAAATAGGCACCAATGAATTTTCAGGTAAAAAATACGATGTTTATACCCGAGAAGCATTTAACTATTGGGCCTTAAATGACGTAGGGACGGCAT
>JAMWCI010000133.1 GCA_023818655.1 Candidatus Omnitrophota bacterium
TACTTAGAGGAGCAAAACTCATCGTATCCAAATAATCTAAAACTACGCCACCAATTACAACAAAGCGCTTTTTGGCTCCTTCTTCTGCTAAAACACCTTCAGGATAAACCGCCTCAAAAGAAAGGACAAAATTTGGCTCATTAGCTGAGGCCCTAAAAATAAATCTTCCAATATACTCATTATTTAACATAAATCTGATATCGATATAGCGGTAAAGGTTGCCCTCGGCATAAGCGTCAATCTTATCCACTGTTAGGTCTCCAATTTTTGTCTTAATTGTCTTGCCGGGAATAAAATCCCTAAGCATATTACGGATACAATAATCCTTACCATAGGCAACCACGACCTGAGGGATTTTTTTCTTATCTTCGTCATTTTCTCTGGGATTCCAGCTTACTATGCCTAAACGCGTTCTCTCTTCTTGGGTCAATCCAACTACATAGTTATCGTAAAGCAGGTTAAGTAAGTGGTATTGATAGGGAGGGTTAATCTTGCCGGAGCGCTTAAAGGTTATCTTGGAATATCTTTGAGATAACTTGTTTAAGCAACTTTCTACAAGATAAGCGATATTTGGATTATTGTTCTTATATTCTTTGATTATCAAAGCAAACAAAATCGCAATTGCCAGAGGATTCTCAATAGGGCCGGTTACATCCAGCCAAGCGTGTCCTGAGGATTCGCCATAGATGGGAACGACAAAGCCGTTATTTTTTAATTCCCTTACTTTGGCTTTTAGAAAAACATAACCGGCATCGGTCTGATAAACATCCACTTGCAAATTCTTACATATATTATCCACAGCCTCAGTACCCAAGACATCCCTTACTACTGCAAGGGATTTACCTATTTTTTGTGAGTCATAGCCGCATCTTTCAATAAGAAATGGCAGAAGAACCACAATCAAGGTATCGGGAGACAGGGACTCAAAACATCCATCCTGTCTTTGATAGACAATGTCGCATCTGTCGCTATCCAAATCAAAAGCCAAGCCAAAATCTGCCTCTCGCTCTTTTATCTTGTTTTTCAAATCCACAAGATTTTCTCGCCTGGAGGGATCTGCCTGATGCATACCGCTTAAGAATTTTATTTCAGGATGCAAGACTTCAACCTGTGCGCCTAATTCCGCAAGCGCCTTTTGCGCAAGTCTACCCGAAGGGGTATGGGCTGCTTCAACGAGTATCTTTAAACCTTCCAACGGCTTAGTGCTGGAATCTACATATTGCTCCATTGCCCCTAATACTGCATCAACTTCATCCTTTCTGGCTTCTATCTCTCTTCCCAGCGTGTATATACCATATCCTTGTTCTACCAAGCGCACCAACAGGACAACTTGACGGACACTCTGCTCATCTATCCTGTCATCTTTACGATAAGAACCAAAAGAATTGCCTTGCAATCGCAAGGCTTTTCCTTTATCCTTTAAGAGTTCCTCAATAATCTTAAAGCTTTCTTCTTTTATCTCTTGGGTGGCCAGACTGGTTAATTCTCCTTGTTCGTTCTGCATAGTCACTTTAAAGCCGGAAACACCGTCGCCTGTTACGTGACTGGCGGTTAAAAAGATACTCATTAAGGGATGATATTTTAAAAGCGCATAAGAAAAGCTGGAGACGCAGTAAGGGTTGTCATCGGAATAAATATCTACTACATCCAAACCTGAGAATCTCAGGGCGTAAATCAGGGCCTCTTTAATTTTGGGATCAATCCGGCGACAGTCTTTGGCTACTAAAACTAGATTGGATTTAAGGTTGAATCTCTCTCTTTTATCCTTTGCCATCTTAGCCCAAGTAAGACCTAAGTAAAAAGCAATGACGGGTAAAACCTCTTTGCCGCGGGTTCGGTAGTCGTAGTCTCTGAACATCCCGCAATCTAAGGCATTTTGCTCCTCAAGAAAATAGTAGTGGGCCCAACCCAAAACTCTCAAAATGTCAACTATTGTCTTTGTATCTTTGCCTTGCGCATTTGCATCTTGAATCATTTTTAACGCCGCCAAGGTATATTCTGGACTACTCCCCAGATAATATACATTGATAGGCAAATTTTGTCTTGTTCCCAAGGAAAATATATTCAAACCTGTAAGTCCTACTACTGGCCAATCATTGCCCTGAATCTCAAATTCATCGCCGAAATAAATTGCTTCTTGCAGCATAATTCCAAAATACTGCAGCATAAAGTGCACTGCGTCTTCCTTATCTATGCCTATAGGAGTAACAGCGATGGTGGTCTTTCCTTCTATTAGCACTTCGCAATCTCTTATGTCATTGCGGATAATTATTTCTCTTAATATCCGGGCTAAGTTCTCTCTTAAACGTCGCGACACCTCTTCGGATAATTTCTCTTTAAAACCTTCATACCTACATATTAAACGCGTTACCCTGTCTTCTATTTTCAGCTCTTTCTCCTTCAATATCTCTTTTAAAACAGTAATGTGTTGTTGCGGTAAAAATGAATCATAGCTTCCTTCCTTAAGGCCTGCGATAAATTTTTGTATGATTTCGCTTATCTTATTTTTGTTATCTTTGCTTAAACCTTTACGATAATCAATAAACTCTCTTAAAATTCCTTCTTCAAAATAAAATATCTGGGTAGAGACATTAGCAGCAATAAAAAGATTGGGATTTCCCCAAATCCCTTTTAACCTTCTCTTTAATTCACTATCAACCGGATTACCGGTAGCAATAACTACCCTTATCCCTTTTTCCATTAACGCATTTAAAACATC
>JAMWCI010000134.1 GCA_023818655.1 Candidatus Omnitrophota bacterium
CTGTCTCAGTGAAAATCCCTTCGGTTGTGGCTAGAAGCTTTATCGCCTCGACAATTTCATCGTCTGAGACGTCTTCTCCCCAACCTCCTGTTTCTTTTACGACTGCCTTGGCATACACTCCGTCAGCAGGATTTCCTATAGCTAAAGACTTGGCGATTGTATTAGGCTTAACGGGTTTTATAATTTCCGCATTTTCTTTTATAGCTGTAACGATAGGAGCGCATCCGGTTGCCTGGGCAGCGTAGATTTTTGTCTCAAGTTTATCAATAAGCCCAAGATTTTTAAATTCTTTCAGGCCTTTGTAAATTTTAGTAATGAGTGAACCTCCAGCGCAAGGAACGATTATATGTTTAGGCGCTTTCCAGCCCAATTGTTCGGCAATCTCATACCCGTAAGTCTTTGAGCCTTCCGCGTAATAAGGCCTGATATTAATATTCACGAATGCCCATTTGTAAATTGTCGCAATCTCAGAACAAAGCCTGTTGACCTGATCGTAGTTACCTTCCACTGCCACCAAAACCGGGTTATAGATGAGCGTTCCGATAACTTTGCCTAATTCCAGATCTGCGGGAATAAAGATATATCTTTTCAATCCCGCCACAGCTGCTTGTGCAGCAACCGAATTGGCTAAATTTCCGGTAGATGCACAAGCAACTGTATTAAATCCGAATTCCTTGGCTTTGGATAAAGCCACGCTCACCACTCTATCTTTAAAAGAAAGTGTGGGATGACATACGGAGTCGTCTTTTATATAAAGCTCTTTCACTCCCAGTGCTCTTTCTAAATTTCTTGCCCTAATTAAAGGAGTAAAGCCTGAATTTAAACCGTCGCTTGGCTCTCCATCCAAAGGTAAAAGTTCTTTATAACGCCAGAGATTTTTAGGCCGCGACTCTATCAATTCTTTGGTCAGCTTCCTCTTTATTCTTTCATAGTCATAAACTACTTCTAATGGCCCAAAACAATATTCGCATACATATAGTGGTTCTTTAGGATATTCCCTGCCGCATTCCCTGCATTTTAATCCTTTTACATAGCTCATATCTACACCTCACACTTTCTTAATAGTTAGCTTCCAATATTCAGATGTCTTTTCTACTTTAAGGATCTGATGGCCTTCTTCTTTGACGCTTGCCGTCACATTCGTAATTGGCTCACCGTCATCCAATACAACCTCCAATATAGAGCCGCTCTCCATGCCTTCCAGCATCAATTTTGTCTTAACAAAGTTAAGCGGACATGGAACTCCTTTTAAATCCAGATGTTGATTAACCTTAAGTTCATTCATAGAATTTCCTTCTTTATTGTCTCTATATCCTGCTTTTCTAATGCCTCGCCGAATCTCTCTCCGGTTTGTGCAATTCTATTGTAACAGGAGATAGCGTTTTTAATGATTCGGGGAATTTGTTTCTCATCTACAAAATCGGCAATTTTTATACCGAATTTCGGGAACCGGCCTACCCTTCCTCCGATGTAAACCGCAAAACCGGTCTTTTTTACCTTCCATGCGTTGACAGGGCAGACCCGAACACAATCTCCTTCAAAAAAGCAGTTTTCCTCTCTATAGACAGGCCGTTTGTTTTCATCCATAATAATTGCCGGTTCTCTTTTGCCGCGGCCGCAGACTTTCTCGCACACCATCGCGCATAAAGTACAACCAATACACTTGCTCAAATCCACCTCAGGCTCGCCCTGCGCTAAAAAACCAAGGTCGTTTTCCTGCGGCTTGGAACAGGAATTAAGACAGCCGCTGATTGCTACCTTGAATTTCTTAGGAACTTCCTTCCCAAAAGCTACTTGGTCTAATTTCCTGGCGAGTTCTTCTGTGTTTACTAGCCCGAACCGACATACACTGGCACCCGGACAGGCAATCAGATTCCTTGAGCGAGGGCCGCAGGCGCCTCTTAAAATGCCGAACTTCTTTAAATCATTAAGTAATTTTGGAATATTATTTATATGTATCCAGGGAATCTCTATTCCCTGCCGAGTAGATATATGAACGTACTCCCGACCGTATTTCTTGGCTATCACAGAGTATTTCTTTAAAATATCCACCTTTAAATAGCCACCGGGAATGCGGGTACGCAGAATAAAATAATCCTTCTGCTTCTGCTTTATAATTCCACCGGTTCTTAACTCTTCTAAATCTAATTTGACCTTTTCAGATTTCATCTTAATCTTTTCCCTTTTATACTGATGATGGCTTCTTTAAGCGGGACATCTTTACCTGAAGTAGAAATTGCTGACTGGATAATACTCACCAACCCAAAGCAGCAAGGAACTTCCATATGGGCATAGGTTATGGATTTTATATTATTATTTTTTAAAATCTGAGTTAACTTTTGTTGATATATCTCGACATCATCCAATTTAGGACAACCTATCAATAGAACCTTTTCTCTTAATAAATCTTCGTGGAAATCAGCATAGGCGAAAGGAACACAATCCGCAGCTATTAACACATCCGCGTTATTTAAATATGGAGCAAATGGTGGAACAAGCATAATTTGAATCGGCCATTGTCTAAGTTGAGACATTCTTCCAGAGACAGTTTTTTCTTCTGCTGCTGGATTTTGTTCTCTTCTAAAATCCATCATTTTTAAACCTGGGCATCCTGAAAAGGTATCAGCATGCTTATGTTCTTTAGATGTGGATTTTTCAAGAGGATTTTTTATACCCTTTTCTTTTAAATAGGCTATAG
>JAMWCI010000135.1 GCA_023818655.1 Candidatus Omnitrophota bacterium
GCCAATACTACTACCAGTCCTGCGGCTAAAGGTTCGTTTGGTAATATCCGTCCGAAAAAACCTATGCCGGAGATAGCGCTTGCCCATGGCATACCATATGTTGCTACTGCCACAGTCGCTTTTATTACGGATTTGCAACGGAAGGGGAAAAAGGGCTGTTCAATCAAAGGTCCAAAATATATGCAAATCCATGTCCCTTGTCCATTGGGATGGCGACACGAGAGCGAACAGACTATTGCGGTGGCAAAATTAGCAGTAGAGACCGGGCTTTATCCTATTATTGAATATGAAAATGGCGTTCTTGTTTCCTGCCGAAAGATTACTCCTAAACCAGTTGAGGAGTATCTTAAGATACAAGGTCGCTTTAAACATCTGCTCGATAACCCTGAAGCAATAAAGCAGATTCAAAAGATAGCGGACGCTAATATAGAAAAATATGGGCTTAAAATTGAGAGTCAACCTGCTGCTTGACGCGGGGGTAGCTTAATGAAGGAGGGATGATTTATGGGTAAACAGGCAAGGGCAATTGCGGATTTAAGTCTGAAGGAGTTGGTAAAAGACTTGAATAAGGCGTATGCGGATGAGTGGCTTGCGTTTTATCTTTACTGGTATATGGCGCAGACCGTATCCGGACGCGCTTACGAAGATATCGCAGAGTTTTTAAATAAGATAGCCAAAGAGGAACTGGAGCATGCCACGGAGCTCGCTGACCTGATTGTAAAATTAGGGGACGTTCCCATCGCTAATCCTATGGAACTGGAAAAGAACGCCAACTTCCCTTATGTCTCTCCGCCTAAGAATACCGCTGATATAAACAGGATTATCCGTATCGTCACAGAAGCAGAGGCAGGCGCCATAGAAGTGTACAATAAGATTGCTAAGAAAACCCTCGGTAAAGATAACGTTACTTACCAGCTGGTTACTCATATCCTGGCGGAAGAGGTTAATCACGAGGAGATGTTTGAGAACTTATTAGAGAGGTAACAAAAAACAACAAATCAGCAAATATGGAGGTTAGGCAAGGATGGCAAAAGTAAGCGTAGATGCATCTACTTGTGTAGGGTGCGGTTTATGCGAGCAAAATTGTCCGGAGGTATTTGAAGTGCGGGGAGATGGCGTTGCGCATATTAAAACACAGAGCTGCGCTACGCATAATCTCAAGGAAGTAGCCGATGCTTGTCCGGTAAGCGCCATTAAGATAGAATGAGCTTTCATTGGCGGGCCTTCCGCATTAGCTCTTTTATAAAAGAGGCGAAGTGTTCTTCTTTTTTCTGGGTGAGTAATGCCGCGGCAAACTCATCTTTTTCCGCAGCGAATTTCTTCTCGTCGTAAGGAACCTTATTTTTAACCTTTATAATATAAAAACCAGAGGGGAGCTCAATTATCTCGCTGAGCTCGTTATCCTTTAACTTATTTGCCTTCTCCCAAAACAAGTCAGAGCTACCCACCCCTTCTATATAACTGCCGTATTTAAATAATTCGGTGGAACCGTATTTCAATCCAAGCTGTTTTGCCGCAAGGTTGAGATCCGAGGAAGTTTTTAGGACTGTCCAAGAATTTTCTATTGCTTTCCTTGCTTTTTCCCTGCTACTTTCCTTTATCAGAGAATTTCTCACTTTATCTTTCAGTTTGTCAAAATCCGGTATATAAGAGTCTTTTTTTTCTTTAAGTCGCAGGATATAGAATGATTTCTCCGTCTTAATGACGGGGGAGACCTCGCCGGGTTGCATTTTTAAAATGGCGTTAGTGATTGTCTGCGACCATCCGATGCCGGGAATTGCCTCTGTTTGTTTAAACAAACCAGTTTCTTTAGTGATTATCCCCAGTTCTCTGGCAATAGCGTTAAAATCTGTTTCTTTGCGCAAACGCTGGACCGCTTTTTTTATTTTTTCCTCAGAATCACTGGTCAGATACTCTAAGTTATAAGAGGGAGGTTCTTTGAAATTAACAGAGTTTTTGGCAAAGTACTCTTTGAGTTCCGCTTCGCTGGGTATAACTTCCTTTTCAAAGTCTGCAGGGAGGGAGGCAACATAAAATACGCTTATCTGTTCGTTTGCCTTTTGATATTCGCTTCTTACTTCTTCAGGATTTATGTTTATGCTATCCGTTACCTGCCTATATAATTTTTGCAGTATAATATTCTGTCTAATCTGCTCTTCAAATACCCGCGCTGGGGTGCGTAGTCCATACATTAACTCAGAGTTGTAAATTTTATCGTCAAACCTACCATTACGTTCAAAGAGGGGCAGTTCTTTTATGAATTTGATTACCTCGGCGTCAGTAGCTTGTATCTTGCGTTTTTTTGCCTCTCTTAACAGGACGATGCGTTGTAAGGCCTGTGTTTCCAGATCCAGATATTTTATAACTTCATTAAATTTATTGCCAAAATGCAGTATAGCAATATTCTTTACCGCTTGCAGGGCATCTTGGTATTCAAGCAGAGATAGATTTTTACCGTATATCTTGCCAAGGGATTTTTTTTCCTGTTTTTCACGGATTATGCTTCCTGAGCCCCAAAATACAAAGGGCGGGATGATAATTGCTGCCAAGATAATGAGTATTCGTTTTGCGATTTTGCGCCTGCGTAGGTATTTTAACATTTTTCTTGCTCCTTATTTTAATTATAATTAAAAATAAGGAGAACGCAATTAAATAATTTCTAACGATATAACTATAAAATC
>JAMWCI010000136.1 GCA_023818655.1 Candidatus Omnitrophota bacterium
GGATGGCGATTATCCACGCTAAGAAAAGCTCCCCCAGCATTCGAAAAACTCCCGGCAAAATCAGCGCGCTCGAACACGTATTAAAACATAAGCCATTGTCCGGCTCAATAGGGATTGCCCATACCCGCTGGGCAACCCACGGTGCGCCTAATCAGATAAACGCTCACCCTCATTGTGACTGCAAGAATGAGATTGCGCTTGTGCATAACGGCATCATTGAAAACTACGAACAATTAAAGCTCCAGCTTATCAAAGAAGGCCACAAATTCCAAAGCCAGACTGACACCGAAGTTATTGTTCATCTTATAGAAAAGTTTTATCAAGATATTCCACTCGAAGAAGCGGTGCGTAAAGCCCTTAAATTGCTCGTCGGTTCTTTTGCCATCGGCGTAATTGCGAAAAATGAGCCGGACAGATTAATCGGAGCACGTCTGGGCAGCCCTTTGATTGTAGGACTTGGCAAAAATGAAAATTTTATTGCCTCAGATGTTCCGGCAATCTTAGAATCTACTAAAGATGTGATATTCTTGGATGACAATGAAGTAGCGATTTTGACTAAGGATAGCGTCAAGGTGACTGATTTAAACGGCGCAAGTCTGGACAAGAAAAGCACTAAAATCAGCTGGGATATTACCCAAGCGCAGAAGCAGGGTTATAAGCATTTTATGCTCAAAGAAATAAACGAACAGCCGGGTATAATCGAAAACCTCATCAGCCAAAGAATTCAAAAGGATACCAATAAAATTATTTTCCAGGAGCAGAATATCCCTGAAGAAAAACTCAAAAACATCAAGAATATCTATATAGTCGCCTGCGGCACAGCCTATCACGCGGGCCTGGTAGGAAAATATATCATAGAATCTGTTTGCGCAATTCCGGTTAGCGTAGATGTCTCCAGCGAATTCCGTTATCGCGACCTTCTTATCGGCGAAGATACTTTGGTAATAGCGGTTAGTCAGTCAGGTGAAACAGCGGATACATTAGCGGGTGTGAGGGAGGCAAAAAAACACAATTGCCCCGTGCTTTCCATATGCAATGTCTTGGGCTCAACGTTAACGAGAGAATCGGACGGGATAATCTACACTCATGCCGGCCCCGAAATAGGAGTTGCCTCAACAAAGGCCTATACGGCGCAGCTAATCGCGTTTTACATCTTTGCCTTTTATTTGGCAAGCATAAAAAATAACCTTAGCCGAGAAAGAATAAACAGATACTTAGATAGTCTTAGAAAAGTGCCTCAGATAATGCAGGAGGTCTTAAAACAACAGGATGAAATAGCGCATCTTGCGCACAGGCATTCGCATTTCGGTTCATTTTTATTTCTGGGAAGAAATATCAATTATCCATCAGCGCTGGAAGGCGCGTTAAAATTAAAAGAGATTTCTTATATTCCGGCAGAAGGTTATGCCGCAGGAGAAATGAAACATGGCCCTATTGCGCTTATTGACGAATACCGCGCAGTAGTCTGTATTGCGCCCGAATCAAAAATTTACGATAAGATGATTTCCAATATTCAGGAAATACACAGCCGGCAGGGGAAAATCATTGCTATTGCCACCAAAGGGGATAGCATTATAAAAGAATTAACTCCTGAAATTATTTATATACCTAAAATTGATGAGTTTTTCTCACCCCTAGTAGTGGCTTTGCCTTTGCAGTTATTGGCTTACCATATTGCGGTAAAGCGCGGTTGCGACGTTGACCAGCCGCGTAATCTAGCTAAATCAGTAACCGTAGAATAGTAGTACCTGATAGTAAATCAATCGGCCACCTGGCCAAGATTTAATCTCGCAGCTTTACCTCGTCAATGCTTTACATAGTAGCAACCCCTATAGGGAATCTTAAAGACATTACATTAAGGGCGCTTGAAATTTTAAAAAGCGTAGATTTGATTGCCTGCGAGGACACGCGCCATACAAGAATCCTGCTTGAACATTATGGCATCAAAACCCCGACCACAAGTTATTTTCAGCACAATAGAATACCTTATCAGGCTGCTTAAAGAAGGTAGAGCCGTTGCCTTGGTGTCGGATGCAGGCACGCCAGGCATACTCGATCCAGGGTATCATATTATTAATTTAGCAATAAAGAATAATATTGAAATTACTGCTATCCCGGGACCCACTGCTTTTGTTAATGCGCTTATACTTTCAGGAAAACCAACTCATGAATTCTATTTTGCAGGTTTTCTACCCAATAGGAAATTGGCCAGAAGAAATAAGTTAGCCGCGCTGTCCAAATTAAAAGTTACAGTGGTATTTTACGAGTCGCCACATAGGATTTTGGCGTGCCTAGAAGATGTACAGGCTGTTTTTGGCGAGAGAAATATTGTTGTGGCAAGAGAGGTTACGAAAAAATTTGAAGAAATTAAACGAGGTCTGCCCTTAGAGATTGCAAAGGATTTAAGTCAACAAAGACCCCGCGGCGAATTCGTTGTTATTATATAAACATACAACCTTATAGAAAGATTGCCTGTAACCGCAATATAATAATGTCACCTTTCTGCAACGTAGAAATGTCAGGGTAGTTTAATGGTAAAATACCACCTCTAAAGGAATAAGGAGGTGGTAGATGGAAGAAGTAATTACCCTGACCATGGAAGAACAGAAGAGATACGAAGTGATTAAAGATAGCTTAAAAAGGTTAATAAAAGTAAAGGAAGCAGCCCAACTCTTAAG